>DILW01000155.1:0-53873 GCA_002425245.1 Betaproteobacteria bacterium UBA5582 | reverse complement strand
AAGCCTTCGTCAAGTCGCAGCTAGCGGCCGGCGTCAAGCTGCCGTCGGCGGGCAAGGTCTTCCTGTCGGTCAAGGACGGCGACAAGCCGAAGGCGGTCGAGATCGCACGCCACTTGGCCGAAGCCGGTTTCCAGCTGGTCGCCACGCGCGGCACGGCGCAGGCCATCGCCGCCGCCGGGCTGACCGTGCAGCCGGTGAACAAGGTGACCGAGGGTCGTCCGCACATCGTCGACATGATCAAGAACAACGAGATTTCGCTGATCATCAACACCGTCGAGGAAAAGCGCGGCGCGATCAACGATTCGCGTTCGATCCGTACTTCCGGCCTGCAGGCGCGGGTGACGATGTACACGACGATCTGGGGCGCCGAAGCGGCCGCCGAGGGCATCCGCAACCGGGGCGAACTCGTGGTTTATCCGATCCAGGCGCTGCACGCGCAGTTGCACTGAAACCAACCAGAACCACCGCCGGGCCGCCTTTTTCGGGCACCGGCGGTTTTGCTTTTGCAGGGAAATGAGATGAGCAAAGTTCCGTTGACCGTAACCGGCGCCGAAAAACTCCGCGAGGAGTTACATCGGCTGAAGACCGTCGATCGCCCCTGGGTGATCGCTGCGATCGCCGAGGCGCGCGCCCACGGCGATCTTTCCGAAAACGCCGAGTACGACGCGGCCAAGGAGCGCCAGGGCTTCATCGAAGGGCGCATCCAGGAAGTCGAAGGAAAGCTGTCGAACGCCCAGATCATCGATCCCAAGCTGCTCGATGCCGATGGTCGTTGCGTCTTTGGCGCCACCGTCGAGATCGAGGATCAGGACAGTGGCGAAGTCGTGATCTACCAGATCGTCGGCGAAGACGAGGCCGATATCAAGAACGGCAAGCTGTCGGTGGCTTCGCCGATGGCTCGGGCGCTGATCGGCAAGTATGCCGGCGATATCGCCCAGGTTCAGGCGCCGGGCGGGATTCGCGAGTTCGAGGTGATCGACGTCCGCTACGAGTAATGGCCGGTCGGCGGGCGTCTTTCCGCCGGTTCAGCCCTGGAAACTGCGCTTGGTGCGGCGCGGAGCGGCCGCCCGGGGTTTGGCCGCAGTCTTGTCGGCGGCTGAGGATTTTTCAGTATTTTCGCGGTAGACGACCAGCAGTTTGCCGATATGCTGTACGGGCGATGCCGCAAGTTCCTGGCAGATTCGCTCGAAGTAGCTCAGCCGATCTTCCCGGCTGTCGCCGTAGACCCGGATCTTGATCAGTTCGTGTGCCTTCAGGCAGACGTCGATTTCCTTGAGCACGGCGTCGGTCAGGCCGTTTTCGGAAATGGAGACGACCGGATTGAGGCCATGGGCCCGGGCGCGCAATTCGCGAACCTGAGCGGATGTCAGTTGTTGCATATGAAAACCTTTCAAAAACGGCATTTTACCTAATGAAACGAACCAGAACCAGCAAGGCGTGGATGCGCGAGCATGTTAACGATCCTTACGTCCAGCTTGCCAGGAAGGAAGGCTGGCGTTCGCGCGCCGCCTTCAAGCTGATGGAGATCGACGACAAGGACAAACTGCTGCGCCCGGGCGAGGTGGTCGTCGACCTTGGCGCGACCCCGGGGGGCTGGTCACAGGTGGCGGTACAGCGGGTGGGTAGCGGCGGTCTGGTGTTCGCCCTTGACCTGCTGGAGATGGACCCGATCCATGGTGTTCATTTCATCCAGGGCGACTTTCGCGAGGACGAGGTGCTTGGCCAATTGGAAGAAAAGCTTGGGGATCGGCGGGTAGGACTTGTGATGTCGGACATGGCCCCCAATATGTCCGGTGTGCCGCTGGTTGATCAGGCCCGGGTCATGCACCTGGCGGAATTGGGCTTGGAGTTCTCGCAGGCGCATTTGAAACCGGATGGTGCTTTTCTGGTCAAAGTTTTTCAGGGCAGTGATTACGAGGCTTTTGTCAAGGCGATGCGTGCTACCTTTCACACCGTGGCGGTGCGCAAACCTGACGCTTCGCGTGACCGCAGCCCGGAGATTTACCTGCTCGGCCGAACATTGCGCTGACGGTTTTGTTTAGAATGGTGTTTTTATCGCTCGACCAAGCAGAAGGAGAGCAAGCTTGAACAACATGTTCAAAAATCTCGCGATCTGGATGGTGATCGGCCTCGTGCTGATGACCGTTTTCAACCAGTTCAATACCCGCCAGGTCGCAACCGGGGCCATCGAGTACTCGCAGTTCCTGGATGAAGTTAAACAGGGACGGATCACCAAGGTGGTGATGGAAGGCCGCACGCTGAAGGCGACGACCACGGAAGGTCGGCGCATCACCACTTACGCGCCGCAGGATCTCTGGCTGATCTCCGATCTGCTGAAGTACGACGTGAAGATCGAGGCCAAGCCGGAAGAGGAACCCTCTTTCCTGATGAACATCTTCGTCAGCTGGTTCCCGATGCTGTTGCTGATCGGTGTTTGGGTGTTCTTCATGCGCCAGATGCAGGGTGGCGGCAAGGGGGGGGCCTTTTCCTTCGGCAAGTCGAAGGCGAGGATGATGGACGAGTCGCAGAATACCGTGACTTTCGCCGATGTCGCCGGTTGTGATGAAGCCAAGGAAGAAGTTCAGGAACTGGTCGATTTTCTGCGCGATCCGTCAAAGTTCCAGAAGCTCGGCGGGCGCATCCCGAAGGGGGTGCTGATGGTCGGTAACCCGGGTACCGGCAAGACCCTGCTGGCCAAGGCGATTGCCGGCGAAGCCAAGGTGCCGTTCTTCTCGATTTCAGGCTCCGATTTCGTCGAGATGTTCGTCGGCGTCGGTGCTGCGCGCGTCCGGGACATGTTCGAGAACGCCAAGAAGCATGCGCCGTGCATCATCTTCATCGACGAAATCGATGCTGTCGGTCGCCATCGTGGCGCCGGTCTCGGCGGCGGTAACGACGAGCGAGAACAAACTTTGAACCAGTTGCTGGTCGAGATGGATGGTTTCGAGGGTCACTCCGGCATCATCGTCATCGCCGCGACCAACCGCCCGGATATCCTTGACCCGGCGCTGCTGCGTCCGGGTCGCTTCGACCGTCAGGTCGTGGTGCCGTTGCCGGACATCCGCGGCCGCGAGGAAATCCTCAAGGTGCACATGCGCAAGGTGCCGATTGCCGGCGATATCAAGGCCGATATCATCGCCCGCGGTACACCTGGCTTCTCCGGTGCCGACCTGGCCAATCTGGTCAATGAGGCGGCATTGTTCGCTGCCCGGGGCAACAAGCGCCTGGTCGATATGGAAGACTTCGAGAAAGCCAAGGACAAGATCATGATGGGCGCCGAGCGTCGCAGCATGGTGATGACCGAAGACGAGAAGATGAACACGGCCTACCACGAGTCCGGTCACGCCGTCGTTGCCAAATTGGTGCCGAAATCCGATCCGGTACACAAGGTCACCATCATTCCGCGCGGTCGCGCCCTGGGGCTGACCATGCAGTTGCCGGAACAGGATCGTTACGCTTACGACAAGCAGTATCTGATGAGCCGGATTGCGGTGCTGTTTGGCGGTCGGATTGCCGAAGAGCTGTTCATGAACCAGATGACCACCGGCGCGTCCAACGATTTCGAACGGGCGACAGCGATGGCGCGCGACATGGTGACTCGCTACGGCATGTCCGATCTTGGTGTCATGGTCTATGGCGAGAACGAGGGTGAGGTTTTCCTCGGCCGCTCGGTGACCCAGCACAAAAACGTTTCGGAAGCGACCATGCAGAAGGTGGACGCCGAGATCCGCCGCATCATCGACGGCCAGTATGCCTTGGCACGTCAGCTCCTCGAAGACAATCGAGACAAGGTCGAAGCGATGACCAAGGCGCTGCTGGAATGGGAAACCATCGATGCCGAGCAGATCGATGACATCATGGCCGGAAAGCCGCCGCGTCCGCCAAAGCCGACGCAAAGCATTTCCCGTTCATCGCCGCCGGATGAGAAGCCCGGTGCCGAGCCGAGTGCTCCGGCGACGGCCTGATCGACTGACTGTGCTGACAGGCCGGGAGTATTCTCCCGGCTTTTTTCTTGATCAAGATGATTCAATTTGGCAAGTATCACCTGCCCAGGCGGGGGCGCCCCCTGGTAATGGGCATCGTCAACCTGACTCCGGATTCCTTTTCGGGAGACGGCCTGGTTGGTGATGTTGACCGCGCTGTCGCACATGCCCGTCGGCAGTTGGAGGCGGGCGCCGACATCTTGGACATCGGAGCTGAGTCAACCCGACCCGGCGCCGCGCCAACCCCGGAGGACGAGGAATTGGCACGGCTGCTACCCGTGCTAGATGAGCTTGCAGCCTGGGATGTGCCGATTTCGGTGGATACATGTAAACCGGGTGTCATGCGGATGGCGCTGGAGCACGGTGCAAGCATGATCAACGACATTGCCGGGATGGCCTCGGCGGAAGCATTGGCTGCTGTAGCCGGTAGCGATTGCGCCGTTTGTGTGATGCACATGCAAGGGCAGCCGCGCAGCATGCAGCAAGCACCGGCGTATGCTGACGTGGTTGGCGAGGTTGCCGAGTGGTTGCGTCTGGCCGTCGAGCGGTGTCAGGCGGCGGGGATAGCCGCGGATCGCCTGGTTGTTGATCCGGGATTCGGTTTTGGCAAGACACTGGAGCACAATCTCGATCTGTTTCGGGGGCTGGCGAGCGATGTGTGGGGCGGGCTGCCCTTGCTGGTCGGGGTGTCACGCAAATCGATGCTTGGACAGATCACCGGGCGCGAGGTCGGCGGGCGGCTGGCGGCAAGTGTCGCCGCGGCTGTGATGGCGGCACAACAGGGGGCGGCGATCGTGCGGGTGCATGACGTGGCGGAAACTTGCGATGCGCTGGCAGTATGGTCGGCGATTGTTCTGGGAGGGAAAGATGAGTAGGAAATATTTCGGTACTGATGGTGTTCGCGGACGGGTCGGTGAGTTTCCGATCACTCCGGATTTCGTGATGCGTCTTGGCTATTCGGCAGGTAAGGTATTGCTGGAGCGTGGCGGGATGCCGGCGGGCGAGCGGCCGGGCGTGCTGATCGGCAAGGACACGCGGATTTCCGGCTACATGCTTGAATCGGCGCTGGAAGCAGGCTTCTCCGCGGCGGGGGTTGATGTCTGCCTGGTCGGGCCGATGCCGACGCCGGCGGTTGCCTACCTGACGCGGGCCTTGCGTCTGCAGGCCGGAATCGTCATCTCGGCATCGCATAACCCTTTTTACGATAACGGCATCAAGTTCTTCTCGGCGCTGGGCACCAAACTTCCGGATGACGTGGAGCACGCCATCGAGGCTGGCATTGACCAGGAGATGCGTTGTGCCCCGTCGGGCGAACTGGGGCGTGCGCGGCGCATCGAAGATGCTCGCGGGCGTTACATCGAGTTCTGCAAGAGCACCTTTCCCAATGAACTTGACCTGCGCGGCCTGAAGATCGTGGTCGATTGTGCGCATGGCGCGGCTTATCACATCGCGCCTGATGTGTTCCATGAGCTGGGAGCGGAGGTAATTGCCATCGGTGCTCAGCCCAATGGCGTGAATATCAACGAGAAGCATGGTGCCACGGCGCCGCGCGCGCTCTGCGAGGCGGTTGTCGCTAACCGAGCCGATCTCGGGATAGCCCTCGATGGTGACGCAGATCGCATCCTGATGGTTGATGGCGAGGGTGCGCTCTACGATGGTGACCAGTTGCTGATGGCGATCGTCCGCAGTCGTGCGGCCAAGGCGCCGGTGCGCGGGGTGGTCGGTACCCTGATGACCAATCTGGCACTGGAACGGGCCTTGGCCGAGATGGAGATTCCATTTGTCCGTGCCGCGGTCGGTGACCGCTACGTGGTCGAGGCGCTGCATCGTAATGGTTGGCTCTACGGCGGGGAGAATTCCGGCCATATCCTGGCACTGGATCGCCACTCCACAGGCGATGGAATCATCGCCGGCTTGCAGGTACTGGCCGCACTGCGCGAGTCCGGTGGCGATTTGAAGTCGCTACTTGGCGGTTTGCCGCTATACCCGCAGAAGCTGATCAATGTACCGATGAGCAAGGGGTTTGCCTGGCAGGACAATGCCGCCATCCGTGCAGCGCGTGAGGCTGTCGAACTGCGGCTTGGCGCAAGAGGGCGGGTGCTGCTGCGACCTTCGGGTACCGAGCCGCTATTGCGGGTCATGGTCGAGGGCGAGGATGCAGAGGAGGTCCTCGCGGCTGCAGAAGAGATTGCCGGGGCGGTGAGGGCAACGGCAGTGGCGGGGTGATCATTGACCGGGGGGTGATCCGGTCGATATAATCTCAAGGTTTTTGCCACTGGAATTGTCATGTCCACGCGCCGCAAGCTTGTCGCCGGAAACTGGAAGATGAACGGCAGTCTTGTCGCCAACGAAGCGTTGGTGGCGGGTCTTGTTGCCGGCCTCGGCGAAGTTGCCTGCGACGTTATGGTTTGCCCTCCCTTTCCTTACTTGGCGCAGCTGCGGTCGCTTCTGGCGGCTACGCCAATTGGATTGGGGGCGCAGACGCTCAGCGAACACCCGGTTGGCGCCTTCACCGGTGAAGTCGAAGCCGGTATGTTGCGCGAACTTGGCTGTCGCTATGTTCTGGTTGGGCATTCAGAGCGGCGTAGTCTGTTTGGTGAGACCGATGCTGCTGTTGCCGCCAAATTTGTAGCGGCGCAGGGTGCCGGTCTGGTGCCGGTGCTTTGCGTCGGTGAGACGCTGGCTGAGCGAGAAGCGGGGTTGACCGAGCAGGTCGTATCCAGGCAATTGCAGGCGGTTCTCGATCTGGCCGGGTTTGCTGCCTTCACGTCGGCGCTGGTTGCCTATGAACCGGTGTGGGCGATCGGTACGGGGCGAACGGCGAGTCCGCAGCAGGCGCAGGCAGTCCATGCGCACATTCGTGGATTGTTGGCTGCCGGCAACGAAGCCGTTGCCGCTGGGGTGAGCATTCTTTATGGCGGTAGTGTCAAGCCGCAGAATGCATTGGAGTTGTTCGGGCAAGAGGATATCGATGGTGGTCTGATCGGTGGCGCTTCGCTCGTGGCTGATGATTTTCTGGCGATTTGTCGCGCCGCAAACTGATAGGCATATAAATGAACTGGTTGTTTTCTGTGGTTTTGACGGTCCATATTCTGGTGGCGCTGGCCATCATTGGTCTTGTTCTGATGCAGCACGGCAAGGGTGCGGACATGGGGGCGGCGTTTGGTAGCGGTGCTTCCGGTAGTTTGTTCGGCGCCTCCGGTTCTGCCAACTTTCTCAGCCGGACGACTGCGGTGCTTGCTACAGTCTTCTTTTTGACCAGTTTGTCCTTGGCCTACATTGCCTCCGACAAGCCAAAAACGGCTGGTAGTCTGATGCAAGAGGCTGTACAATCGCAGCCTGCTTCGGCGGCGGTTCCGGCTGCTGCAGAGGCTGCCGGAGTGCCTGCTGGTGCGGGTTCGAAGGCGCAGGAAGTACCGAAGTAATTCCAGAGTAACGCAAGGAAATCTGCCTGGCACGAGTCCTCGTCGGGTGGAATAAAAATATACGTGCCGACGTGGTGAAATTGGTAGACACGCTATCTTGAGGGGGTAGTGGCGCAAGCTGTGCGAGTTCGAGTCTCGCCGTCGGCACCAGAGAATAAAGTGGGTTGGCCGTAGTAGTCCGGTCGTCCCGAATAAAACTTACAACTTGGCGGCGGATCATGGAAGCCTACTTTCCAATCCTGATGTTCGTGCTCGTGGGGGTCGCGGTCGGTGTGTTGCCGATGGCGATGGGTTTTGTTCTTGCTCCACGACGCCCGGATCCCGAAAAGCTATCGCCCTATGAATGCGGCTTCGAGGCCTTCGAAGACGCGCGCATGAAGTTCGACGTGCGCTACTACCTGGTTGCGATCCTGTTCATCCTGTTCGATCTCGAAATCGCCTTTCTCGTACCGTGGGCGGTCGTTTTCTCGGACATGGTGGCGGTTGATTCGCTGAAGGTTTTCGGCTTCGTCGAAATGTTGATCTTCATGGGCATTCTGGCACTGGGCGACATCTACGCCTGGGCCAAGGGTGCGCTTGAGTGGGAATGAGGGCGCCAAATGGCAATCGAAGGTATTCTGCAAGAGGGTTTTGTCACCACCACGGCTGACAAGCTCATCAACTACATGCGCACCGGCTCGATGTGGCCGATGACCTTTGGCTTGGCCTGCTGCGCCGTGGAGATGATCCACGCCGGCTGTTCCCGCTATGACCTGGACCGCTTCGGCATCGTCTTCCGGCCGAGTCCGCGTCAGTCCGACGTGATGATCGTCGCCGGCACGCTGACCAACAAGATGGCGCCGGCGCTGCGCAAAGTCTATGACCAGATGGCCGAGCCGCGCTGGGTCATTTCCATGGGCTCCTGTGCCAATGGCGGTGGCTACTATCACTATTCCTACTCGGTGGTGCGCGGCTGCGACCGCATCGTCCCGGTCGACATCTATGTGCCGGGCTGTCCGCCGACGGCTGAGGCCCTGCTCTACGGGCTGATCCAGCTGCAGAACAAGATCCGCCGCACCAATACCATTGCCCGCTAACTTTCGAGGCTGATCCCTATGTCCGCCAAGCTGGAAACGCTTAGCCAGAAATTGCAGGATCGTTTCGGAGACAAGCTGCTGTCGACCAAGCTCGCCCTCGGTGAGCTGACCGTGGAAGTCGCCGCCAACGATTATTTTGCCTTCATGCAGACGCTGCGCGACGACGCCGACCTTTCCTTCGAGGAATTGATCGACCTCTGCGGCGTCGATTACTCGACCTGGGGCGACGGCGCCTGGACCGGCAAGCGTTTTGCAACGACCGTTCATCTGCTGTCGATTGCCCACAACGTCCGCTTGCGCGTCCGCGTCTTCGCCGATAACGACGATTTCCCGGCAGTCGATTCGGTGACCTCGCTGTGGACCAGTGCCAACTGGTTCGAGCGCGAGTCCTTCGACCTCTACGGCATCGCCTACGTCGGTCACGAGGATCTGCGCCGCATCCTGACCGACTACGGTTTCATCGGCCATCCCTTCCGCAAGGATTTCCCGATTTCGGGCCATGTCGAGATGCGCTATGACCCGGATCAAGGTCGCGTGATCTACCAGCCCGTTACCATCGAACCGCGCGAGAACACGCCGCGCATCGTCCGCGAAGACACCTACGGGGATCCGGCACATGGCTGATATCCGCAACTACACTCTCAACTTCGGTCCGCAACACCCGGCCGCACACGGCGTGCTGCGTCTGGTGCTGGAAATGGACGGCGAAGTCGTCCAGCGCGCCGACCCGCACATCGGCCTGCTCCACCGCGCCACCGAAAAGCTGGCCGAGACCCGCACCTGGGTCCAGTCCGTGCCCTACATGGATCGTCTCGACTACGTGTCGACGATGTGCAACGAACACGCCTACTGCCTCGGCGTCGAGAAGCTGCTGCAGCTCGAAGTGCCGGAGCGCGGCAAGTACATCCGCACGATGTTCGACGAAGTCACGCGCATCCTCAACCACCTGTTGTGGATCGGCTGTCACGCCCTCGACGTCGGTGCGATGACCATGGCGCTGTATACCTTCCGCGAACGCGAAGACCTGATGGACGCCTACGAGGCGGTCTGCGGTGCGCGTCTGCACGCGGCCTACTACCGTCCGGGCGGCGTCTATCGCGACCTGCCGGACCGCATGCCGCAGTACCGCGAGTCCACCTGGACCAGCGCCAAGAAGGCCAAGGAACTCAACGACAATCGCAGTGGTTCGCTGCTCGACTTCCTCGAGGATTTCACCGACCGCTTCCCGAAATACCATGCCGAGTACCACACGCTGCTGACCGACAACCGGATCTGGAAACAGCGTCTGGTCCATGTCGGCGTCGTCAGCCCGGAACGGGCCATGCAACTCGGCTTCACCGGCGCCATGCTGCGCGGTTCCGGAATTGCCTGGGATCTGCGCAAGAAGCAGCCCTACGCGGCCTACGACAAGGTCGACTTCGACGTGCCGGTCGGTGTCAATGGCGACAGCTATGACCGCTACCTGGTGCGCATGGAGGAAATGCTCCAGTCGAACCGCATCATCAAGCAGTGCATCGCCTGGTTGCGCGCCAACCCGGGTCCGGTGATCACCGACAATCATAAGGTGGCACCGCCGAACCGCGAGGCGATGAAGTCGAACATGGAAGAGCTGATCCACCACTTCAAGCTGTTCACCGAAGGCATCCACGTGCCGCCGGGCGAGGCCTATGCCGCGATCGAACATCCGAAGGGCGAGTTCGGCATCTATTTCGTTTCCGACGGTGCCAACAAGCCCTACCGGATGAAGATCCGCGCGCCGGGCTTTGCGCATCTGGCGGCGATGGACGAAATGGCGAAGGGCCACATGCTGGCCGACGTCGTGACGATCATCGGTTCCCAGGATGTTGTTTTTGGCGAGATTGACCGCTGATGTTTTCCGCTGACACCCTACAGAAATTCGCCCGCGAGGTCGCCAAGTACCCCGCCGAGCAGAAGCAGTCGGCCGTCATGGCCTGTCTGGCCCACGCCCAGGAAGAAAAGGGCTGGCTGCCGCCCGAGGCCATCGAAGCCGTTGCCGATTATCTCGGCATGCCGCCGATCGCTGCCTACGAGGTCGCTTCCTTCTACAACATGTACGACCTGAAGCCGGTCGGCAAGTACAAGATCACGGTGTGTACCAACCTGCCGTGCGCCTTGTCCGGTGGTTATCACGCCGGCGAGTACGTGAAGCAGAAACTCGGCATCGGCTACGGCGAGACCACTGCCGACGGCAAGTTCACGCTCAAGGAAGGCGAGTGCATGGGCGCTTGCGGCGACGCGCCGGTGTTCATCGTCAATAACCGCTCGATGTGCAGCCACATGCATCCGGAACAGATCGACAAGCTCCTTGAGGAGTGCAAATAATGGCCATGTTGGGGGCAATCAATCCGGTCCTGATGGCCGGCCTGAATGGTGATGATAGCTGGCGCCTGAAGGACTACGTCGCCCGTGGCGGCTACGAGCAGTTGAAGCGCATCCTGCAGACCGGCATGAGCCAGGAAGACGTCATCGGCGAAGTCAAGAAGTCGGTCCTGCGCGGCCGTGGCGGTGCCGGTTTTCCGACCGGTCTGAAGTGGTCGTTCATGCCGCGTTCCTTCCCTGGTGACAAATACGTCGTCTGCAATACCGACGAAGGCGAACCGGGGACCTTCAAGGACCGCGACATCATGCGCTACAACCCGCATGCGGTCATCGAGGGCATGATCATCGCCGGTTTTGCGATGGGCGCCAATCGTGGCTACAACTACGTGCATGGCGAAATCTGGGAAATCTACAAGCGTTTCGAAGAAGCGCTCGACGAAGCCCGCGCCGCCGGCCTGCTCGGCCAGAACATCCTCGGCACCCAGTTCGGCTTCGAGCTGTTTGCCCACCACGGTTACGGCGCCTACATCTGCGGCGAGGAAACCGCGCTGCTCGAATCGATCGAGGGCAAGAAGGGCCAGCCGCGCTTCAAGCCGCCGTTCCCGGCGTCCTTCGGTCTGTACGGCCGGCCGACGACGATCAACAACACCGAGACCTTCGCCTCCATCCCCTTCATCCTGAAGATGGGCGGCGAGGAATTCCTCAACCTGGGCAAGCCGAACAACGGTGGCACCAAGCTGTTCTCGGTGTCCGGCCACGTCAATCGCCCGGGTAACTACGAAATCCCGCTCGGCACGCCGTTCTCGACCCTGCTCGAAATGTGCGGCGGCATGCGCGGCGGGCGCAAGCTGAAGGCGGTCATCCCCGGTGGTTCGTCGGCGCCGGTCATGCCGGCCGACGTGATCATGGACTGCACCATGGATTACGACTCGATCAGCAAGGGCGGGTCGATGCTCGGTTCCGGCGCGGTCATCGTCATGGACGAGACGGTGTGCATGGTCAAGGCGCTGGAGCGTCTGTCCTTCTTCTACCATGAGGAATCCTGCGGCCAATGCACGCCCTGCCGCGAAGGTACGGCGTGGATGTACAAGGTTGTGCATCGCATCGAGAATGGGCAGGGCAAGCCGGAAGACCTCGACCTGCTCAACAGCGTGCTCGGCAACATCGCCGGCCGGACCATCTGCGCGCTCGGCGACGCGGCGGCTTTCCCGGTGCAGAGTTTCCTGAAGCATTTTGGCAGCGAATTCGAGTACCACATCGAGCACAAGACCTGTCTGGTCCCGAAGGATGTCCAGTGGGCCGGCAGCGGCTTCCACAAGATCCCGGCCTGACGGCTTAGGCGTTAGTTACGAAAGAACTGGCTACAAGGTAGCGACATGCTAGAAATCGAAATCGACGGCAAGAAAGCGCAAGTGCCCGACGGCAGCACGGTGATGGATGCCGCGCAGCAGTTGGGTGTCTATATCCCGCACTTCTGCTACCACAAGAAATTGTCCATCGCGGCCAACTGCCGGATGTGCCTGGTCCAGGTGGAAAAGGCGCCGAAGCCGCTGCCCGCGTGCGCGACGCCGGTGACCAACGGGATGAAGGTGTTCACCCACTCCGACCTGGCCGTCAAAGCGCAGAAGGGGGTGATGGAATTCCTGTTGATCAACCACCCGCTCGACTGCCCGATCTGCGATCAGGGCGGCGAATGCCAGCTGCAGGACATGTCGGTCGGTTACGGCCCGATGAAGAGCCGCTACACCGAGGAAAAGCACGTCGTCTTCCACAAGGATGTCGGCCCGCTGATCTCGATGCAGGAAATGAGCCGCTGCATCCACTGCACGCGCTGCGTCCGTTTCGGCCAGGAAGTCGCCGGCATCATGGAACTGGGCATGGCCAACCGCAACATGCACTCCGAGATCATGACCTTCGTCGGTCGTTCGGTCGATTCCGAACTGTCCGGCAACATGATCGATCTGTGCCCGGTCGGCGCGCTGACCTCGAAGCCTTTCCGCTACACCGCCCGCTCGTGGGAACTGCAACGGCGCAAGTCGGTGAGCCCGCACGATTCGGTTGGCGCCAACCTGGTCGTCCAGGTCAAGCACGACAACGTGATGCGCGTTTTGCCGCGCGAGAACGAAGCGGTCAACGAGTGCTGGATCTCCGACAAGGAACGTTTCTCCTACCAGGCGCTGAATTCCGACGCGCGCCTGACCCGGCCGATGGTCAAGCAAGGCGGTCAGTGGGTCGAATGCGACTGGAACGTCGCTCTCGACTACGTCGCCCACGGGCTCAAGGATATCGTCCGCGATCACGGCGGTGACGCTGTCGCTGCGCTGGCGGCACAGCACGCCACGGTCGAGGAACTGTTCCTGCTGGGCAAGCTGATGAAGGGCATGGGCAGCGGCAATATCGATTTCCGTGCCCGCCAGTCCGACTTCGGCTCTGACTTCAAGCGCGCCGGTGCGCCCTGGCTGGGCATGCGCCTGGCCGAGATCAAGGATCTCGACGCCGCGCTGGTAGTCGGCTCCTTCCTGCGCAAGGATCATCCGCTGATCGCACAGCGCCTGCGTCAGGCCGCCAAGAAGTGGACCAAGGTCAGCCTGCTGTCGGTGGCTGGCGACGATCAACTGATCAAACTCTACGGCAGCCTCACCGTGGCCCCCTCGCAACTGGTGCTGGCGCTGGCTGCGGTGGTTCGCGCCGCGGCCGAAGCCAAGGGCGTGGCCGTGCCGGCCGGTCTGGAAAACGCCGCCGTCTGCGACGAGAGCCGCAAGATTGCCGCCAGCCTGCTCGAAGGCGAGAAACGCGCGATCTTCCTCGGCAACGTTGCCACCCAGTGTGCCGATGCCACCCAACTGCACGCACTGGCCAACCAGCTTGGCGCCATCACCGGGGCTACTGTCGGTTTCCTCGGCGAGAGTGGCAACACGGTCGGCGCCCACCTGGCCTGGGCGCTGCCGAATCAGGCCAACGCCCGCCAGATGTTCGAGCAGCCGCGTCGCGGCTACGTGCTCTACGGTGTCGAACCGGAACTCGATTGCGCCAATCCGCAGCCGGTCATGGCCGCGCTGAAGCAGGCTGCCATGGTCGTCGTCATGTCGCCGTTCAAGTCGCCGGCGGCGCTTGAATACGCTGACGCGATCCTGCCGGTGGCACCCTTTACCGAAACCTCGGGCACCTTTGTCAATATCGAAGGCCGCATCCAGTCGTTCAACGGCGTCGTCAAGCCGCGCGGCGAAACCCGTCCGGGCTGGAAGGTGCTGCGCGTGCTCGGCAACGTCCTCAATCTCGAGGGGTTCGACTACACCAGCAGCGAGCAGGTCCGCGACGAAGTGCTCGGCGCCGGTGCCGAATTCGCTGCCGGTCTCGATAACGGCCTGAACGGCGTTGCCATCGCCCTGCCTGGTGCGGCGACAAGCGGTCTGCAACGCATTGCCGACGTTCCGATCCACTTTGCCGACCCGCTGGCCCGCCGTGCGCCGGCGCTGTTGCAGACGGCCGATGGCGTCGCGCCAACGTTGCGCGCCGCCGCGGCAACCCTGGCCAGCATTGGTGTCGAATCCGGTGCTTCGGTACGAGTCCGCCAGGGTAACGGCGAGACCGTGCTGGTCGCCCGTCTCGACGAACAGGTGCCGGCCGGCTGCGTCCGCGTTGCTGCGGCGCATCCGACGACTGCGATGCTGGGCGAAATGTTCGGCGACATCACCGTGGAGCGTGCATAAATGGACGCACTGATGAATTTCGGACAAGGGATCTTCGGCGGCGCCTGGCCGGCCGTGTGGACCCTGATCAAGATCGTGCTGATCGTCGCCCCGCTGATGCTCGGCGTCGCCTACCTGACCTACTTCGAGCGCAAGGTCATCGGCTTCATGCAGGTGCGTATCGGCCCCAACCGGGTCGGTCCTTGGGGGCTGATCCAGCCGATCGCCGACGGTCTGAAGCTGCTGCTCAAGGAAATCATCGTTCCCAGCGGTTCGAGCAAGGGCGTTTTCGTGATCGCCCCGATGCTCGCCATCGCGCCGGCGCTGGCTGCCTGGGCGGTGATCCCCTTCACCGACACGCTGGTCCTGGCCAACATCGACGCCAGCCTGCTCTACATCCTGGCGATCACCTCGATGGGCGTCTATGGCGTGATCCTCTCCGGTTGGGCGTCGAACTCCAAATACGCCTTTCTCGGCGCTATGCGTTCGGCAGCACAGATGGTGTCGTACGAAATCGCCATGGGCTTTGCCCTGATCACCGTGCTGATGATTGCCGGGACGCTGAACTTCGTCGATATTGTTGAAGGGCAGAACAAGGGCACGTTCGCTGACATGGGGCTGGGTTTCCTGTCCTGGAACTGGCTGCCGCTGCTGCCGATGTTCCTGGTGTACCTGATCTCCGGCACTGCCGAGCTGAACCGCGCCCCGTTCGACATCGCCGAAGGCGAATCGGAAATCGTCGCCGGTTTCCACGTTGAATACTCGGGCATGGCCTTCGCGCTGTTCTTCCTGGCCGAGTACGCCAACATGATCCTGGTGGCGGCGCTGACCTCCATCCTGTTCCTGGGTGGCTGGCTGTCGCCGGTCGGTTTCCTGCCGGATGGAATCTGGTGGATGTTCGCGAAGATGTCCTTCGTGCTCTTCCTGTTCCTGTGGTTCCGTGCCACCTTCCCGCGTTATCGCTACGACCTGCTGATGCGCCTTGGCTGGAAGGTCTTCCTGCCGCTGTGCTTCTTCTGGGTCATCATCGTCGGCGCGTGGATGATCAGCCCGCTGAACATCTGGAATTGAGGAGAGAAGAATGGGTTCGATGAAGGAAGTCTTCAACAGCCTCTTCCTCAAGGAGCTGCTGAAAGGCATGTCGGTGACGGGCAAGTATTTCTTCGCCCGCAAGATCACCGTCCAGTATCCGGAAGAAAAGACGCCGCAGTCCTTCCGTTTCCGCGGCCTGCATGCGCTGCGCCGCTACGAGAACGGCGAGGAACGCTGCATCGCCTGCAAATTGTGCGAGGCGATCTGCCCGGCCATGGCCATCACCATCGAGGCCGAGCCGCGTGACGACGGTTCGCGCCGGACGACGCGCTACGACATCGATCTGACCAAGTGCATCTTCTGCGGTTTCTGCGAGGAAGCCTGCCCGGTCGATGCCATCGTCGAGACGCGCATTTTCGAATATCACGGCGAGAAGCGCGGTGATCTCTACTACACCAAGCAGATGCTGCTGGCCAACGGTGATCGCTACGAACAGCAGATTGCCGAAGACCGCGCACTCGATGCGCCCTACCGCTGACAGGTGCCTGTAATGGATTTTCAAACCGCTGTCTTTTTCTTCCTCTCGGCGATCCTGGTGTTTGCCGCGCTGCGTGTGATCACCGCGCGCAACCCGGTTTATGCCGCGCTGCACCTGATGCTCGCCTTCTTCACCACCGGCGGCCTCTGGCTGATGCTGCAGGCCGAGTTCCTCGCCATCGCGCTGATCGTCGTCTATGTTGGCGCGGTGATGGTGCTCTTCCTGTTCGTCGTGATGATGCTCGACATCAACATGGATCGCATCCGTGAGGGCTTCTGGCGTTACCTGCCGCTCGGTGCCGTGCTCGGTCTGGTCATGGTCCTGGAAATGGGCCTGGTGCTCGGTAGCAAGTACTTCCAGGTGCCGCTTTCGGAAGCCACGGTACCGGCCGGTGTTTCCAACACCAAGGAAATCGGTGCCTTGCTGGTGACCGACTATGTCTTCCCCTTCGAACTCGCCGCCGTGATCCTGCTGGTCGGCATGATCGCCGCCGTGGTGCTGACCTTCCGCGGCCGCAAGGCATCGAAGATTTCGAATCCGAACACGCAGGTGTTCGTCAAGGCCAAGGATCGCGTGCGCGTGCTCCAGATGCCTGTTGAAAAGGACTGACCGGGGCGACCATGCTGACACTTTCCCTTTCGCACTTCCTGATCCTCGGCGCGATCCTGTTCGCCATCGCCGTGGTCGGCATCTTCCTCAACCGGAAGAACCTGATCGTGCTGCTGATGGCCATCGAACTGATGCTGCTGGCGGTCAACATGAACTTCGTGGCGTTTTCGCACTTCCTCGGCGATCTCTCCGGGCAGGTCTTCGTCTTCTTCATCCTTGCCGTCGCGGCGGCCGAGGCCGCCATCGGCCTGGCCATCCTGATCGTGCTGTTCCGCAACCTCAAGAGCATCCATGTGGATGACCTGGGCAGCTTGAAGGGTTAAACATGGACATGAAATCGCTCTACTTGCTCGTACCGCTGGCGCCGCTGGTCGGTGCCATCATCGCCGGCCTGTTCTGCCGCATCATTCCGCGCTGGGTCGCCCATACCGCGACCATCGCCGGCGTCGGCATCGCCTTCGCCGCCTCGGTGGTGATCTTCATGGACGTGATGGCCGGCAACACCTTCAACGGCACGGTCTATACCTGGCTGACCTCCGGCACCTACACCTTCGAAGTCGGTTTCCTGATCGACACGCTGACCGCGACGATGATGCTGGTCGTCACCTCGGTGTCGCTGATGGTGCATATCTACACCATCGGCTACATGCAGGATGATCCGGGTTACAACCGTTTCTTCAGCTACATTTCGCTGTTCACCTTCTCGATGCTGATGCTGGTGATGGCCAACAACTTCATGCAGCTGTTCTTCGGCTGGGAAGCGGTCGGCCTCGTCTCATACCTGCTGATCGGCTTCTGGTACACCCGCCCGACGGCGATCTTCGCCAACATGAAGGCCTTTTTGGTCAACCGCGTCGGCGACTTTGGTTTCATCCTCGGTATCGGTCTGGTGCTCGCGCATTTCGGTTCGCTCGATTACGCGACCGTCTTCCAGAAGGCGCCGGAGTTCGCCAACGCCACGATCAACATCTGGGGCGATCAGCAATGGTCGCTGATGACCGTCACCTGCATCTGCCTGTTCATCGGCGCCATGGGCAAGTCGGCGCAAGTGCCGTTGCACGTCTGGCTGCCTGACTCGATGGAAGGCCCGACCCCGATCTCGGCACTGATCCACGCCGCGACCATGGTGACCGCTGGTATCTTCATGGTCGCCCGGACCTCGCCGCTGTTCGAACTGTCGACCACGGCCCTGTCCTTCGTCATCGTCATAGGCGCCATTACCGCACTGTTCATGGGCTTCCTCGGCATCATCCAGAACGACATCAAGCGCGTCGTCGCCTACTCGACGCTGTCGCAGCTCGGCTACATGACCGTCGCCCTGGGCGCATCGGCCTACTCGGTGGCGATCTTCCACCTGATGACGCACGCCTTCTTCAAGGCACTGCTGTTCCTGGCCGCCGGTTCGGTGATCATCGGCATGCACCACGATCAGGACATCCGCAACATGGGTGGCCTGCGCAAGTACATGCCGATCACCTGGATCACCTCGCTGATCGGTTCGCTGGCCCTGATTGGCACGCCTTTCCTGTCCGGTTTCTACTCCAAGGACTCGATCATCGAAGCGGTCAAGTTCTCCGACATCCCGGGCGCCGGTTTTGCCTACTTCGCCGTGCTTGCCGGTGTCTTCGTCACTGCCTTCTACTCTTTCCGCATGTATTTCCTGGTCTTCCACGGTGAGGAACGCTTCGGCAAGGACGACCATGGTCACGGTCATGACGACCACGGCGACGACCATCACCACGGCCTGGCCCCTGGCCAGAAGCCGCACGAAACGCCGTGGGTGGTGACGCTGCCGCTGGTGCTGCTGGCGATTCCGTCGGTGATCATCGGTTATATCGGCATCGGCCCGATGCTAGCTGGCGATTACTTCAAGGGTGTCATCCACGTTGACGAGGCTGCACACCCGGCGTTCTCCCATTTCATCGAGCATTTCCATGGTGCTGCAGCGATGGGCCTGCATGCCTTCAGCACGCCGCCGTTCTACCTGGCCCTGGCTGGGGTGCTGCTGTCGTGGTTCTTCTACATGAAGCGCCCGGACATCCCGGCGGCCATCCAGCGTCGCTTTGCCGGCATCAATACCTTGCTCGAGAACAAGTACTACTTCGACAAGATCAACGAGTTCGTCTTCGCCGGTGGCGCCCGGGTACTGGGCAAGGCCCTGTGGCGCGGCGGCGATGTCGGTCTGATCGACGGCCTGATCGTCAATGGCTCGGCCAAGCTGGTTGGCTGGGTATCCACCATCAGCCGTCTGTTCCAGACCGGCTTCGTCTACCACTACGCGTTCTCCATGATCATCGGCCTGCTGGTGCTGATGACCCTCTGGATCAACCGCGCATAGCCTGAATAGCTCGCAGAACAGCAAGGAAAAACATGTCGAACTACCCGCTGCTATCTCTCGCCATCTGGATTCCCATCGGGGCGGGGTTGCTCGTCCTCATGACCGGTGGTGACCGCAATGCGCCGCTGGCCAGAATGCTCGCCCTGGCGGGCGCCGTTGCCGGATTCCTCGTTACCCTGCCGTTGTGGATGGGTTTTGATGTTGCCCAGGGCGGCATGCAATTCGTCGAACTGCATGGCTGGATTCCCCGCTTCAACATCAATTACCACCTCGGGGTCGATGGCATTTCGATGCTGTTCGTGATCCTCAACGCCTTCATCACCATCATCGTCGTTGCTGCCGGTTGGGAGGTGATTCAGAGTAAGGTCGCCCAGTACATGGCGGCGTTCCTGATCATGTCCGGTTTGATGAACGGCATCTTCAGCGCCCTTGACGGCATTCTGTTCTACGTCTTCTTCGAGGCTTCGCTGATCCCGCTGTACCTGATCATCGGTGTCTGGGGCGGCGCCAACCGGGTGTATGCGGCGTTCAAGTTCTTCCTTTACACCCTGTTCGGTTCGCTGCTCTTCCTGGTCGCCCAGTTGTATCTCTTCTTCCTGTCCGGTGGCAGCTTCTCCATCCTTGACTGGCACAAGCTGCCAATCGATCTGGGCCCGCAAATCTGGATCTTCCTCGCCTTCCTGATCGCCTTCGCGGTCAAGGTCCCGATGTGGCCGGTGCATACCTGGTTGCCGGATGCCCACGTCGAGGCACCGACCGGCGGTTCGATCGTGCTGGCAGCGATCGGCTTGAAGCTCGGCGCCTATGGTTTCCTGCGGTTCTCGTTGCCGATCGCCCCGGATGCCTCGCATGAACTGGCCGGGTTCGTCATTGCCTTGTCACTGATCGCTGTTGTCTACATCGGCTTTGTCGCCCTGGTTCAGGCTGACATGAAAAAGCTGGTTGCCTACTCGTCGATCGCCCACATGGGTTTCGTCACCCTAGGTTTCTTCATGTTCAGTGCGCTGGCGATCGAAGGTGCCCTGGTGCAGATGATTTCCCACGGTTTCGTTTCCGGTGCCATGTTCTTCTGTATCGGGGTCATGTACGACCGTCTGCATAGCCGCCAAATTGCTGATTACGGCGGCGTGGTCAATACGATGCCCAAGTTCGCCGCCCTGTTCATGCTCTTCTCCATGGCCAACGCCGGTCTGCCGGCAACTTCCGGATTCGTCGGCGAGTTCATGGTTATCCTGGCCGCCGTCAAGTTCAATTTCTGGGTCGCCTTCCTGGCTGCCACCTCGCTGATTCTCGGCGCTGCCTACTCGCTGTGGATGTACAAGCGGGTGATCTTTGGCGCCATCGCCAACAAGCACGTCGAGGAGCTCACCGACATCAATGGTCGCGAGTTCGCCATCCTCGCCGTCCTGGCCATCTGCACGCTGTGGATGGGTCTTTATCCGCAGATGTTCACCGAAGTCATGCACGCCTCGGTCAATGACCTGTTGCGTCACGTGGCAGTCAGCAAGATTCAATAAACGGTAGCCGACATGTTCGACAATTTCGTTATTCCCGACCTCCTGCCCGCTGCCCCGGAAATCTTCCTGGCGGCGATGGCCATGGCCATCCTGATGATCGACCTGTTCGTCAAGGACAGCCGGCGCACCGTGACCTTCGCGCTGACCCAGCTGACCCTGCTCGGCGCTGCAGCGATCCAGATCTACACTAGTGACAGTCAGATCACCTACACCTTCAGCAACATGTTCGTCGATGACATGATGGCCGATCTACTGAAGCTGTTCGTGTACATGACCATGATCGTCGTCATGTTCTATTCGCGGGCCTATCTGTTCGACCGCCCCGAGATGAACAAGGGCGAATACTACGTGCTGGCCTTGTTTGCCACGCTCGGCATGCTGGTGATGATCTCGGCCAACAACTTCGTCACCCTCTACGTCGGTCTCGAACTGCTGTCGCTGTCGCTGTACGCCATGGTCGCCATGAACCGCGATTCGCTGGCGTCTACCGAGGCGGCAATGAAGTACTTCGTGCTTGGTGCGCTCGCTTCCGGCATGCTGCTCTACGGCATGTCGATGATCTATGGTGCCACTGGTACGCTTGAGATCACCGAGCTCGCCGAAGCGCTGTATCAGGGAGAAAGCAACCGTACCGTGCTGGTCTTCGGCCTGGTATTCCTGGTCGCCGGTCTGGCCTTCAAGCTCGGCGTCGTTCCCTTCCACATGTGGATTCCCGACGTCTATCACGGTGCGCCGACTCCGGTCACCCTGCTGATCGGTTCGGCCCCCAAGCTGGCGGCCTTTGCCATCGTGATGCGTCTGCTGGTCAGCGGCCTGATCACCCTGGCGGAAGACTGGCAAGGCATGCTGATCATCCTGTCGGTGTTGTCGATGGCTGTTGGTAACCTGGCCGCCATCGCCCAAACCAACCTCAAGCGCATGCTGGCTTACTCGGCGATCTCGCACATGGGTTTCATGCTGCTCGGTATCGTTACCGGGGTGGTTGGCGGCGACGTCCGCTACGCGATCAACGCCTACAGCTCGGCGATGTTCTATGTCATCACCTACGTGCTGACGACCGCTGCAGCCTTCGGCATGATCCTGCTGATGTCCCGGGCCGGGTTCGAAGCCGATCAGCTTGACGACTACAAGGGCCTGAACAAGCGCAGCCCGTGGTTCGCCGGCATCATGCTGATGATCATGTTCTCGATGGCCGGCGTGCCTTTCTTCGTCGGTTTCTTTGCCAAGTTCTCGGTGTTGCAGGCGGTCGTGGCTGCCGGCTACATCTGGTTGGCGATCGTTGCCGTGTTGTTCTCGCTGATCGGCGCCTTCTACTACCTGCGTGTGGTCAAGCTGATGTACTTCGATGCGCCGACCGACGAAACGCCGATTGTTGCCGGGCTGGACATGCGCATCCTGATTTCCGCCAATGGCATTGCCGTTGCGGTGCTGGGCCTGTTCCCGCAGCTGATCATGACGCTGTGTGCGTTCGCGCTGTTGCGCTCGCTGTAATCAGTAAAGTTGACGCAACAAACGCCCCGCTTCGTCGGGGCGTTTTCAATTGAGGAGGAAGCATGTCCGAGCAGCACCTTGTTGAATCGGAACTGAGCTCCGAAACCGTCTTCGACGGTGTCCTGCTCAAGGTACGCCGCGATCAAGTTCGTCTGCCCAACGGCACCAGCTCAATCCGGGAATACATTCACCATCCCGGTGCGGTGGTCATTCTTGCCTTTTTGCCGAACGGAAATCTGCTGTTCGAACGCCAATTCCGTTATCCCTTGCGCAGGGTGTTTCTCGAACTGCCTGCTGGCAAGATCGATCCAGGCGAAGCGCTGGCGGAGACGGCGCGCCGCGAGCTCAGGGAAGAGACCGGCTATCTGGCCAGTCAATGGGAGCATCTGGGGGTCATGCATCCCTGCATCGGGTATGCCGATGAGCGGATCGAGATATTCGTCGCCCGCGATCTTCGCTGCGACGGGGGGCAGGCGCTCGACCACAATGAATTTATCGATGTGATCGAAATGTCACCCGAAGAGGCGCGTCAGGCCGTGTTCGATGGGCGGATCACCGATGCCAAGACGATAACTGCCCTGTTCTGGCTTGAGCGCTGCTGAGCACGTCAGCCTGGTTCAATGTTCGCCCGGGCGATGTTTTCGCTGACGCCAGCGGCGGACGGCGAAGATGATGATGCCGACCAGCAGGGCCGGTAGCAACGACTCAACTAGTCCGGCGCGGCCGGCAGTGAGCCATTGGAAGCCGGCAACGCCCAGAAAGACGGCAAGACTTTCGCTGACCGGCAAGTCGTCGGGCAGGCTCATCAGTGGCGACGTACCGGGATAGTGGCCAGTCGTACTTCAGTGGCGTTCGCAGGCTGAACCAGTTCAAGCAGGTAGGTGCGGGCAGCGGCAAGAAATGCCCTGATGTTTTTTTCCATCATCATTTTTTCCTCGGCGGTTTCGTTTTCGGGAAGCATGGCGACATTCTAGGCAAACGCCTGTTTCCGCGGTGTTGCGCCTCGGTTGCCTGCAGGTAACCTTCCTGCCGTTGTCGATGACGGAATGTAACTGCCTGGCTATTGCCGAGCAGGCCAGGTTAGGGTGAAGCGCGCACCGCCAAGCGGCGAGCAGCCGGCACTGGCGGTTCCGCCGTGCAGTTCGAGGACGCGACGGGCAATGGCCAGGCCGAGTCCATAGCCGCCGGTGGAGCGGTCACGGGAGCGATCGAGGCGGGTGAAGGCAGAGAAGATCTTTTCCCGCTCTTCCTCGGGGATGCCGATACCGTCGTCGTCAACGTGGATGGCGATGCGATCCCCAATCAATTCCGAACTGACCCGAATTTCCGCGCTTGCGTATTTGAATGCGTTGCGCAGCAAGTTGCGCAAGGCATAAGGCATGGCCTTGCGGTCGAGGTCGACCTGGAGGTTGTCGGGCAGGCCTTCGGTATCGACTGTCAGTTGTAGTTGTCGTCCGAGCAGGCGGACTGAGTCGACCTCATCGTCCAGCCAGTCGGCAAAGCGAACGCTGGAGAAATGGGCTTCCGGTGCTTCGCGCTCAAAGCGGGCATAGGTCAGGCTGGTGTCGATCAACTGGTCGAGTTCATCAAGGTCGGCCTCCATCATCGCCCATAAGCGCCGACGTTCATCCAGGTCGCTGGTTTCCGATAACATTTCCAGGGCGAAACGCATTCGTGCGATTGGGGTGCGCAGTTCGTGGGAAATGCCGCAGGAAAGTTCTCGATGCGTTGCCAGCAGCTGACGCACACGCTCGGCCATGCTGTTGAGCGTGTCCGCGAGGGGAGAAAAGAGCTGGGTCTGGACCAGGGTGGGATCAGCTTCAAAGTTTCCGTCGCCCAGATCGCGTGCGCTCTGGCGCAGGGTCTCCAGGTCGCGCCAGACCGGGCGGACCCAGAACCATAGTGCGATGGCAAAAATCACGCCGATCAGGCTCCAGGTCAGCAGGCGTAGCCGCAAATCCAGCGGCAGACCCTCGTTTTCCTCGGTGTGGCGGCTGGCGGACAAGGGGCCGACGACCAGGATTTTGCTGGTGTTGCCCAGGCGGTGGTACATCACGTCGTGATCGTGGGCAATGGCGATATCGCCGCCGTCGAGTTTGGCCACCTGAGCACTGGTCAGCCGGGTATCCAGGGTGCGCCGTTCGACGATGCCGAGCTTGTAGGAAAACTTGCTGTCAATTTCCTGAATCTGCCGTTCCCATTGACGACGAGGATGACGAAACAGCTCATCCTCGATCAGGGTGATCGTGCCGCGCATGAAGCGGCGGGCATAATCGTCGGTGATTCCCTGCTGGGCCGTGGAGATGATGAAATCGGCTATGAAGGCGATGGCGACGAAGGAGCCCATCGCCAGCAGATAGAAATTGAAGAACAGCTTGGACAGGCTGTAACGACCACCCCGCCAGCGTGGCATGGATGCGCGGAACAGCGAACGAGCCAGCCCCTGACGCCCGGGGGGGCTACCGTCCGGTGGGACCGGATCAGTTCCAGTCATGCTTGCTGAACAGGTAGCCCTTGCCGCGCACGGTCTTGATGCGCGTTGGATTCTCCGGGTCGTCGTTCAGCTTTTTGCGCAGCCTGGATATGCGTGCGTCAATCGAGCGGTCCAGGCCGTCGAATCCGATTCCCCGCAGTTCCTGGAGCAGGTCGTCGCGGGAAAGCACGTTCCCGGCGTGCGAGGCAAGTAGCCACAGCAGGTCGAACTCGGCGGTGGTCAGGTCGATGGCCTGATCGTTCAGGCTCGCCGTGCGGGTTGCCTGGCTGATCCGGAACTGGCCGAAAATCTGGCTGTCGCTGGCGTCGATTTCACCGGTGGCCGGCAACCTGCGCAACAGTGCCTTGATTCGGGCGAGCAGTACGCGCGGCTGAACCGGTTTGGCGATGTAGTCGTCTGCACCCAGCTCAAGCCCGAGTATCTGGTCGAAGTCTTCGTCGCGTGCGGTCAGCATCAGGATCACGCCGCGGTAACTTGGCCGGACGGCACGACAGACTTCAAAACCATCCTTGCCGGGCAGCATCACGTCGAGAATGACCAGGTCTGGCTGCTCACTGAGGATGCGGGACTCGGCAAGGTCACCCCGTGCCTCAATGGCAACTTCGAGGTCGTTGCGGGTCAGGTATTCGGCTGTCAGTTCAGCCAGTCGTTCATCGTCTTCGACGAGGAGGATGCGCGTAGTCATGCGCGCAAGTTTAACCAGCCCGGCGGCGACGGTCCACTGTCTGCGCTGGAGAACTGCTGACGAGCAGCGCGTTGCCGCCGGGGAGGGCGATGATCAGGGCTTCTCCCTGATCGTCCTGACAGCGATAAACACGGCAGCTGTCTACAGCCTCGGCAGCGTCTATTCTGGCTTTGCCCAGATAGTCGGCCAATTCTTGTCGACTGAGCTGCCGGTGGCTTAGCTTGTTCTTCATGACTGCCCCGTAGCGGACAGCGTTTTCCCCTGGCCCAGCATGAGGGCGAATTCGCCCGCTGGAACGGGCCGGCTGAACAGATAACCCTGTAGTTCGTCGCAGCCGAAATTGCGCAACAGGTCGAGTTGAGCCTGTGTCTCAACGCCTTCGGCAATCACCCTGATTCCCAGTTTGTGCGCCATCGCGATCACCGCATGAGCAATGGCGGCGTCGTCCTTGTCCTGATGGATGTCGCGCACGAAGCTGCGATCGATCTTCAGCGTGTCAATCGGGAAGCGCTTGAGGTAGGAGAGGCTGGAATAGCCGGTACCGAAATCGTCGAGCGAGATCGTGGCACCCAGGTTTTTCAGCTCACGCAGGGTCAGCAGGGTATTTTCCACGTCATGCATGACCATGCTTTCGGTCAGCTCGAACGCCAGGCGACTGCCTTCGATGCCGGCGCTGTCCAGTGCGCTGCGAATGCTTGCGGCCAGGTCGTCCTGCCTGAACTGGCGAGCCGACAGGTTGATCGATAGCTTGACCGGGGGTAAACCCGCTTGCTGCCACTCGTTCAGGTCGGCGCATACCCGGCGCAGGACAAATTGTCCAAGTGGAATGATCAGACCGGTATCCTCGGCCAGGGGAATGAACTCGGCGGGCTGGATCATGCCGATGCGCGGATGACGCCAGCGGATCAGAGCTTCGGCGCCGACAATCCGGCCACCCTCCAGATCCACCAGGGGCTGGTAAAAAACTTCCAGTTCATCGCGTTCGAGTGCGCGCCGCAGATTGCCTTCCATGTCCAGGCGATCAATCGCCATGTGGGTCATTTCCGGTGCGTAGAAGCGATAGTTGTTGCGGCCGTGCTCCTTGACCCGGTACATCGCCACGTCGGCATTGCGCAACAGGGTTTCCCCATGTTCACCATCGCGCGGATAGACCGCCGCGCCAACCGAAGCGGTGACGAAGATTTCCTTGCCTTCCATGATGAAAGGCTGGTTGAGCGAGCGCAGTATCTTGCTGGCAACAATCGCCAGATCGTCGGCCGATTGCAGGCGACCGATGACGACAACGAATTCGTCTCCGCCCAGGCGTGCCACGGTGTCGGTATCGCGAACGCTCTGATTGAGTCGATGGGCAACCGATTTAAGCAATTCATTGCCGGGTGAATGGCCGAAACCGTCGTTGATCAGCTTGAACCGATCGAGATCGAGGAGCAAGACGCCAACCAGCAAACCGTCCGCCCGAGCCTGGGCGAGTGCTTGCGCAATCCGGTCGTTGAGCAGATTGCGGTTGGCCAGGCCGGTCAGCGCGTCGTGGTTGGCATGGAATTCAAGTTGTTGCTCATAACTGATGCGCTCGCTGACATCGTTGATGATGCTGACGAAGTGCGTGGTCATGCTGCCGCCCTCGTCGCGCACCGGCGAAATGAACAGTTCGTTCCAGAACAGGGAGCCGTCCTTACGGTAGTTGCGCAGGATGGCGTGCGCTTCACGCCGGCTGCGCAGGGCTTCGCGGATGGTGCCCAGGCCGCGCTGATTAAGGTCGTCACGGACCAGAAAACGCCCGCTCAGTCCGATGACCTCGTCTGCGGTGTAGCCGGTGATACGTTCGAAAGCCGGATTTACATAAACAATGGGATGATCAAGTTGGGTGGACGAGGTAATCATCACCCCATTGTGGCTCGACTCGAGCGCGCGGGAGAGTTGGCGCAGGCGTGACTCGAGCAGATGGTTCGCGCTTGCCTGGCGAATCTGTTGCAGGCTGTCGCCGATGTTGTCGGCGATGATCTGCAGTGCCACACGCTCATCGGCCGCGAATGGGGTGAGGGATTCGACATGCAGCTCGCCGCGGCCCTGGCTGCTATCCTTCCAGGATAATTTGAGGTGGATTGTTTCGTCTTCCGACGCATTGCGATGCTCGTGCGAACTGGCCACCAGCTTCAGCCTTGATTTGTTCCGCCTGGACGAGGTGCTCGGCGAAACACTGAGGCTTGCGCTACGATAGCCGCCGGTTTCCACCAGCAGTCGGCATTGCTGCTGTAGCATCGTGCTCTCGTCGCGATCCTGGTGTCGCGCAGAATTGCACGCCGAGATCAGGGCCAGCAGACCCTGGGTCCCGGTCAGTTGGGTTGGTGTGGGCAAATCTTGTCTCCGCTTGATGTCTTGGGCCGTTTTGGCTCTAGCTAACATTTTGCCGGGAAATGGCGGTTTCTGGCAAGTTATTGGCTGTTTTTGATTTGATTGTTAAATTTGGAGGATTGTTGATGTACAAATTGCTGCGCCAATGTGTCTTGGCGTATCCGAAGCGGGCTTGGTTCAGTGCGCTCTCTGCCGGGTGTTTCGGGGTGGCGTTCGCCGGCTTGCAATTGCAGGCAATGCTGAGTCTGTCGCCTTGCCCCTACTGCATTTTTCAGCGCCTGCTGTACCTGTCGATCGGTGTTCTGGCTTTGCTGGGTTTTCTGTTTCCCGCAGCCAGTCTGTTCTGGTTGCTTGGCATCCTGCTACTGTCGCTCGGCGGCTTGGGGATAGCGCTCTACCAGAGTTGGATGCAGGCCTATCCCGATCTGGCGCCGGCCTGTGGCTTCTCCAATCCTGATCTGATCGAACGCCTGGTTGACGTTCTTGGCATGCAGTGGCCGTCCCTGTTTCTTGCCACAGGCTTCTGCTCGAGTAAGGAATGGGTGTTCCTGGGCTTGTCGATGGCCAACTGGTCGGTCTTGTTCTTCCTCGGCATCATCGGCTATGTCCTGATCCTGATGCGTCATCCGGGAAAGTGAGCAGATGAAAAAAAACCCGCCATTGGCGGGTTTTTCTGGATTTGCGAAGCGTTTACTTCAGCTTCACTTCCTTGTAGGCCACATGCTTGCGGGCCTTCGGGTCGTACTTCATGAATTCCAGTTTTTCAGGCGTCGTGCGCTTGTTCTTGGAAGTGGTGTAGAAGTGACCGGTACCTGCAGTGGATTCCAGCTTGATCTTTTCGCGACCGCCTTTGCTAGCCATTTTTCAGTTCCTCTCGATTAGATTTCGCCGCGGGCGCGCAGATCGGTCAGAACGGCGTCGATGCCCTTCTTGTCGATGACGCGCAGACCGGCGTTGGATACGCGCAGGCGAACAAAGCGGTTTTCGCTTTCAACCCAGAAACGACGATACTGCAGATTCGGCAGGAAGCGGCGCTTCGTTTTGTTATTGGCGTGGGAAACGTTGTTCCCAACCATCGGGCCTTTACCCGTTACTTGGCAGACTCGCGCCATGATGGTGCTCCAGAATTTGCTAGAAGAAAGCCCGCGATTTTATCCCTATGATCCTTGTTGAGCAAGTATTTTTTCGGTTGCTAGAGTAAACCGCGCTCGGCGAAGGAGAGTGGGGTGGTACTGCCGGCCACGATGAAATGGTCGAGTAGTTTTACGTCGACCAGCGCCAGTGCCTGGCGCAGGTTGCGGGTCATCATCTCGTCGGCGTTCGATGGTTCGGCCAGGCCGGACGGATGGTTGTGCGCCAGAATGACCGCCGCCGCGTTGTGCGCCAGCGCCTGCTTGACCACCTCGCGGGGGTATACCGAGGTCTGGGTCAGGGTGCCGGTGAATAGTATCTCGGCGTGGAGGAGACGGTTTTGTGCGTCGAGCCAGAGCGCCATGAACATCTCCTGCTGCTGGTGGGCAAGCTTCAGGCGCAGCCAGTCGCGGACGGCACCGGGCGAACTGAAGTTGTCGCGGCGGCCCATTTCCTCGTTCAGTGCGCGCCGTGCCAGTTCGAAGCTAGCCTTGAGCTGGGCCGCCTTGGCCAGGCCGATGCCGGGAACGCGTGAGAGTTCGCTGACCGGGGCGTCGACCAGTCGCCCCAAGCTGCCGTCGTGTCGGTTGAGCAGGTCACGGGCCAGATCCACGGCACTTTTCCCCCGGATGCCGACGCGCAGGTAGATGGCCAGCAATTCGGCATCCGACAGTGCCTGCGCGCCCTGAGCCAGCAGCCGCTCGCGCGGGCGCTCCTGATTTGGCCAGTCGGTGATCGCCATGGGCTCGACTCCAGTAGAATGTGGCAGCAATCATTTTAGCGAACATGACAATGGAATTAAATGGCAAGCGTATCGTGCTTGGCGTAACTGGCGGCATCGCCGCCTACAAGTCTGCCGAGTTGCTCCGGCTGCTGGTCAGACAAGGTGCTGATGTCCAGGTGGCGATGACCGAGGCGGCAACGCGCTTCGTGACGGCGACGACCTTCCAGGCGCTGTCCGGCAAGCCGGTCTATGTTGACCAGTGGGATGCGCGCATGCCCAATGCGATGGCCCACATCGACCTGTCGCGGCAGGCCGACCTGATCCTGGTGGCGCCGGCGTCCGCGGATTTCATGGCGCGGATCGCCAATGGCATGGCCGATGACCTGCTGGCGACCATGGTCCTGGCGCGCGACTGCCCGCTGCTGCTGGCGCCGGCCATGAACCGCCAGATGTGGGAAAACCCGGCCACGCAGCGCAATGTTGCCCGCCTGCTGGACGACGGTATCGGCATGCTCGGTCCGGCCAGCGGTGCCCAGGCCTGCGGTGAGACCGGCCCCGGGCGGATGCTCGAACCCGAGGAAGTGGCCGATGCCGTCGTCGATTTCTTCGTGCCCAAGGTGCTGGCCGGCCGTCGGGTGCTGATTACCGCCGGGCCGACCTTCGAAGCCATCGATCCGGTCCGCGGTATCACCAACCTGTCGTCCGGGCGCATGGGCTACGCCATCGCCCGGGCCGCGCGCCAGGCCGGGGCAACGGTAACGCTGGTGTCCGGGCCGGTGGCCTTGGCGGCACCACCGGGCGTCGACCGCATCGACGTGCGCAGTGCCCTCGACATGCATGCGGCGGTGCTGGAACGGGCAGCGGCGGTCGATATCTTCATCGCTGTTGCTGCAGTCGCCGATTACCGTGTGGCCAATGCCGCCGCGCACAAGCTGAAGAAGGACCACGGCGGTGTGCCGACCATCGAACTGGTCGAGAATCCGGACATCCTGGCTGAGGTTGCCGCGCTTGCCGACGGCCCTTTCTGTGTCGGTTTTGCCGCCGAGAGCCAGAATCTCGAAGCCTATGCGCAAGCCAAGCGGCGCAAGAAGAATATTCCTTTGATCGTCGGCAACCTGATTCAGGACGGCTTTGGCGGCGACGATAACCGGCTGGTCCTGTTCGACGAGCGGGGCAGCCACCCGCTGACGCCCGCCAGCAAGTCCGTGCTGGCCCGACAACTGGTTGACCATATTGCCAAACTGACAGGACCCAACTGATGCACCGTATCGACGTCAAGATTCTCGACTCCCGCCTCAACGACAATCCGCCCCACTATGCCACGCCCGGTTCGGCCGGCCTCGACCTGCGTGCCTGTCTTGAAGCTCCACTCGAACTGCAGCCCGGGCAGACCGTCCTGGTGCCGACCGGGATGGCCATTCATCTGGCTGATCCCGGGCTGGCGGCGATGATCCTGCCGCGCTCCGGGCTTGGTCACAAGCACGGGATCGTGCTCGGCAACCTGGTTGGCCTGATCGACAGCGACTACCAAGGGCAACTCATGGTTTCCGTCTGGAATCGTGGTGCTGCAGCCTTCACCATCCAGCCCCTGGAACGTATCGCTCAGCTGGTCATTGTTCCGGTGCTCCAGGTGGCGTTCAATGTGGTCGATGATTTCGCCAGCAGTGACCGTGGTGAAGGGGGCTTCGGCAGCACCGGCAAGGCGTGAAAAAACTTGAAAGCCAGATGTAAGCAAATTACGATCTACTTATAAGCTTTCGGAGCGGAATATGGGGGAGATCATGAACAAGTTATATGCGGGCGCTGCGCTGATGACCGCCTTTGTCCTGCCGGCCTATTCGGCCGACAAGGTGGACCTGGCGCGGGCAGAGGAAATCGTTTCCGGCCGCTGCTTCCTGTGCCATGGCCTGGAAGGTGAGGCGGCAAGTGCCGTGTTTCCGAGGCTGGCCGGGCAGCATTGGGAGTACACGGCCAAGCAGTTGGCGGAGTTCAAGTCCGGTAAACGCAAGAGCGAAACCATGCTGCCGCAGGTAGAAGAGCTTACGCCTGCCGAAATGAAGGCGCTGGGGCATTACTTCGAGAACAAGCAGGTTCCCGGGCGTGAGATCAAGGATGCCGAACTGGTGGCCGTCGGCAAGTTCGTCTTCCATCGCGGCAACCAGTTCACCGGCCTGCCCAGCTGTGCCAGCTGTCACGGCGTCAAGGGGCATGGAACGCCGCAGCTGCCCCGTCTGGCCGGGCAGCACCCGCGCTACACCGAAGATCAGATCAAACAGTTCAACAAGCGCGAGCGGACCAACGACAACGCGGTCATGCACACAGTGGCGTCCAAGCTTTCCGAACTCGAAACGCATGCCGTGGCAGCGTATATCGCAACGCTGGACTGAATTTCCCGATCACCGGACGAAAAAATGGCCACCCACGGGTGGCCATTTTCATGGGAAGCAAAAAATCAGGCCAGCATGTCTGCCCAGATGTTCTTTGCCCAGCCCATTGCTGCCTTGCCTTCCAGCTCGTTGCGCGCGGCGGAGACCCCGCCGGCACCCTTGACCGGTTGCACCAGCTTGCTTGCGGCATCATACTGGTGAATCGAGGCAACGTGGATGGCGTTCTTGGCATCGACGAAGCTGTAACAGGTGTTCATCACCACCGGTGCCGGATTCGGTGCCTGGCCGGCGAGCAGGTTGATGATCGCGGCCGCGGCGAGTTTGCCGTGCTGGTTGGCCATGTGCCCGGATTTGGGCATGGTCGGGGCCGGGAAGATCGCGTCGCCGATGACATGGACGCCCGGGGTGCTGGTCGATTCCATCGACAGCCAGTCGATATCCACCCAGCGGTTGTTGACCAGCTTGATTCCCGACTGGCTGGCGATGTTGCCGGCGCGGTGCGGGGGAATCACGTTGAGCACGTCGGCCTTGAACTTGTCGAATTCGAGGATGGCCGTGTTGCTGGCGACCTCGACATCCTTGACCTCGCTGTTCGGGCGATACTCGAGTTGATCCTTGTACAGGTCGGCCCAGGCCTTCATGAACAGGCCCTTCTTGGATTGCACATCCTCGTTGGCATCGAGGATGACGACCTTGGACTTGGGCTTGTTCTTCTTGAAATAGTCGGCGACCACGCAGGCGCGTTCGTACGGTCCCGGCGGGCAGCGATACGGTGCCTTGGGAATGGCGATGGCAAAAACACCGCCGTCCTTCATCGCCTCAAGTTGCTGGCGCAAGGCCACGGTTTGCGGACCGGCCTTCCAGGCGTGCGGAATCTTCTCCTGCGCGGCAGCGTTGTTCAGGCCGGGAATCTGGTCAAACATGAAGTCGATACCCGGCGACAGCACGATCCGGTCGTAGCTCAGTTCGCCACCCTTGGCCAGCTTGACCGAGCGCTTGGCGGCATCGATGGCGAGTACGTCATCCTGCAGCACGCGCACGCCCCACTTGCTCTTCAGGTTGTCGTAGCTGACCGTGATGTCCTCCATCGTCTTCGTGCCAGCGATCACCAGGTTGGAAATCGGGCAGGAAATGAAGTTCGGATTGCGTTCGATCAGCGTCACCTGAACGCTGCCCTCGCTCCACATGCGCAGATACTTGGCCACCGTGGCACCGCCGTAGCCGCCGCCAACCACCACCACATGCCCACCGGCCTTGTTGCCGCCGGCACAGCCGTAGAGCGAAGCCATGGCTCCAGCCGCGGCGCCAACCTTGAGGAAATCCCGTCTTTTCATCAGCATCATTGTCGTATCCCCCTTATTTCTGTGCGGCGAAGTAGTCGGCGATCAGGTTCAACTGCTCGTCCGTATAGCCTTTGGTGATCTGGTGCATGATCGACGCCGGCTTGTCGCCGCTCTTGAAATCGGCCAGTTTCTGCAGCAGCTTGGCCTTGCTTTCGCCAGCCAGCGAATCCATGCCGGAGCCGGGGACCGCCTTGCCGTTGGTGCCGTGACAATTGGCGCAGGTGGCGGCCAGGTTGCGGCCAAGGTTGGGATCGGCGGCGTATGCGCCGGCCGAGGCCAGCAGGCCGATGGCGGCAATTGCAGTGAGTCGTTTCATCGAGACTTCTCCTTCCTCTGGGTATTGTCGATTGGCACGTGTCGCCTGAGTTTATTGGTCGTTTTGGCGGCAACGCATGCGGAAGGGTATAGCAGTTTTCGATTAATTACATGTTGCGTTGCAACAATATTAGTTGTTGACTATATAAATACTCAGTTATACATTGGCGTTGACCTAGATCAAAAAGAACGACATGGACGAGACAACCCAGGTATTCGAACAGGTGGCGCAGTACTTCAGTCTGCTGGCTGATCCGACGCGTCTGCGCATCCTCTCCAGCTTGTGCGGTGAGGAGCGGCCGGTACATGAGGTGGTTGACCAGGTCGGTCTGACGCAAGCCAACATCTCCCGGCATTTGAACATCCTCTACCGCGCCGGCGTGGTGGCGCGCCGGCGCGATGGCAACTCCGTGTTCTACCGCGTCGTTGATCCAAATTTTGTCGATATCTGCAGGACTGTCAGCATCACGGTCGCCAGCCGTGACATTGGCGAGCACCTGGGGATAAAGACCGAGCGTTGCAGTGTTTGAAGACAATCGAGCGGAGGGGGAAAAATCTCTATGAGTGATTTGGCAAAGCATCCGGGGCGCCTGCTGCGCGCACCGGAAAACTTCCTGACGGAAGAGCAGGTGAAGGCAGTGGCTGCGGGGCGTCGCAGTTTCCTGCGCAAGAGTTTCATGGCAGCTGGTGCGGCAATGGCCGCGCCTTTGGCGGCGCGCGCCGCCGAGGGTGATCCGGCCATCCTCAACCTGCCGGACTGGAGCAAGGCGCTGGGTATGCCGGTAGCGATGAATCCCTACGGCCAGCCGTCGAAGTACGAAAGCCAGTTGTTACGCCGTGAGTCGCCGGGCCTGACCCGGGTGCCGCAGGCCTCGGTGTCGTTCACGCCGCTGCAGGGCTTGTTCGGCATCATCACGCCGTCCGGCCTGCATTTCGAACGTCATCACCAGGGCTGGATCGATGTCGATCCCGCCGTGCATCGGCTGATGATCAACGGTTCCGATCCGGCTTTCCTGAAGAAGCCCAAGGTTTACACCATGGACGACCTGATGCGCCTGCCGTCGGTGTCGCGTATCCACTTCATCGAGTGCGGTGCCAACACCGGTCTCGAATGGGGTAACGTCGCCGTGCCGACCGTGCAATACACGCACGGCATGCTGTCCTGCTCGGAATTCACTGGCGTGCCGCTCAAGTTGCTGCTGGAAGATTGCGGCGTCGACTACAAGAAGGCTCGTTACGTGCTGGCCGAGGGTGCCGACGGTTCGTCGATGACCCGGACCATCCCCATGGAAATGGTCGAGAACGGCGAAGTGTTCGTCGCCTACGGCATGAACGGTGAAATGCTGCGGCCGGAAAACGGCTACCCGTTACGCCTGGTGGTGCCGGGCGTACAGGGCGTGTCCTGGGTCAAGTGGCTGCGCCGCATCGAAGTCGGCGACAAACCCTATGCGACCAAGGATGAGGCGGTGCACTACATCGATCTGATGCCGGACGGGATGCACCGTCAATACACCTCGATCCAGGAATGCAAGTCGGTCATCACCACGCCGTCCGGTGGTCAGCGTCTGCTGGAAAAGGGCTTCTACAACGTTTCCGGCATTGCCTGGTCGGGGCGGGGCAAGATCACCCGGGTCGACGTCTCTTTCGATGGTGGCGTCAACTGGCAGCAGGCGCGGATCGAAGGTCCGGTTCAGAACAAGGCGCTGACCCGTTTCAACATCAACTGGGTGTGGGACGGCAAGGCCGCCATGCTGCAGTCGCGCGCCATCGACGAAACCGGTTATGTCCAGCCGACCTACGGCCAGTTGCGTGCCGTGCGTGGTTCCAAGTCGATCTATCACAACAACGCCATCCAGACGTGGAAGGTGGATCAAAGCGGGGAGATCAGCAATGTTCAGGTTCTCTAAATCCATTCTCATCCTGGCCTTTGGCGTTGCCACCAGCGCGGCCTTTGCCTTCGATGGCTACAAGGGGATCGGCCGTCAGGCGACAGCCGCTGAAGTCAAGGCCTGGGACATTGATGTGCGTCCTGACTTCAAGGGCTTGCCCCAGGGGTCGGGTGACGTACAGCGTGGCAACGATTTGTTCGAAGAGAAGTGTGCTTCCTGCCATGGTTCCTTTGGTGAGTCGAACGAGGTGTTCACGCCGCTGATCGGCGGTACCACCAAGGACGACATCAAGAACGGGCGGGTCGGTGGTTTCCTGACCGACAGCATTCCCCAGCGCACGACCTTTACCAAGGTGTCAACCATCTCGACTCTCTGGGATTACATTTACCGGGCCATGCCGTGGACTGAACCCAAGTCGCTGAAGCCCGATGAAGTCTATGCGATCCTCGCCTACTTCCTGAACCTGGCGGATATCGTTCCCTCCGACTTCGTCTTGTCGGACAAGAACATCGCCGAAGTGCAGAAGCTGATGCCCAACCGTTATGGCATGACGACCGACCATGGCATGTGGCCAGGTGCTCCGGCGGCCAAGGGGGGGATCGGCAACGGTGGCAAACCGGATGTGAAGAACGTCGCCTGCATGAAGGACTGCAAGAAGGAGGTCAAGGTCGGGTCGGTGTTGCCGGGCTATGCCCGTACGGCACACGGGAACCTGGAAGAACAGAACCGGAATTTCGGCCCGGTGCGTGGTGTGCGTACCGTCGATTGAGCAAGGTATCAGACAGGGAAGCAGTATTTCCAATTTAGAGAGGAGAAGTCATGAACAATCAACGTCGTAATGTACTGAAGACCGGGACCGGCGCCGCCGTGCTCGGCGCGCTGGCAGCTGCTGGCATCATCAAGCCGGGCATCGCCCTGGCCGAGTGGAACAAGGCCGCTTTCGAAGCAAAGAGCATGGCTGACACGCTGAAGGCGCTCGGCGCTGCGCAGCCGGCCGACAGCAAGGATGTTCAGCTGACCGGTCCGGATATTGCCGAAAACGGTGCCGTGGTGCCGGTTGGCGTGACCTCGGCGATCCCCGGAACGACGATGATGGCCATCCTGATCGAGAAGAACCCGAACGCGCTGGCGGCCAGCTTCACCCTGCCGGCCGGCACCGAAGCCAACGTTCAGACCCGGGTCAAGATGGGCCAGACCTCGAATGTTTATGCCCTGGTCAAGGCTGGTGACAAGTTCTTCCTGGCGACCAAGGAAATCAAGGTCACCCTCGGCGGCTGCGGCGGCTGATTCTTTACTGAATTCAAGGAGATAGATAAATGGCAACGAAGCCCATGCGAATCCGTGCCTCCGTCAAGGATGGCGTTACCGAAGTCAAGGCCCTGGTCGCCCACGAAATGGAAACCGGCCAGCGCAAGGATGCCAACGGCGCCGTCATTCCGGCCTGGTTCATCACTGAAATCACCGCCACGCACAATGGCAAGGTCGTTCTCTCCGGCGAACTCGGTACCGCCGTTTCGAAGAATCCCTACCTGGCCTTCCGTTTCAAGGGTGGTGCTGCCGGCGACAAGGTCGCCGTGTCCTGGAAGGACAACAAGGGCGAGTCGCGGACGGACGAAGTCGCTATCGCTTGATACCCGAAAGGGTATGGGTGCAGGCTGAGGGTGGCCGGCCTGCACCGATGTCGGCAAGGCGACGCAGAGCGCAACCGGCCTATGCTTAACCATGCAACGGAGGAGTTCATGAACAACAGGCTGAAAACACTGGCCCTGGCACTCTTGGTGTCCATTGTCGGGCAGGCGCAGGCAGAAGATACAAGCGCCAAACTGCTGGATGGCATCAACGAATATCGCGATGCCCTGGCGGACGGCAATCCTTCCGAACTGGTCGCAGCCGAAGGCGAGGAGTTGTGGAAGACCGCACGCGGACCGAAGAACGCGACCCTCGAACGCTGCGACCTCGGCCTCGGTCCCGGCGTCGTCAAAGGCGCCAGCGCCCAGCTGCCGCGCTATTTCAAGGATACCGGCAAGGTCCAGGACCTCGAGACGCGTCTGATGACCTGCATGGAAACGCTGCAGGGCATCGACCCCAAGGAAGTGATCAAGGCCAACTGGCTGAAGGGCGAACGCGAGAAGATGGCGGCGCTGGTGGCTTATGTCGTCACCCAGTCGAACGGTCACAAGATCAAGGTCGACATGCGGCCGCCGGCGATGAAGCAGATGTACGAGATGGGCAAGATGGCCTTCTACTACCGTGCCGGACCGATGGATTTCTCCTGTGCCACCTGTCACGGTGATCAGGGCAAGCGCATCCGCATGCAGGAACTGCCCGACCTGCGCACCAACGCCGGCGCTGCCTCCGGCTGGGGCAGCTGGCCGGCCTACCGGGTGTCGAACGGTCAGTTCTGGACCATGCAGCACCGTCTCAACGACTGCTTCCGGCAACAGCGGACCGCCGAGCCGATTTACGGTTCCGACGTGACCATCGCCCTCTCCGTCTATCTGGCGGCCAACGGCAATGGTGGCAAGGTCGTGACCCCCGGCATCAAGCGCTAAGGAGACGAAGATGAAGAAAATCACCACATTCGCCCTCCTGCTGGCTGCCTTGCCGACGGCCTGGGCCGCCAGCGAGGACACCTACGCCGAGTTCAAGGCGATGATGGACCGCTCGTTCAAGACCACCGGCATCGCTGCCAAGCACCGGATGTATCAGCTCGATCTGCAGAAAGCCTGCTCGCAGGACAAGCCGCCGGCCAAGGCAGTGCAGGCGAAGATCGAGGCCGAGCAGTTGAAGACTATCCGCTACCCGGCTGACGGCAAGTATTTCGGTGACTGGAAGGCTGGCGAGAAGATCGCCGTCGACGGTCGCGGCCTGACCTGGACCGACAAGACGCCGCTCAACAACGGCGGTGGCTGCTACAACTGTCACCAGATGAGTCACCACGAAGTCTCCTACGGCACCATCGGCCCCAGCCTGCTCGAGTACGGCAAGATTCGCGGCAACGGCGACGACATCGTCAAGTACACCTGGGGCAAGATCTACAACGCCAAGGCTTTCAACGCCTGCAGCAACATGCCGCGCAACGGCGATGCGGAAATCCTGACCGAAAAACAGATGAAGGATCTGATGGCTTATCTGTTCGATCCCCAGTCGCCGGTCAACAAGAAGTAACACCGATGTGACCAGCCCGGCGGCTACCCGCCGGGCTTTTCTTTCAGGGAATCATTCATGAGCATGAATCGTCGAGAATTTCTCCAGGTACTGGCGGTGGCTGCCGCCGGCGGCATGTCCTTGCACAGCGAACTGGCGCTGGCCGAGAAGGGCGCCGGCAAGCTGTATGATCTGCCGAAATTCGGCAACGTCAGCCTGCTGCACATCACTGACTGCCACGCCCAGCTGAACCCCATCTATTTCCGCGAGCCGAGCGTCAACCTCGGTTTCGGCGAGCAGTTCGGCAAGGTGCCACACCTGGTCGGCGACAAGCTGCTCAAGCACTTCGGTTTCAAGCCGAACAGCATCGAGGCGCATGCCTACACCTATCTGAACTTCGAGAAAGCCGCCGAGACCTACGGCAGGGTCGGCGGCTTCGCCCACCTGGCGACCCTGGTCAAGCGCATGAAGGCGCGCAATCCGGGGGCGCTGCTGCTCGACGGCGGCGACACCTGGCAGGGTTCCGGCACCGCGCTGTGGACCAACGCCCAGGACATGGTCGACGCCTGCAAGGCGCTCGGCGTCAATGTCATGACCCTGCACTGGGAAGCCACCTACGGCGAGGCGCGGGTCAAGGAAATCGAGGAGAAGGACTTCGCCGGCGTCGTCGACATCGTCGCCCAGAACGTCAAGACCGCCGATTTCGGCGATCCGGTGTTCAAGCCCTACGTGATCAAGAACATGAACGGCGTGCCGGTCGCCATCGTCGGCCAGGCCTTCCCCTACACGCCGATCGCCAACCCGCGCTGGCAAGTGCCGAACTGGAGCTACGGCATCCAGGAAGAGAACATGCAGGCGGTGGTCGATGAAGCCCGCGCCAAGGGCGCCCAGGTCGTCGTCGTCTTGTCGCACAACGGCATGGACGTCGACCTGAAGATGGCCTCGCGCGTGCGCGGCATCGACGCCATCATGGGCGGCCACACCCACGACGGCATGCCGGCGCCGGTCATCGTCAAGAATGCCGGCGGCCAGACCCTGGTCACCAACGCCGGTTCCAACGGCAAGTACCTCGGCGTCCTCGACTTCGACGTCAAGAACGGCAAGATCGCCGGCTACCGCTACAAGCTGCTGCCGGTCTTCGCCAACCTGCTGCCCGCCGACAAGGACATGCAGGCACTGATCGACAAGGTCCGCGCGCCTTACCTCGGCAAGCTCAACGAACAACTGGCCGTCAGCGAAGGCACGCTGTACCGCCGCGGCAATTTCAACGGCACTTTCGACCAGGTCATCGTCGATGCGCTGATCAAGGAAAAGGACGCCGAAATCGCCTTCTCGCCCGGTTTCCGCTGGGGCACCTCGCTGCTGCCGGGGCAGCCGATCCTGATGGAGCACGTGCTCGATCAGACGGCGATCACCTACCCGTGGACGACGGTGAGCAACATGAGCGGCGAGATGATCAAGACGGTGCTCGAAGACGTCTGCGACAACCTGTTCAATCCCGATCCCTACTACCAGCAGGGCGGGGACATGGTGCGCGTCGGCGGCCTGCAGTACACCTGCGACCCGACCGCCAAGGCCGGCCAGCGCATCAGCAACATGATGCTGCGCGGCCAGTTGATCGACCCCGCCAGGACCTACAAGGTCGCCGGTTGGGCGCCGGTCTCGGAAGAAGCGAAGGATGCCGGCGAGCCGATCTGGGAACTGGTCGCCCGCTACCTGCGCGACGTCAAGACACTCAAGCCCGTTCAACTCAACATGCCCAGGCTCAAGGGAGCCGACGGCAATCCGGGGATCGCCCTATGAAATCCATGAAATTTGCCCTGGCCGGCCTGGCGCTGGCCTTTTCCACCCTGGGCCTGGCCGCCGACTGGGCGCCGGGTTCGACCGACTGGAGCAAGCTGCCGGAAATCAAGGTGAGCAAGCTCGGCCTCTACCTGACGCCGCAGCAGGCGCTGGAGATGAAAACTGCGAATCCGAAAGGCGTCGGCTTCTTCGACATCCGCACCCGCGCCGAAGCCATGTACGTCGGCATGGCGACCACGGTCGATGCCCTGGTCCCGTTCGTCGAGCATCAGGAAATCATGACCGACTGGGACGACAAGCGGACCATGTACAAGCTGGAAGCGAACCAGGACTTCGTCGCCGAGATCGAGCGCCGCATGCAGGCGCTGGGGCTGGGCAAGGAGGCACCGGTGATCCTGATGTGCCGCTCCGGCGACCGCAGTTCCAGGGCCGCCGATCGTCTGCTTGCCGCCGGTTATGCCAAGGTGTACAGCGTGGCAGAAGGTTTCGAAGGGGATCGGGCCAGTGATGGACCGAAAAAGGGGCAGCGCGTCGTCAATGGCTGGCGTAACGCAGAGCTTCCCTGGAGCTACAAGCTCGAGAAGGAAAAAATGTACTTTCCGCGCTGAGTGGAATACGGGCTTGTGCCCGTCTGAGTCTGTGATATATTGATGTATGAGAATAGTCTTATATAAAAATATTTGAATCCGATTCACATACGAGGGAAGGAGATCCGGATGAAAAAAGAAGTCGTTGAACAATTGGTCGAGGCGGCGGAGAAGGGCCGCCTTGATCGTCGAACGTTCCTGACGCTGGGTGCGGCGGCTGGTGTCGGCTCCCTGCTGCTTCGACCGAAAGCGGCGCAGGCCGCGGCACGAGTCAAGACCGCTGCCAACATCGTCATTGCCGGTGCTGGTGCGGCCGGTCTGGCGGCAGCGTCGCAGCTTGCGGCTCGCCTTGAGGGAGCGAAGATAACCCTGGTGGATGCGCGCAAGGAGCACTTCTACCAGCCCGGTTTCACGCTCGTCAGCTCCGGTATCAAACCGGCTTCCTACGTTGTTTCGGCAACCCGTGACTATGTGCCGGCCGGGGTCGAGCTGGTCGAGGAAGGCGTCGCCGAGTTCGATCCCGAGGGCAACAAGATCGTCACCACCAGTGGCAAGGCGATTGCCTACGATTACCTGATCGTCGCCACCGGCCTTACGCTGGATTACGCGGCGATTCCCGGCATGGATGTCGAGCAGATCGGCAACAATGGCCTGGGCAGCATCTACCACAGCCCGGCCAAGGCCGAAGCCACCTGGCGCGCCATGTCGAATTTTGCCGACAAGGGCGGCGTTGGCGTCTTCCTGCGGCCGGGAACGGAGATGAAGTGCGCCGGGGCGCCGCTCAAGTACACCTTCATCACCGATGATTATCTGCGCCGCCGCGGCAACCGCGGCAAGGCCGAAATGATCTACAACGCCAACAACAAGGCGCTGTTTTCGGTACCCATCGTGCACGAGAAAGTGCGCATGTTGTTCGAGGAACGTGGCGTCAAGGTCAATTACGAGCGCCTTCTGGAATCGATCGATCTCGGCAAACGCATCGCGGTGTTCAAGACCGCGCTGGGTCCGGTCGAATTGCAGTACGACTTCATCAACGTGATTCCGCCGATGCGCGCCTCCGATGCCGTGCGCAACAGCCCCTTGCCGTGGCAGGAAGGCGGCTGGGCCAGTGACGGCTGGGTCGAGGTCGACAAACACAAGCTGCGGCACGCGCGCTTCGAAAACGTCTTCGCCGTGGGTGACATTGCCGGAGTGCCCAAGGGCAAGACTGCAGCCAGCGTCAAGTGGCAGGTTCCCGTTGCCGTCGATCATCTCGTTGCCACGATCGAGGGCAAGGAATCGCAAGCCCATTACGACGGTTATACCTCCTGCCCGCTGATCACCCGTCTCGGCCAGGCGATGCTGATCGAGTTCGATTACAAGAACAACCTGACGCCCTCCTTCCCGGGTGTTATTGCCCCGCTGGAAGAGTTGTGGATCAGCTGGGTGATGAAGACCATGGCTTTGAAGCCCACCTACATCAGCATGCTGCGCGGTCGCGCCTGATCACTGGAGGAAAGCAAACATGAAAGAACTTGATCCGCTGGTTTTCCTGGCCGTATTTCAGGAAATGCTCGGTCCCCTGCTATGGGTGATGTTGCTCGTCATTATTGTCGGTACTGCAGCCTTCGTACTGCTCCTGCTCAAGGAGCGGAGGATCAACTCGCGTCGCCTGGTGCGCGCCGAACTGTCCGGACTGGTCGGCGGGGTGTTGGCCCTGGTCCTGATGGCCAAGGTTTCGTCATCGGGTTTCACCGACGCCGGTGGTCCGGCCGACTGGTTCCTGATTGCCCTGGTCTTTGGGCTGGGTCTTGCCGGCACGGCGATTCTGGTCTACACCGTTCTCGGCTGGCGTCAGCCCGCCGAGCAGTAAGCGCTCAAGGCCGGAGCGCGGAAACGCGTTCCGGCCTGTCGATGACGGCGTCGGCCAGACCGGCGCCGGCCCACATCCCGATCAGCGTGATCCAGGCCGTCAGCGCAAAGACCGCGGCCCCGGAAACACCGGCCCCCACAGCGCAACCACCGGCCAACATGCCGCCAAACCCCATGAACAAGGCGCCGGCAATATAACGCCGCATGCTGTGACCATCCTTGAAGCCCTCGAGCTTCAGCTCGCGGCCCCACAGTGCGGCAAGAAATGAACCCAATACCACGCCGGGAACCAGGCCGATGTCGAAATCCCAGGGCTGGCCAGGCGCCGACAGGACCAGCATGAGCACGTCGGCCGACGGACCGGTGAAACTGAGGCTCTGTACCGGCATCACGTCGTCGAAGGCCTGGCTCGCAACCTGGTAAGTCATCAGCCAGGCAAGGGCGACCATCAGGCCAACGCCGATGCCGCCGCCCCATTCGCGCAGGCTGAGGCGGGTCTTGCGGGCGAAGTGCATGGCTGCCACCAGCCACAGCAGCCCGAACAGGATGCCGCCGATGTGGCCGAGATGGGCGAAGACCAGCAGGTCACGGGCGCCACCGTCGATGGTTACCAGTCCGGACAGCCATAGGCGTAGTGGCGACAGGATGCCGTTCAGCGAAGCCTGGGCTGTTACCGCGAAGATCAGTCCGGTGAGCAGGGCGCGCAGGTTGCCGTTGGCAGCCAGGACCAGCATCCGGGAAGAACAGCCGCGCGCCAGGATCATGCCGATGCCGAACAGCAGGCCGCCGATCAGTGCGCCGGAAATACTGCCGCGGGCCGAAAGCTGACGGGCCTGGGAGACGTCGAGCCAGCCACCGACGATGAAGCTCTGGGTGGCGATGACGGCGGTAGAGAAGGCAAGCAACCAGATGACCAGTTTGCCGCCGTAGTCACGGCTCCAGAATTCGACCACGGCCGAGCGCAGGCAGAAGCGCGAGCGCTGGGCGAAGATGCCGAAAAGCACGCCGATCAGCAATCCTGCCAGGGTAATGACCGTCTTTTCGCCAAAATTCTCGAGCAGTTCGGTCAGGTCCATCGCTCAGGCTCAGAACAGCTCAATGTCACTTTCGCCATGCGCGTGGGCAACGCCGGGCATGGGGCTGCGCAAGGCATCGGTCTTGACGTGGGAGTTCACCAGCAACTCGACCAGGCGCTGGCTGCGTTTGCGGAAACGCTGGATGCCGTCGCTTTCGTTCTGGTCGTGATGCAGGCTGAGGAAGGCGTGCATGTACTCGCCAACGTTATCGGTACGCTGGCTGATGCGGTTGATCATCTGGGTGACGATATCTTCGAACTGCATCGCCATCACCCCTTCCTGGGTCAGGTCGCGCATCTGTTCGGTGACATGGGCAATGTTGTTCGAATGCTCACGGGCCTTGTCGGTCAACTGGATCAGTTCGCTGCCCAGCTCGTCGAGCGTGGTCCGCGAGCGGTCGGCAATGCTCATGTCGATCTGGCTGGCAGCTTCGACCCGCTGGCCGACATCGCGCAAGGATTCGAGGATGTCGTTCAAGGCATTGCGGATATCAACGTTGAATTCGCCGGTGCGGGCGGCCAGCGTGCGGACCTCGTCGGCAACAACTGCGAAGCCGCGGCCCGCTTCACCAGCGCGCGCGGCCTCGATCGCCGCGTTAAGGGCGAGCAGGTCGGTTTGCTTGGTGATGCCGGAAATGTCGTTGAGCGTCTGGGTGATTCGCCCGACCTTCTCCTGCACCTGGCTGAAGCTCTCGGCCACGCCCCGGCTGGTACCGCGCAATTGGTCCATTTTGCCAACGAATTCGGCAATCAGTGCGTTGGTTTCGTCGAAGAAGCGCTTGAGTCCGGCCTGTTCGGCAGCGTGACTGTCGTCCGAACCGGTCATGCTGAGCATTTCGTTGATTAGCGAACCGAGGATCTCGCGCTGGCTGTTCGACTGTGACTCCAGCCCGGTCAGGCTGCCCGACAGGCGGTCGACCGAATTGCGGATCAGTGCCTGCGCTTCGTGCATTTCCGTCTCCAGGGAGGAAAACTGCATTTCGGCGTGGGCCATGGCTTCGTTGGAGAGCACGTGATATTCGGACATGACCGAAGTCAGTTCGCGTACGTAATCCTTCTGCCTTTGCTTCCAGCGCTCACGCTCCCGGATCGAAAACACGGTGCCGACGATCAGCAGAACACCGATCACGGCGAACCAGTATCCCGGCAGCGGCGCAGTGGCCAGCGACCAAACACAAAGGATCAGCGCCAGCAGGGCAGTTCCCCGGATCAGGAAGTCGTCCATTCTTTTCATTGTGTTATCCAGATGCAAGCGGCAATCCCGCGATTGTACGGGATGCCGCCCGCGTAAACATGCGCTGAATCAAATCAGCCCATTGTTTTCAGATGCTGGATGATTTCGCCGGCCACTGGTTGTGCGTCACCGTAAAGCATGCGGCAGTTGTCAGTGTAGAACAGGGCGTTCTCGATGCCGGAATAGCCCGTTCCCTTTCCGCGTTTGACGACGATGACGTTCTGCGCCTGGTCGGCATTGAGAATGGGCATGCCGTAAATCGGGCTGGCCTTGTCGCTACGTGCGCTCGGGTTGACCACGTCGTTGGCGCCAATGACCAGAGCGACGTCGGCCTGGCCAAATTCGCCATTGATTTCCTCAAGGTCGAAGATCTTGTCGTAGGGCACACCAGCCTCGGCCAACAGGACGTTCATGTGCCCCGGCATGCGACCGGCCACCGGGTGGATGGCGAACTTCACCTCGACGCCGGCTTCTTCGAGGATCACAGTCATTTCCCATATCTTGTGCTGGGCATGCGCGACCGCCATGCCATAGCCGGGGACGATGATCACCTTGCTGGCGTAGCGCATCATCGCAGCGGCGTCGAGTGCCGACAATTCCTTCATCGTGCCTTCGATCGCTTCGCCACCGCCGCTGGCCGCCAGCGGCGTGAACAGGATGTTGGACAGCGGCCGGTTCATCGCCTTGGCCATCAACTGGGTGAGCAGGGTACCGGCAGCGCCGACCACGATGCCGGCGATGATCAAGGCCGGGTTGCCCAGCACATAGCCCTCGAAACCGACCGCCAGGCCGGTGAAGGCGTTGAACAGCGAGATTACCACTGGCATGTCGGCACCGCCGATGGGCAGGGTGACGATCAGGCCAAGCACCAGGGCAACGAAGAAAAAGGCGATCACCAGTTCCGGGCGCTCCGGTGCCAGGGCGATGACAACCAGACCGAGGCCGACGGCGACGACGGCGAGCAGCACGTTCACCGCGTTCTGCGCCGGCAACCGGTACGCCTTTCTGAGCACGCCCTGCAGCTTGGCCCAGGCGACGCAGGAGCCGGTGAAGGAGACGGCGCCGATCAGCGCGCCGAGCACCGCCAGCGTCGTCGCCACCAGGCCGTGCATCTCGCCCTTGGCAAACTCGACGGCGGCAATCGCCGCCGCCGCGCCACCGCCCATGCCGTTGTAGATGGCGACCATCTGCGGCATGTCGGTCATCTTGACCTTCTGCGCCGAAATCCAGGCAGCACCGCCACCGATGATCAGGGCCAGGGCCATCAGGCCGAGGTTGTGCAGGCCGGGGATGAGGAAGGTGGCGGCAATCGCCAGCAGCATGCCGTAGCCGGCGATGACGATGCCCTTGCGGGCGCTGGCCGGCGAGCTCATGCCCTTCAAGCCAAAGATGAACAGCAGGGCGCCGACGAACCAGGCGCCTTGAACGTAGAAGGGGGCGCTCATTGTGCGTCCTCCTTCTTCTTGAACATGGCCAGCATGCGTTCGGTGACCACGTAGCCGCCGGCCGCGTTGGCCGCGCCCAGGGCCACGGCGAAGAAGCCGATGGCCTGCTGCAGCGGCGTTTCGGCCATGCCGAGGACGATCATGGCGCCAACCACGACCACGCCGTGGATGAAGTTGGAACCGGACATCAGCGGCGTGTGCAGGATCACCGGCACCTTGGCGATGATCTCGTAGCCGGTGAAGGCGGCGAGCATGAAGATGTAGAGTGCGAGCAGTCCGTCCATCAGGCGTCTCCCAGGATTTGCTTGACCGCGGCATGGACGGTGGCGCCGTCGCGGCACAGCAGCGTGCCGGCAACCACTTCATCGGCCCAGTCGATGGCCAGTTCGCCGTCCTTGATCCACGGCGACAGGAAATTGAACAGGTTCTTGGCGTACAGCTCGGAGGCATGCGTCGGCATGCGCGACGGCAGGTTGAGCGGGCCGTGGATGTTCACGTCGTTGGCAACGACATGCTCGCCCGGTTGGGTCAGCGCGCAATTGCCGCCGGATTCGGCGGCCATGTCGACGATGATGGCACCGTACTTCATCCGCCCGACCATGTCGTTGGTGATGATCACCGGCGCCCGTTTGCCCGGGATTGCCGCGGTGGCGATCACGACATCGGCGAGGGCGACTGCCTTGGCCAGTTTTTCGGCCTGCGCCGCCTTCTCCTCGGCGGTCAGCTCACGGGCATAGCCGCCGGCACCGTCGGCGGAAACGCCGGTGTCGACGAACTTGGCACCGAGCGATTCGATCTGCTCACGGGCCGCGGCGCGCACGTCGTAGGCTTCGACCATGGCACCGAGGCGCTTGCAGGTGGCGATGGCTTGCAAACCCGCCACCCCGGCGCCGATGACGAGCACGCGCGCCGGACGGATGGTGCCGGCGGCGGTGGTCAGCATCGGGAAGAACTTGGTGCACCGGGCGGCGGCGATCAGGCCGCACTGGTAGCCGGAACAGGCGCCCTGTGACGACAGCGCGTCCATGCTCTGGGCGCGCGAGATGCGCGGCAGCAGTTCAAGCGGAAAGGCGGTGATCCGGCGGGCGTTGAGGGCGGCCAGTCGTTCGCGGCTTTCGAAAGGCTTGAGCAGGCCGATCAACACCGAGCCCTCGGGCATTGCGGCAATTTCCTCCAGGCTGGGCGGCGCCACCCGCAGAATCAGTCCGGCGCCGGCGTAGGCTTCGGGCAGGCCGGGGACGAAATCGACGCTGCTGTAGTCGGAATCGAGGAAATGGCTTTGCGCGCCGGCACTCTGCTCCATCCGGAGCCGGGCGCCGAGCGCGGCGAATTTCTTGGCGGTCTCGGGAACCAGCGCCGTACGGCATTCGCCGTCAGCACGTTCCCGAGCAAATGCCAGGGTTAGCGGCATGGTCGCTCTCCTTGTCATGAGTCATTGCTGGGTTAATTTTTGCCAGCAAAGATAAGGGTATTGTTACTTATGCAACAGTCAGGATTGCTGAAGGTACTGCTCAGTGATTGCTTATGAATCGGTGCTGGCGCTCGGCCGGCTGTGCACGAAGCGCAGCTCCTCCGGGTAGGGGAAGAAATCCTCGACATGGCCGGCGCGTATGCTGTCCTGGGCTTTCTGCCAGAAAGCCGGGGTGAGCAGGTCCTTGTGGTGTTTCATGAACAGCTTGCGCACCTGCGGCGAGCCGAGCAGGAAGGTGGCGAATTCCTCCGGGAAGACATCGTTGCGCGCCACCGGGTACCAGACCTCGCCCGACATTTCCGTCTCGAAATCCGGGGCCGGCGGAATCTTGCGGAAGTTGATGTCGGTCATGTACTCGATTTCGTCGTAATCGTAGAAGACGACGCGGCCGTAACGGGTGATGCCGAAGTTCTTCCACAGCATGTCGCCGGGGAAGATGTTGGCCTGCGCCAGCTCGCGGATGGCGTTGCCGTATTCCTTGATCGCGTGTTCCAGTCCGTCGAGGTCGTTGGCCTTGTCCATGCGGTCGAGGTGAATGTTGAGCGGTTCCATCCGTCGTTCGATGTACAGGTGCTTGATGATCATCTGCTCGCCGTCTATTTCGTAACATGAGGGGGCGAGGCGTTCCAGTTCGTCCAGGGTCTCGTCGTTGAAACGGGCGAGCGGGAACATCACGTTGGAGAACTCCAGGGTGTCGGCCATGCGCCCGACGCGGTCGACCTGCTTGACCATCATGAACTTCTTCTTGACCGTGGCCCGGTCCATTTCCTTGGAACTGCCGAACACGTCCTTGATCAGCTTGAACACGTAGGGGTAGGAGGGCAGGGTGAAGACCAGCATGACCAGGCCGCGGATGCCGGGTGCCATGACGAACTTGTCCTGCGAGTGGTGCAGGTGGTAAATGAAGTCGCGGAAGAACATCGTCTTCCCCTGCTTGCCCAGGCCGAGCATGATGTAGATCTCCGAGCGCGGCTTGTTCGGCATGATCGCGCGCAGGAACTGGACGTAGCCCGAGGGTACCTCCATGTCCACCATGAAGTAGGCGCGCGACAGCGAGAACAGCAGGCCGATCCGCCAGGCGTCGAGCAATACGGTGTCGAGGTAGAGCCGGCCGTCGGCATCGTGCAGCACGGGAATGGCGAAGGGGTACTCGACGGCGCCGTTGATCGCCTTGCCGATGATGTAGGCGGCCTTGTTGCGGTAGAAAGCGGAGCCGAGCACCTGAATCTGGAAATTGACCTCGCGGCCGGGCATCTCTTTCAGGTGGCGACGGATTGCGTGGTAAACATAGCCGACATCGCGTTCCAGGTCGGCGAAGGGGCGTTGCCAGCGGAAGTCGCGGACGATTTCGCGGATTGCGCCGCGCAGGCCGTCGGCGTCGGCGTAGTAGCTGCGGTAGGTGGGAGCCTCGTCGGCTTCGAGATTCTCGGTCGAGATGGTCGGCCGGACGAACAGGAAATCGTTGTGGAAATAACTGCGGTCGAGGATCTTGGTGGTCACCGAATTGAAGAAGGTCTCCGCCAGTTCCGGCTGCTTGTGGTTGAGCAGCAGGCCGATGTAGAGCAGCTTGATCTGCTGCCAGGTGGCGTCGTCGAGATTGCGGGCGTCGAATTCGTTGCGCAGGCGCTCGACGCACTCATCGACGCGGTCGTCATAAAACCGGATCCGCTCCTTGACCGCGCGATGCACGCCCAGCCAGTCGCCTTTCTCGAAGCGCGTCTTGGCCTCCCTGCAGGTCTGGCGGAACAGCGTGTAATGGCGATTGAAACCCTGAATCAGTGCCAGGGCGATCTGGTGGGCATTCGTGCCGTACAGTCCGACCGAAATCTTCATTGTCCTGCCTCCTGCTGGCGGCGATTCTAGCATCGCGATCCGGCAAAAATGGCCCGCTCCGCACTATGAAACACCGTTTCACCGGTTGACCGATGGCGTGTCGTTGCGGATACTCCAGAGGCTTTGTAAGCGTCGCGCAAGGGTGTCGGCTTAAGGTCGACCAACATATCAAAACCATCCACCAAGGGGTTAGCATGTCCGCAGGCAAGTCCAAGATCATTTACACGCTCACCGACGAGGCGCCGCTGCTGGCGACTTGTGCCTTTTTGCCGATCATCCGCACCTTCACCGGGCCGGCCGGCATCGAAATCGAGAAGGCCGACATTTCCGTTTCCGCACGCGTGATCGCCGAATTCTCCGAATTCCTGAGCGAAGAGCAGCGGCTGCCCAACACCCTGGCCGAACTCGGCAAGAAGTGTCTGGCGCCCGAAACCAACATCATCAAGTTGCCGAACATCTCTGCCTCGGTGGCCCAGCTCAAGGCCTGCATCAAGGAACTGCAGGAAAAGGGCTATGCCATCCCCGACTATCCGGAAACCGCCGACACCGAAGAAGCCAAGGCGCTCAAGGCCCGCTTCGGCAAGTGCCTCGGTTCGGCCGTCAACCCGGTGCTGCGCGAAGGTAACTCCGACCGCCGCGCCCCCGCTGCCGTCAAGAACTACGCCAAGAAGCACCCGCATTCGATGGGTGAGTGGAAGCAATGGTCGCAGACCCACGTTTCGCACATGCACGGCGGTGACTTCTACCACGGCGAAAAGTCGCTGACCCTGGACAAGCCGCGCGAAGTGCGCATGGAGCTGATCGCCAAGGGCGGCAAGGTCACCGTGCTCAAGCCCAAGGTTTCGCTGCTCGCCGGCGAGATCATCGATTCGATGTTCATGAGCAAGAAGGCGCTGTGCGACTTCTACGAGCAGGAACTGGAAGATTGCCGCCAGGCCGGCATCCTGTTCTCGCTGCACGTCAAGGCGACGATGATGAAGGTCTCGCACCCGATCGTCTTCGGTCACTGCGTCAAGATCTACTACAAGGATGCCTTCGCGAAGCATGCCAAGACCTTCGAGGAACTGGGCATCAACGTCAATAACGGCATGGTCGACCTGTACGAGAAGATCAAGGCGCTGCCGGAATCCAAGCGCGACGAGATCATCCGCGACCTGCACGCCTGCCAGGAACACCGTCCGCGTCTGGCGATGGTCGATTCGGCCAAGGGTATTACCAATTTCCACTCGCCGAACGACATCATCGTCGACGCCTCGATGCCGGCCATGATGCGTGCCGGCGGCAAGATGTGGGGCGCCGACGGCAAGCAGTACGACAGCAAGTGCGTGATGCCGGAATCGACCTTTGCCCGCATCTATCAGGAAATGATCAATTTCATGAAGTGGCACGGCAATTTCGATCCGCGCACCATGGGTACCGTCCCCAACGTCGGCCTGATGGCCCAGCAGGCGGAAGAGTACGGCTCGCACGACAAGACCTTTGAAATCGCCGAAGACGGCATCGCCAACATCGTCGATAACGCCACCGGTGAAGTCCTGCTGTCGCAGAACGTCGAACAGGGCGACATCTGGCGCATGTGCCAGGTCAAGGATGCGCCGATCCGCGACTGGGTCAAGCTCGCCGTCACCCGCGCCCGCAACTCCGGCATGCCGGCCGTGTTCTGGCTCGACCCCTACCGTCCGCACGAAGCCGAGCTGATCAAGAAGGTCAATGCCTACCTCAAGGATCACGACACCAGCGGCCTGGAAATCCACGTCATGTCGCAAGTCCGCGCCATGCGCTACACGCTCGAACGCGTTGCCCGCGGTCTGGACACGATTTCGGTCACCGGCAACATCCTGCGTGACTACCTGACCGACCTGTTCCCGATCATGGAACTGGGCACCTCGGCCAAGATGCTGTCGATCGTTCCGCTGATGAACGGCGGCGGCATGTACGAAACCGGTGCCGGCGGTTCGGCCCCGAAGCACGTCCAGCAGCTGACGCAGGAAAACCACCTGCGCTGGGATTCGCTGGGCGAGTTCCTGGCCCTGGCGGTGTCGCTGGAAGAACTCGGCATCAAGGAAAACAACGCCCGCGCCAAGCTGCTGGCCAAGACGCTCGACGCCGCCACCGGCAAGCTCCTGGACAACAACAAGTCGCCGTCGCCGAAGACCGGCGAGCTCGACAACCGTGGCTCGCAGTTCTATCTGGCCATGTACTGGGCCCAGGAACTGGCGGCGCAGAAGGAAGACGCCGAGCTGGCCGCACATTTCGGCAAGCTGGCCAAGACGCTGACCGACAACGAGGCGCAGATTGTCGCCGAGCTGAAGATGGTCCAGGGCAAGGCGGTCGACATCGGTGGCTACTACAAGGCCGATTCGGAGAAGTGCAAGGCCATCATGCGCCCGAGCCCGACCCTGAACGCCGCGCTCAAGGCAATGCGCGCAGCCTGAGCCTGACTGTCAGAGCAAATGAGAAAGCGAAGGCTGCGGCCTTCGCTTTTTTTATGTGCCCGGGCAAGGCTGACACGGCAGCGTCTTTTGCTCCATAATTGGCCGCACCGCCGGTTCGCGGAGACCTCAGGACCGGCCAGCGGCCGGCACGGCCGTTTTCATAACAACACCAGGAGTTGCCAATGACATCCCACATCAAGGTTCCGCAAGGTGGTTCGAAAATCGTTCCCGGGCAGGCGACCCCGGACAACCCCATCATCCCCTTCATCGAAGGCGACGGCATCGGCATCGACATCACCCCGGTCATGATCAAGGTGATCGACGCGGCGGTCGACAAGGCTTACGGCGGCAAAAAGAAAATCCACTGGATGGAAGTCTATGCCGGCGAGAAATCGACCCGTCTGTACGGGCCGGACGAGTGGCTGCCCAAGGAAACCTTCGATGCCCTGAAGGAATACTCGGTGTCGATCAAGGGGCCGATGACGACGCCGGTCGGCGGCGGCATCCGCTCGCTCAACGTGGCCCTGCGCCAGGAACTCGACCTTTACCAGTGCGTCCGCCCGGTGCGCTACTTCAAGGGCGTGCCCAGCCCGCTGAAACATCCCGAACTGACCGACATGGTCATCTTCCGCGAGAATACCGAAGACATTTACGCCGGCGTCGAATGGGCCGCCGGCTCGGACGGCGTGAAGAAAGTGATCGATTTCCTGGTCAAGGAAATGGGCGTCAGGAAAATCCGTTTCCCGGAAAGCTCGGGCATCGGCATCAAGCCGGTGTCGGTCGACGGTACCCAGCGCCTGGTCCGCGCCGCCATCCAGTACGCGATTGCCAACGACCGCAAGTCGGTGACCATCGTGCACAAGGGCAACATCATGAAGTTCACCGAAGGCCTGTTCCGCGACGTCGCCTACAAGCTGGCGCAGGAAGAGTTCGGTGCCGAGCTGATCGACGGCGGTCCGTGGTGCAAAATCCGGAATCCGCATAGCGGGCGCGAGATCGTGATCAAGGATTCGATTGCCGACGCCTTCCTCCAGCAGATCCTGCTGAGGCCAGCCGAATACGACGTGATCGCGACCACCAACCTGAACGGCGATTACATCTCCGACGCGCTCGCCGCCCAGGTCGGCGGCATCGGTATCGCGCCGGGCGCCAACATTTCGGACAAATATGCCTGTTTTGAAGCCACTCACGGCACGGCGCCCAAGTACGCCGGCCTCGACAAGGTCAATCCCGGCTCGCTGATCCTGTCGGCGGAAATGATGCTGCGTCACCTCGGCTGGAAGGAAGCGGCCGATCTGGTCATCAAGGCCATGGAAGCCGCCATCGGCGACAAACAGGTGACCTACGATTTCGCGCGTCTGATGGCAGGCGCCGAAGAACTGTCGTGTTCCGATTTCGGGGACGCGATGATTGCCCGCATGTAACTCAACTTTTTCCCCTCGCCGAGCGCGGGGGGCACGGAGAAAACACCCATGAACAAGATCATCACCCTCGGTTTGTCCTGTCTCTTCGCCAGCACGCTGGCGGTTGCCGCGCCGGTCGACTGCGAAGCGCAGGCGGTGAGCAAGGACGGCAAGCCGCTGGCCGGTGCTGCCAAGGCCGCTTCGATCAAGAAGTGCGAGCGCGAGAACAAG
>DILW01000136.1:23295-23429 GCA_002425245.1 Betaproteobacteria bacterium UBA5582 | reverse complement strand
GCGGCGCGCGCGTTGGCCAGCGCCTCCTCGTGCAGCAGCAACTCCTTGCGCCGCTGATAGTCGCTGAAACTGCCGGGAAAACTGGCCAGCTTGCCGCGATCGAGTTCGACGATGCGCGTGCACACGCGATCGAG
>DILW01000136.1:0-23152 GCA_002425245.1 Betaproteobacteria bacterium UBA5582 | reverse complement strand
GCTCTTCCGATCTCTTCCTCGTGCAACATCGCTTCCTTGCGTTGCTGGTACTGCGTGAAATTGCCGGGAAAACTCGCCAGCAGGCCGCGGTCGAGCTCGACGATGCGGGTGCTGACGCGGTCGAGGAAGGAGCGGTCGTGGGTAATGAAGAGGAGCGTCACGCCGGATTCGATCAACAGCGTTTCCAGCCATTCGATGGCGGCGATGTCGAGGTGGTTGGTCGGCTCGTCGAGCAGCAGCACCTCCGGCGCCACAGCCAGCGCCTGGGCCAGCGCCAGGCGCTTCTTCTGGCCGCCGGAGAGGCTGCCGACCTGAGCCTCCGGATCGAGCCCGAAGCGGGCGATGACCTTTTCCGCCTGCGCCTCGTAGGCCCAGGCGCCGCGTGCTTCCAGTTCCTGTTGCAGTTGCGCCATGCGCGCCAGCAGCGCCTCGTGATCGCCGCCTTCGCCCAGGCGGTGCGACACCGCGTGGTACTCGGCGAGCAGCGCCGAAGTTTCGCCCATGCCGGAAATCACCGCCTCGAATACCGAATGCGCCGGGTCGAAGGGCGGCTCCTGCGGCACGTAGCCGACGCGAATGCCGGGCTGCACCCAGACCTCGCCGTCATCGAGCCGGCCCTTGCCGGAACCGGCGGCAAGCGCGGCGAGCAGTGACGACTTGCCGGTGCCGTTGCGGCCGATCAGGGCCACCCGCTCGCCGGGGTCGAGCTGGAATTCGGCGTGATCGAGCAGCGGCACGTGACCGTAGGCGAGGCAGGCGTCGGCAAGTTTCAGGTAGGGCATGGGCGGCAATGAAAACGGCGCCCCGCAAGGCGCCGATGTGATGGGAATGGCAGGATTCTAATCGTTCAGGTGGTGAAACGGGAAAGTTGTGCCTGCAGCTCGCCGGCCAGGTGTTCCAGTTCCTGGGCCCGCTGCCGGTTGCTGATCGCCCGTTCGTTGGTACCTTCGGCGACCTGGGCGATGCGTTCAACGAGGCGGGCGATTTCCTGGCTGGCGGCGCTCTGCTCGCGCGTGCCATCAGCGATGTGCATGACCACGCCGACCGTTTCCTGAACACGGGCGTCGATGCTGTTGAGTGCTTCGCCGGCTTCGCGCGCCAGACCGACGCTGCTGCTCATGTTGCCACTGACCGCCTGCATGCGTTCGACGGCATTGGCCGTCTCCTGCAGGATCGCCGTCACCGTGGTCGAGATTTCCTGCGTCGACATCGCGGTGCGTTCGGCCAACTTGCGCACCTCGTCGGCAACGACGGCGAAACCGCGGCCCTGCTCGCCGGCGCGGGCTGCCTCAATGGCTGCGTTGAGGGCAAGCAGGTTGGTCTGCTCGGCAATCTCGCGGATGACGCCGACAACGCTGGAAATCTGCTTCGAGCGCTCGCCCAGCGACTCGATCAGCACTGCCGATTCGCTGATGTCACCGGCCACCCGTTCCAGTTCATGCATGGTCCGGGTGACGACCTGGCGACCGCTGGCGGTGACCGCCTTCGAGTCTTCCGAAATCTGCGCCGCATGGTTGGCGTTATCAGCGACCTGCGCAATGCTGACCGACAGCTGCTCAACCGAGGCGGCGATGCCGGAGGCCGACTGCGAAGCCTGGCCGGCGCTTTCCAGTGCACTCTGCGCGGCCTCCTGCAAGGCATGCGCGGCATTGCCGACTTGCCCCGAGGTCTGCGCCGCACCGCTGACCAGCTGGCGCACGCTGCGTGCCATCTCGTTGAAGGCATGGGCGATGGCGTGCACTTCGTTGCGGCTGTCCGGGTTGGCATCGGTCACCTCGACCCGCAGGTCGCCCGAACTGACCTTGGCCACCTCGCGAACCAGTTGCGACAGGCCGCGCAGCCGGGAATTGACCAGGATCAGGGTAAGCAGCGCAAGCAGCAAGGCGGCTCCGACGCTGATCGCAATCACCAGGTTGCGCAAGGCGCGGCTTTCCTCAAGATACTCATCCAGCCAGCTGCCGGTGGCTACCGTCCACCCCCAGGCTTCGGAAGTCGCTGCAACGACGATCTTCTCGCGCTCGTTTCCGTCTGCGTCCGGCATCAGGTAGCGATAAGCGCCATTCTTGCGGTCAAGGATTTCGGCAACGGCGTTCTTGGCCGTCGCCGGCACATCAACCTCGGACAGCAGTTTTTCCTGGAACTTCGGATGCAGGACGAACTCGCCGTCGCCCTTGTCACCAACCGGGCGCACGATGTAAACGTAACCGGTCTTGCCGGCAACGATGCTGCCGAACTGCTCGCGGATGCGTTTCAACTCATCCTCCAGCGCGATGCGCACGGAAACGGCGCCCCAGGCCTTGCCACTGGCGTCGCGCAACAGCCGCACGGTGCTGAAGTAGTATTTGCCGCCGCGCACCGCCAATCCCTGATAGTCCTTGCCGGCAAGCACCGACAGCGTCACCGGATCGTCGGCCTTGACCGGCACACCGTGCATGGGTTTGCCGTCCTTGTCGCGCAGCAGCGTGGACACGCGATAAACCTTGCCATCACGCAGCAGGAGCAGAGCCGACTCGTCACCAGTCAGGGTCAGAAAGGCCTTGAGCAGGCGCTCGTTCCCGTTGAGCACCTCGCTCCCCAGACGCACCGCCGGCAAATCAACGTCGCCGGTACGCACCAAATCCTCGCCGAGTTGCAGCGTACCGTTGAGGTAGCGCATGAAAAAATCCGACTGCCGGTTACCCCGCGCACGCACCGCCTCGAATAGCGAATCGAGCGTACCGGTCATCAGCTTCGCCTCGTGCGTCAGATTCTCTTCGGCGACGCTCACGGCAGCGCCGTCGGCACGTATCTGAACAATCAGGGTCATCGCCGAAAAGACCAGCAGCAGAGCAATGACCAAAGCGATGATCAATTGCTGGGCGATCGGTCGACAAGAAAAACCTCCCCGCATAAATGCCTCCATTTTTGTATTTTGCTATCTTTCCAATCTATCACAAGGGCCGGCCAGCCGGTACAATTCGCCCCTCCCCGCCAAACCGGCATGCCTCCATAGTTAAATGGATATAACACGCCCCTCCTAAGGGCGAATTGGTGGTTCGATTCCACCTGGGGGCGCCACTCGTCTGACTGGAAAGTTCATGGAATCCGTTCCGCCGCGTCTCACTTCCCTCTCCCATGGCGGCGGTTGCGGCTGCAAGATCGCGCCCGGCATCCTCGCCGACATCCTCAGGGACAGCAGTCGCCTGCCGGTGCCGCCGGAATTGCTGGTCGGCATCGAAACCGCCGACGACGCCGCGGTGTACAAGCTCAACGACACGCAGGCCCTGGTCGCGACGACCGACTTCTTCATGCCCATCGTCGATGACCCCTTCGATTTCGGGCGGATCGCCGCCACCAACGCGCTGTCCGATGTGTACGCCATGGGCGGCCGGCCGATCATGGCGCTGGCGCTGGTCGGCATGCCGATCAACGTGCTGCCGCGCGACACCATCCGCCGCATCCTCGAAGGCGGCGAAGCGGTCTGCCGGGCGGCCGGCATTCCGATTGCCGGCGGTCATACCATCGACTCGGTCGAGCCGATCTACGGCCTGGTCGCCCTTGGCCTGGTGCATCCCGACAAGGTCCGCCGCAATGCCGCCGCCCGCCCCGGCGACCGCCTGGTGCTGGGCAAGCCACTCGGCGTCGGCATCCTGTCGGCGGCGCTGAAAAAGGACGCGGTCGACGCCGCCGGCTACGCACGCATGATCGAGACGACCACCCGACTGAACACGCCCGGCCCCGACCTCGCGGAACTGACCGGCGTGCATGCGATGACCGACGTCACCGGCTTCGGCCTGGCCGGTCACGCGCTTGAACTGGCGCGCGGCGCCGGCTGCACGCTGGCCATCGACTGGGCACGCGTGCCACTGATCGAGGGCGTCCGCGAACTGGCCGAAGGCGGTTTCGTCACTGGCGCCTCCGGGCGAAACATGGCGGCTTACGGCCACGAAATCGCCCTGCCGGAAGATTTCCCGGCCAGCGCGCAAGCCTTGCTCAGCGACCCTCAGACCAGCGGCGGCTTGCTCGTTTCCTGCCGCGCCGACAGCGTCGACGCCGTGCTCGCCGTATTCGCCCGCCATGGCTTCGCCAACGCCTGCGAAATCGGCGAGGTGTTGCCGGCCGGGCCGGCGGCGCTGCACATCCGGACCCGTTGATGCGCCACTCGGTCGACATCAGCGAGGCGGACGGCGTCCGCTACCTGCATTTCGGTTCCGAGTGGGTGCAGGGGGCAATGCGGATCGCCCGGCCGTGGTCGCTGGAACTCGAATACACCCGGGAAATGATGGCCGCACTGTTGCTGCGCAAGCCCGGACGCTGGCCGCGCAGCGCCCTGTTGATCGGCCTCGGCGCCGGTTCGCTGGCCAAGTTCCTGTACCGCCATTTCCCGGATTGCCGGATCACCGTCGTCGAGATCAACCCCCAGGTCGAGTTCGTTGCCCGCCAGTACTTCCGCCTGCCCGACGACGACCAGCGCCTGGACGTGCGCATCGCCTGCGGCGCCGATTACCTGCAGCAAGGCAGCCGCCGCTTCGATCTGATCCTGTCGGACGGCTTCGACGCCGCCGGCCGCCCGGGCATGCTTGACACCGCGGCTTTCTACCAGTCGGCCCGGGCCCGCCTGACCGACAGCGGGCTGTTCTGCGTCAACCTGCTGCGCGAAAAGGGATTCCAGCGCAGCGTGGACCGGATCGAGGCGGCCTTCCTCGGCCATTGCCGGGTTTTTCCGGCCAGCCCCGACGGCAACACCATCGTCTTCGCCCGCGGCGAACAGGCGGTCGAGGTCGGACTAAGCACCCTGCAGGCGCGCGCCGACGAGCTCCGCCTGCGCACCCGCCTCAATCTGCGGGACACCGTCAAACGCCTGCAGCAGAGCGGCATCAGCGACGAAGCGCCGTTGTCCTTCTGAGTTCCAGCCTTGCATTCGCTGCCTCGGCTGCTATAAATGAAGTAATCCCCCACCAATAGCAAGTACAAGGCGGACAGAACAACGACAACGCAAGTTGATGCCACACAGACAACGGAGGCGTTCTCATGCTGTCCATGCAGGATTTGATCGACTATTGCGACCTCGACCGCGGCGAAATCGAAGCCATTGCCGAGCATGAACATCTACCGATGGCGATTGCCGCCGAACTGAGTGAGGTGCTGCTGTGCACCCCGGAAGGCGTCTGCCAGTTGCACGCGATGATCATCGAGAACATGCAGCATGCGCTCGATACCGGCCACCAGCAGCGCGTACTCGAACTGATGCAGACCTACGAGCACCTGCAGCGCACCCACCCGCTGCCGACGCGCCACTGACTGCCGGCCCGCCGGTGCATCCGACGGGCCGTACACTCAGGCCGCCTGTTTCTCGACGTGCGCCTGTTTCTCGTAGAGGAACTCAAGTACCGCGGCGCGGCAGTCGATGTAGGCGGCGTCGTGCGCCAGTTCCAGGCGCGCCCGCGGACGCGGCAGCTTGACCTCGAGAATCTCGCCGATGGTCGCCGCCGGGCCGTTGGTCATCATCACGATGCGGTCGGAGAGCAGCACCGCCTCATCGACGTCATGGGTGACCATGACCACGGTGGCCTGCGTCTTCTCGCAGATTTTCATCAACTCGTCCTGCAGCTTGGCGCGGGTCAGCGCATCGAGCGCGCCGAAGGGTTCGTCCATGAGCAGCACTTTCGGCTCCATTGACAGCGCCCGGGCAATGCCGACACGCTGCTTCATGCCGCCGGAGATCTCGTGTGGGTACTTGTGCGCGGCATGGGCCAGCCCGACCAGTTCGATTGCCGCCTGCGTCCGTGCCTTGAGCTTGGGCTTGTCCTCCTTCTGGCTGAAGACGCGTTCGACCGCCAGGTAGATGTTCTCGAAACAGGTCAGCCAGGGCAGCAGGCTGTGGTTCTGGAAGACCACCGCCCGCTCCGGGCCGGGACCGGCGATTTCCCGCCCGTCGCAGAGCAGCACGCCGGTGGTTGGCTTGGTCAGGCCGGCAATCAGGTTGAGCAGGGTCGATTTGCCGCAGCCGGAGTGGCCGATCAGGGCGACGAACTCGCCTTGCTTGAGGGTCAGGTCGATGTCGCGCAGGGCGACGAACTTGCCCTTCTTGGTGTCGAAGGTCTGACCGACTTTTTCGATTTGTACGAATTTTTCCATGATCTTGACTCCGCTCAGGACGATTCTTTGGTCAGCTTCTTGGCCAGCAGGATCAGCGCCTGTTCGAGGATCAGGCCGACGATGCCGATGATGAAGATGGCGATGATGATGTGTTCGACCTTGAGGTTGTTCCACTCGTCCCACACCCAGAAACCGATGCCGACGCCGCCGGTGAGCATTTCCGCGGCGACGATGACCAGCCAGGCGGTGCCGATGGACAGGCGGATGCCGGTCAGCATGTAGGGCAGCACGGCCGGGAACAGGATCTTGGTGACCACTTTCCATTCCGACAGGTCGAGCACGCGGGCGACGTTGAGGTAATCCTGTGGCACCCGCTGCACGCCCTGGGCGGTGTTCATGATCATCGGCCAGATCGAGCAGATGAAGATGGTCCAGGTCGCCGCCGGGTCGGCCTTCTGGAACACGAGCAGGCCGATCGGCAGCCAGGCCAGCGGTGACACCGGGCGCAGCAGGCTGATGATCGGGTTGATCATCGCCGACAGGAAGCGGAAGCGGCCGAGCATGAAACCCATCGGGATACCGACCAGCGCCGCCAGGCCGAAGCCGAGACCGACGCGTTCGAGCGAGGCGAGCACGTTCCAGCCGATGCCCTGGTCGTTGGGACCGTTGCGGTAGAAAGGATCGGCGAAGAGTTCGGCCGCCGCCTGCCAGACCACCTGCGGCCCGGGAATGGAACCGCCGTTCATGGTCGCCAGATACCAGATGCCGACCAGCAGAAAGATGCCCATGACCGGCGGCAACACCGCCCGCCCGAAGCCGGCCAGGATTTCCCCGAGCGGCGGCACATAGGCCACGGTGGCTGTGGCGGCAGCTGAAGGGTGATTTTTTTCCATGGTCTGTTCCTTGGCCGGCGTTGCCGGCGCAGCTTGAATTTCGCGCTCCCCCGGAGCTTTACCCGGGAAATCGCCGCTTATCGTCAGCGTGGTGCTCATGTTCTGCCCCTCAGCCCGTTCAGGCCTTGATCTTGAAGGAATCGGCGTACTTGGCCGGGTTCGAACCGTCCCAGACCACGCCGTCGATCAGTTTCGACGAACGCAGCGGGCTCTTCGGCACGCTGACCCCCAGCTTGGATGCGGCCTGGGCGTAGAGCTCGGTCTGGTTGATCTTCCTGGCAACGCCGAGGTAATCCGGGTGATCCTTGAGCAGGCCCCAGCGCTTGTGCTGGGTAAGGAACCACATGCCGTCGGAGAGGTAGGGATAGTTGACCGCGCCGTCGTTGAAGAACTTCATGTGATTCGGGTCGTCCCAGGTCTTGCCCAGGCCGTTCTGGTAGCGGCCGAGGATGCGCTGGTTGATCGCATCGACGCTGGTATTCACATAGGCGCGCTGGGCAATGACCTCGGCCATCTTCATCTTGTTGCTGATGCTCGCATCGATCCAGCGACCGGCTTCGAGCACGGCCATGATCACGGCGCGGCAGGTGTTCGGGTATTTCTGGACGAACTCGGCAGTACAGCCGAGGATCTTTTCCGGATGATCCTTCCACACGTCCTGCGTGGTCGCCGCGGTGATGCCGATGCCGTCCATGATCGCGCGATGATTCCACGGTTCGCCGACGCAGAAGCCGTCCATGTTGCCGACGCGCATGTTGGCGACCATCTGCGGCGGCGGCACGACGATGGCCTTGGCGTCCTTCATCGGGTTGATGCCGCCGGAAGCCAGCCAGTAGTACAGCCACATGGCGTGGGTGCCGGTCGGGAAGGTCTGGGCAAAGGTGTATTCGCGCGGTTCCTTCTTCATCAGGGCGGCCAGGCTGGCGACATCGGTGGCGCCCTTGTCGGCCAGGGCCTTCGAGAGAGTCAGCGCCTGGCCGTTGTTGTTCAGCGTCATCAGGTTGGCCATGTCCTTCTTCGGCCCGCCGATGCCCAGATGCACACCGTAAATCAGGCCGTAGAGCACGTGCGCCATGTCCAGCTCGCCGTTGACCAGCTTGTCGCGGACGCCGGCCCAGGAGGCTTCCTTGGTCGGGATGATCTTGATCCCGTACTTTTCGTCGAACTTGTTGACCGCCGCCATGACCACCGACGCGCAATCGGTCAGCGGGATGAAGCCGATGCGGATTTCCTTCTTTTCGGGGGCGTCCGAACCGGCAGCCCAGGCTGCGCTGCGGACGCCGGGGGGGACCATGGACATGAGGGACGCTCCCAGGGCGGCAGTGACGAAATCGCGACGCTTGGTCGAGACAGGAGATGTTTCGGTGGCTGCGGCAGCCGGCTTTTTATCTTCCATTGCGGACTCCAGATGGCTAAAAATAAAAAAGGCGTCGCATCCTTGCCGCACGGGGCAGCGAGGATGGACGCCATTGTCCAGGAACCGGAACACCCGGTTCGTGCCCGGCCGCCTTTGACCGTGCTATGCCTTGCTTAACGCAACGCCCATGCCAGGCCCGCAAAAATCCGGCAAACCAATGAATAAAAAGGGAAAAACAAAATTCCGCCGAGACCGCCGCTAAAACCGGTGCGCACTGTTGCAGTGCAACACCCGGTCGATCCGCACAAAAAAGGGCGGCTTAGAGCAGGACGCGCGCCATGTCGATGACATCCTTGGCCACCTTGGCCATGCTCTGGCCGCGTTCCATCGCCAGCTTGCGCATGGCGTGGTAGGCGGCCTCCTCGTCGAGGTCGCGGGCCTTCATCAGGATGCCCTTGGCCTTGTCGACCAGCTTGCGGTCGGACAGCTTGCGCGAGATTTCGTCGAGTTCGCGGCGCATTGCCTGGGTGTCCTCGAAACGGACGCGGGCAACATCGACGATGGGCTTGATCCGTTTCGGGTCCAGACCATCGACCACATAGGCCGAAACCCCGGCCCTGACGGCATCGCGGATGGCGCCCTGGCCGTCTTCCTGAGTGAAGATGACGACCGGGCGCGGCATGTTCTTGTGCACCACGGCGAGATTCTCCAGCGTATCGCGGCTGGGGCTCTCGGTGTCGATCAGGATAACGTCGGGCTGAAGTTTCTCGACTTCGGCGGTCAGGTTGAGCGAATCGGCCAGGATGGCCGCCACCTGATAACCGGCGAGCGCCAGCCCGGCGCAGATTTCTGCCGCCCGGCTGCGGGATTCATCGATGACCAGTACGCTTAACATGCCCTGAATCAAGCAAGCGCTGCGCCAGCTTTCATCAAGGCCGCTGCGGCCATCGCCTGAACGACGCTTTCCTCCTCGCCGATGGCCCGGTCAAGGACGAACTCGACCGTCGGCCAGCGCGCCTGCATGGCAGCCAGCATTTCCGGGACTTCGCGTTTGAGATGCCCGCCCTGGGCGATGAACATCGGCAGCACCACCACCTTGCGGGCGCCGGCGGCGATGGCCTCGGCCGCACAGGTGGGCAGGTCAGGGGCCATGAATTCGAGGAAGGCCAGCTCGACCGGCATGGTCGGCGCAGCGGTGCGGATCGCCGCCTGCACGCGGCGCATCGGCGCCGCCCATTCCGGATCGCGGGCACCGTGGGCAAAGAGGATGATGGCTGTGGTCATGGCTTTCACTTTAGCGCAAATGGGAAACGGCGGCTGTCCGCCGGAAGGCGTATTGACAGCCGCCGTCCGCTTTGGTGCGATCAGATTGCCAGCCAGACTTCGCCGTTTTCCACCTTGACCTCGAAACGGTCGCAACCACCGACATCCGGCGCCACCGCCCGGCCATCGGCTAGGCCGATGTTCCAGCCGTGCAGCGGACAGGTCACCCGCTCGCCGTGGACCAGGCCTTGCGACAGCGGTCCGCCCTTGTGCGGGCATTTGTCGTGCAGGGCGAAGACCTTGTCGTCGCTGGTGCGGAAAATGGCGATGTCGCCGCCCTTGGGCGGGCGGACGATGCGCGAACCCAGGGGCGGGATGTCATCCAGTTTGCAGATCGGTTTCCAGTGGCTCATTCGATGTTCCTTTCGTGTGCTTCAGGCTGCGACCGTGATCGGGATGAATTGCTTGACCGGCTGCGCCTCGCGCGAGGTCGCCCAGGGGTCCTTGGCGTCCTTCAGGGCGGCGATCAGTGCCGCATGGAGCGTGCGCCGGCCATCCTCGTCCTCGACGATGCGGCTCTTGACGTAGTCGAGGCCGACGCGCTCCAGCCAGTGGCAGGTGCGCTCCAGGTACCAGGCTTCCTGGCGGTAGAGTTCGAGGAAGGCGGCGGAATACTCCATGACTTCCTCATCCGACTTCACCTTGCACAGGAACTGGGCGACTTCGGTCTTGATCCCGCCGTTGCCGCCGACGTAAAGCTCGTAGCCGGAATCGACGCCGATCACGCCGACGTCCTTGATGCCGGCTTCGGCGCAGTTGCGCGGGCAGCCGGAGACGGCCAGCTTGACCTTGTGCGGGGCGTACATGTCGAACAGCATCTTCTCCAGCTTGACGCCCATGTCCATCGCCAGTTGCGTGCCGAAGCGGCAGTGTTCGGCGCCGACGCAGGTCTTCACGGTGCGGATCGACTTGCCGTAGGCGTGGCCGGAAACCATGCCGGCAGCGTTGAGGTCGGCCCACACGGCAGGCAAGTCCTCCTTCTTGATGCCGAGCAGGTCGATGCGCTGACCGCCGGTGACCTTCACCGTCGGCACCTGGTATTTCTCGGCGACATCGGCAATCGCCCGTAGCTCGGCCGGCGTCGTCAGGCCGCCCCACATCCGCGGCACCACCGAATAGGTGCCGTCCTTCTGGATGTTGGCATGCGAGCGTTCGTTGATCAGCCGCGACTGCGGGTCGTCCCTGGCTTCGTGCGGCCAGGTCGAGATCAGGTAGTAGTTGATCGCCGGCCGGCATTTCTCGCAGCCGTTCGGCGTCGTCCAGCCGAGTTCGGCGAACACCGCTTCCTTGGTGGTCAGGTGTTCGTTGCGGATGGCTTCGCGGACCTTCTGGTGCGAATGCTCGGTACAGCCGCAGATCGGCTTCTTGTCGGAAGCCGCCGGCGTGTAGGCGCCGCCGATGGTCGAGGCCAGGATCTGCTCGACCAGGCCGGCGCAGGAACCGCAGGACGACGCGGCCTTGGTGTGCTTCTTGACCTCGTCGAGCGTAAACAAGCCCTGTTCCTTGATCGCCTTGACGATCGTTCCCTTGGTCACCCCGTTGCAGCCGCAAACCTCGGCGCTGTCGGCCATGGCAGCGGCCTTGCTGTTGCCGGCGTGGCCGACGTCGCCGACCAGGCTCTGGCCGAAGATCAGCGAGTCGCGGATGTCGTGGATGTCGCGGGCGTCCTTGAGCAACTGGAAATACCACGGGCCGTCGGCGGTGTCGCCGTACATGACGCCGCCGACCAGCTTGTTGTCCTTGATCACCAGCTTCTTGTAGACGCCGCCGTGCGGGTCGTTGAGGACGATTTCCTCGGTGTCCTTGCCGCCCATGAAGTCGCCGGCCGAGAACAGGTCGATGCCGGTGACTTTCAGTTTGGTCGAGGTCACCGAGCCGGTGTAGCGACCGATGCCGTAACCGGCCAGATGGTTGGCGGCGACCTTGGCTTGCTCGAACAGCGGCGCCACCAGGCCGTAGGCGATGCCGCGGTGGCTGACGCATTCGCCGACCGCGTAGATTTTCGGGTCGTAGGTCTGCATGGTGTCGTTCACGACGATGCCGCGGTTGCAGTAAATGCCTGACTTCTCGGCCAGCGCGTAGTTCGGGCGGATGCCGGCGGCCATCACCACGAGGTCGGCCGGAATCTGCATGCCGTCCTTGAAGCGCACCGCGGCGACGCGCCCGCTCTCGCCCTGAACCAGCATTTCGGTCTGTTTCTGCAGCAGGAATTTCAGGCCCTTGTCTTCCAGCGAGCGCTGCAGCATGCGCCCGGCCGTCTCGTCGAGCTGGCGTTCGAGCAGCCACGGGCCGATGTGCACGACGGTCACGTCCATGCCGCGCAGCTTGAGGCCGTTGGCGGCCTCCAGGCCGAGCAGGCCGCCGCCGATGACGACCGCGTGCTTGTGCACTTTGGCGGTGGCGATCATTTCGTCGGTGTCCTTGATGTCGCGGTAACCGATGACGCCGGGCAGGTCGTTGCCGGGAATCGGCAGCATGAACGGGGTCGAGCCGGTGGCGATGAGCAGGCGGTCGTAGGACGCTTCGCTGCCGTCGTCGGCAATCACCTTGCGGCGGACGCGGTCGATGGCGACGACCTGCTTGCCGGTGTGCAGCGTGATGCCGTTGCGGGCGTACCAGTCGAGTTCGTTGAGGACGATTTCCGGTACCGTCATCTCGCCGGCGAGGACCGGCGACAGCAGGATACGGTTGTAGTTGGGGTGGGGTTCGGCGCCGAAGATGGTGATCTCGTAGTGATCCGGGGCGATCTTCAGCAGTTCTTCAATGGTGCGGACACCGGCCATGCCGTTGCCGATCAGTACCAGACGGGGTTTGCTCATGATGACGGGCTCCAACGTTGCGCGCACCTGGCGGTGCAAAGATGTTTCAGCGCATGACGTCGTTGCCATCGAACCGCCCCCGTTGGCGGTGGATTCGCTGCTCTGTCCGGACCAGTGCAATCCGCATGCCAGCGGATCAAGCCCATGATTTATAAAGATTTACTCAACAACCCACAACAGACCATGCACCATCGCTGTGCCGCGACAACCAGTTCAGTGCATGGCCGGATCAATTGCCACCCATCAACAGACCGGTGGCTTCAACGGCGACGATGGCCTTGGCCTGGTTGAGGTCATCGACATAACCGCTGGCAAAGAGCAGGCAGGCGAGCTGGTTGGCGATCGGCTTGGGCAGCGGTACCTGCTTCTCCAGGACGCGTCGCGTCCACCGTGCCGTGCTCGCGGCATCGCAGCTTTCCGGCAGGTTGGGCAGGCCGCGCAGGCTCTCGTGCTCGGCCTCGAACAGCACATCGACGGCGCCGTTGCGGATGTATTCCAGGCGCGGCCGGCGTTTGGCGTTGGCCACCGGTTCGCCCTCGGTCCCGCGCAGGAGCAGCCCACGCTGACCGCGTTCGACGAGAATGTCGCGCATCAGGGTGATGAAATCCGGATGGGTGGCCGGCGCCACCAGCACGGCCTCGCCGCGGAACGGGTTGAGCAGCTTGACCAGGCTGTGCGCGCTGTTGCGCACGCCCATCCGGGCGCGCAGCGAGAGCAGGCTGTGCAGCCCGGGCGCCAGCGCGGTCAGCGGCAGAAAGGCCAGGCCTTTCTCTTCCAGCGTCTGCTGCGCCTGCTGCGCCGAGGTCACCGGCAGGTGGCCAAGCTCGCGCAAGATCTGGGCGCTGGTCACCCGGCCGAAACCCTCGATCAGCCCATGGACCAGGACCGGCACCCCGAAGCGTTGCAGCAGCAAGGCCAGCAGCGGCGTCAGGTTGGCTTCCTTGCGCGCGCCGTTGTAGCTCGGCAGGACCACCGGGCGAACCCGGCCGTGCGGCATGTCGAGCCGGTTCAGGCGTTCGTCGATGGCAGCCAGGAAGCCGAGCATCTCGTCGCTGGCCTCGCCCTTGACCCGCAGCGCGATCAGGATGGCGCCGAGTTCGAGGTCGGGGACCCCGCCGTCGAGTATCGCAGCGTAAAGCTGGCGCGCCTCTTCCGGCGAGAGATCGCGCGAGCCCTGGGCCCCGCGGCCGATTTCCTTGATGTAGTTGGCGTAACTCACGGTCTCCTCCCTTCGGGCTTCAGGCAGCCTCTGGATGTTGTTGGTGCTGCTGGTCAAGCATGCGCTTGAGGTCGGGGATGCAGCCACCGCAGAAGGTGCCGCATTTGAGCGTCTCCTGCAAGTCGGCAAAATCGGCGCCACCGGCTACCGCCGAGGCAATTTGTTCGTCGCTGACGTCGGCGCATTTGCAGACGATCCGGCGCGGCGCCAGCGACGACGGTGGCGTTGCCGAGGGTGCCAGGGCAAAGCGCAGCAGGCTGGCGTCGAGCTCGCCTTCCGCCATCGCCTGGCGCAGCCAGCTCAGCGCACGGGTTTCGCCGGCAAGGCGGACGCCGAGCAACTGGCCGGCGTCGGCAACCGCCTTCTTGGCGATATGGCGGCGCGCGTCGTTGAGAACGATCGCCCCGCTTTCCCCGGCCAGCCCGAACACTGCGTCCACCGTCTGGAGCAGCGCTGCCGTCGGCGGCTCGGCGGTTGCCGCGCGAAACACGACGAGCGAGCTGACGCGACCGAACAAGGCGACACTGGCGTAGGCGAATTCGTCGAACAGGGCGCGGGCCGCCTCAAGCTGACGCAGGGCTTCACCCTGGCTGGCACAGCGGCGGATGACGGCCAGCGGATGGTGCAGGCCGCTGGCGACGACTTCGACCGCTGTGTGCTTGAGCTCCGGCTGCTGCGAATAGGGGTCGACCGCGTCGCCGATCAGGGTATTGACCCCGGCGCTGTTCATGAAACGGCCGCCCCAATGCATCGGCAACCAACTCCGGCCACGCGCCAAGCCGGCACCGGCGGCGACGCGTACGACGATCTGGCCGCGCTCGTTGAACACGCGCACCAAGTCGCCGTCGTCCAGCTGGCGGTGACGCATGTCGCAAGGATGCATGAGCAACAGGGGCTCGTCTTCGAGGTTGAACAGGCGCGGAACGATGCCGGTTCGGCTCATGCCATGCCACTGGTCGCGCATGCGCCCGGAGAGCAGGCTCAGGGGATAAGTGGTCCCGGTCGCTTCGGCGGTACCCTGGTGGCGTACCGGTACGAAACGGGCACGGCCGTCGGCCGTCGGGAAGCGCCCGTCGGCATAAAGTCGCTGCCTGCCGCTGGTGGCCCCGGCCGGATAAGGCCATTGCTGCGGGCCCTGGCGGTCGAGCACGGCGTAAGTGAGGCCGCCGATATCGAGGTCGCGGCCGAGGGTCGAGGCACGGTGCTCGGCAAAGATGTCCTCGACGTCGGCGTAAGGAAATAGCTGTTCGGTCGCGGTGTTGCCCAGACGCGCACCCAGACGGCGCGCGAAATCGACCACGATCTGCCAGTCGTGACGAGCCTCACCGGGCGGCGCCACGGCGGCATTGACGTGGGTGATGCGGCGTTCGGAATTGGTCACGGTGCCGTGCTTCTCGCCCCATCCCGACGCCGGCAGCAGGAGGTCAGCGTAGGCCGCGGTGTCGGTGTCGGCAAAGCAATCCTGGAGGACAACGAATTCGGCCGCAGCCAGGCCGGCCCGTACCGCAGCCTGGTTGGGCAATGACTGCGCCGGATTGGTGCAGGCGATCCATACCGCCTTGATCTGGCCGCTGGCCAGGGCCTTGAACAGGTCCACTGCCGCCTTGCCGGGTTGCGCAGGCACGTCCGGCACCCCCCAGAGGGCCGCGACTTCAGCCCGATCTTGAGGATTGGCCAGGTCGCGGTGCGCCGACAGCAGATTGGCCAGCCCGCCAACTTCACGCCCCCCCATGGCATTGGGTTGGCCAGTGAGGGAGAAAGGTCCGGCCCCAGGTTTGCCGATCTGCCCGCAAGCGAGATGCAGGTGAATCAGGGCGGCATTGTTGTGCGTGCCGTGCGCCGACTGGTTCAGTCCTTGGCAGTAAAGGGACAGTGCCGGTCCCTGGGTGGCGAACCAGCGCGCGGCGCGGACGATGTCGGCGGCCGGAATGCCGCAGATGGCGGCGACCCGCATCGGCGTGTACTCGGCAACGATGGCGTTCAGCTCGGCGAAACCCCGGGTGTGCGCAGCGATGTAGTCGGCATCGACCAAACCTTCGGCAATTATCACATGAAGCATGGCGTTGAACAGGGCAACGTCGCTGCCGGGATTGATCGGCAGGTGCAGGTCGGCAATCTCGGCGGTCTCGGTGCGACGCGGGTCGACAACGATGATCTTCAGTTCCGGGTTGCTGGCCCGGGCATCCTCGATGTAACGGAAGACAATCGGATGAGCCAGTGCCGGATTGGCGCCGGCGATCAGGACCACCCCGGCCCGGGCGATATCCTCATAGCAGCAGGGCGGCGCATCGACGCCCAAAGTCTGCTTGTAGCCGGCGACCGCCGAGGACATGCACAGGCGCGAATTGGTATCGACGTTATTGGTTCCGATCAGCCCCTTGGCCAGCTTGTTGAAGACGTAATAGTCCTCGGTCATCAGCTGGCCGGAGATGTAAAAGGCCACGGAATCCGGCCCATGCTCGCGGATGATGCGGGCAAAGCGCTCGCTCGCCAGTTCTAGGGCATGGTCCCAGGTAGTCCGCCGCAGCGACTGGCCCCGGCCGGCGCGCAGGGCAGGATGCAGTTGCCGGGCGGCGTCGACGGCGGTGAGATGCAGCGATGCCCCCTTGGTACACAAGCGTCCGAAATTGGCCGGATGTTCGGGATCGCCGCGCACGCCGGTAATGGTGCCGCCTTCGGTACGAATCAGCACACCGCAACCAACGCCGCAATAACAACAAGTGGATTTGACTTCCTGGCTCATGATCTTCCTTCCGCTGGAAGCTTGAGCAACAGGCGTGCCATCCCGAAAAATCAAGGGCTTGGCATAAAAAAAGGGAAAGTCCGCTGAGGAATCTCCCTTTTTTGGTGCATCAATACAACGTCATGTACCTATTTGACGCGCTGCAATTTCGGCCGCCCGCCACCTTCCGGCCGGGGGGATTCGGGCGGTTCATCATCTTCGTCCGCGGCCAAGGGCTGGGCCGGGGAATCATCGCCGAACGCGACCTCGTCACCGACATCGAACGCCATGCCGGCGCCGTTCTCCCGGGCGTAGATGGCTGACACCTGCCCCACCGGCACCGACAGTTCGCGGGCGCCCCCACTGAAACGCGCCTGGAACTCGATCAGCTCGTTGCCCATCTGCAGCTTGTTGGTCGCCGTCGGCCCCAGGTTGAGGACGATCTGTCCGTCACGCACGAATTCGCGTGGCACCAGCGTCCGGGCATCGACCTGAACCGCGATGTAGGGGGTGAAACCGTTGTCGCAGCACCACTCCCAGATGGCGCGCAGCAGGTAGGGTTTGGTAGACGGCAATTCCATGTCTTACTTGCGCATTGCCTTTTCCGACGGGGTCAGCGCCTCGATGAAGCCCTGGCGGCTGAAGATGCGCTCGGCGTACTTCATCAGCGGCGCCGCGGCCTTGCCGAGGTCGATGCCATAGTGGTCGAGACGCCAGAGCAGCGGCGCGATGGCGACGTCGAGCATGGAGAACTCGTCGCCGAGCATGAACTTTTGCTTGTTGAAGATCGGCACGATCTCGGTCAGGCGCGCCTTGATTTCCTGGCGGGCCTTGTCGGCGGTCTTGCCGTTCTTCTCGATGATTTCCATGTGCGAGAAGATCTCGCGTTCCATGCCGATCAGCAACTGGCGCGCACGCGCGCGCATGATCGGATCGGCCGGCATCAGTTGCGGATGCGGAAAACGCTCGTCGATGTATTCGTTGATGATGTTCGGTTCGAACAACACCAGGTCGCGCTCGGCCAGCACCGGGACGCGCCCGTGCGGATTGATCGCGGCCATTTCGTCGGCCTTCGAGAACAGGTCGACGTCAATGACCTGGAAGTCCATGCCCTTCTCGAACAGGACAATGCGGCAACGGTGACTGAACGGGCAAGTGGTACCCGAGTAGAGGTTCATCATGTTTAGCAACCCTCAAAATGAGATTCGGCACCGGGGACAGACCGAAGTCTGATCCACGATGCCGTCAGCCGATCCGGCAAGGATCAGTGAATGTCTTTCCAGTATTCCTTCTTCAGGGCATAGGCAACCACAAACAGCAGCGCCAGGAAGGCCAGCACGAAGATGCCGATCGTCTTGCGGTACTCCTGCTGCGGTTCGCCCATCCAGACCATGAAGCCGACCAGGTCGGAAACCGCCTTGTCGAACTCCGCCGGACTCATCTTGCCGGGAACGGCAAGCTCGAGCTTGTGCGTTTCATGGTTCATCACCTGGGTGCCCTGCAACTCCCACAGCACGTGCGGCATGCCGACGGCTTCGAAGGCAACGTTGTTCCAGCCGGTCGGACGCTTTTCGTCCTGGTAGAAGGTACGCAGGTAAGTGTACAACCAGTCGGCACCAGCCCCCGGATTACCCAATTCACCACGGGCGCGGGCGATGATGGTCAGATCCGGCGGGGTTGCCCCAAACCACTTCTTCTGCTCGTCGGAACGCGCGGCAACCATCATCAGGTCACCGATCTTGTCGCCCGCAAACATCAGGTTCTCCTTCACCTGCTCTTCGGTCAAGCCAAGATCCATCAGGTTCTTGTAGCGCATGTAGGAGGCGCCATGGCAGTTATGGCAGTAATTGACGAACAGCTTGGCACCGTTTTGCAGCGCCGCCTTGTCGCTGACCGAACCCGGCCATTTGTCGAGGTGCACATTGCCGCCGGCTGCGAGCGCGAGAACCGGCGCAAAGAGCAATGCAATCAGAAACTTTTTCATTTTAAGCATCCTCTCACTTCATCGTGACGCGTTCGGGAACCGGCTTGAACTTGTCCATCCGGGACCACCACGGCATGGCGAGGAAGAAACCGAAATAGAACACCGTACAGATCTGGGAAATCAGTTCGCCCATCGGGGACGGAGACTGGGTACCCAGATAGCCGAGAATGAAGAAGCAGATCACGAACAGGGTGATCATCGTCTTGGTGATCGGCCCGCGATAGCGGATCGAACGCACCGGGCTGCGGTCCAGCCACGGCAGGAAGGCGAAGATCACAACCGAGGCGCCCATGGCGACCACGCCCCAGAACTTGGCGTCAAGACCGAAGAAGTTCCAGACGATGGCACGCAGGATCGAGTAGTACGGGGTGAAATACCAGACCGGTGCAATGTGCGGCGGGGTCTTCAGCGGATCGGCCGGATAGAAGTTCGGCGTTTCCAGGAACAGGCCACCACCTTCCGGCGCGAAGAACATGATCGCGCTGAAAGCCATCAGGAAGACGACAACACCGACGATGTCCTTGACCGTGTAGTACGGGTGGAAGGGAATGCCATCCAGCGGGATACCGTTTTCGTCTTTCTTTTCCTTGATGTCGATACCATCCGGGTTGTTCGAGCCGGTTTCGTGCAGCGCCAGGATGTGGGCAGCAACCAGACCGATCAGAACGAGCGGGAAGGCGATCACGTGGAAGGAGAAGAAACGGTTCAGGGTCGCGTCACCGACGACGAAGTCGCCGCGGATCAGGATGGACAGATCGTTGCCGACCACCGGAATGGCACCGAACAGGTTCACGATCACCTGAGCACCCCAGTACGACATCTGGCCCCAAGGCAGGAGGTAGCCGAAGAAAGCTTCACCCATCAACACCAGGAAGATGCCAACCCCGAACAGCCAGGTCAGTTCGCGCGGCTTGCGGTAGGAACCGTAGATCAGGCCACGGAACATGTGCAGGTAGACGACGATGAAGAAGGCAGAGGCACCGGTCGAGTGCATGTAGCGGATGATCCAGCCACCGGGCACGTCGCGCATGATGTACTCGACCGAAGCAAAGGCAACCGGCACACCGGCGGCGTTCAGCGAGGCATCCGGCTTGTAATGCATGACCAGGAAGATGCCGGTGACGATCTGGATGACCAGAACCAGCAGCGCCAGCGAGCCGAAGAAATACCAGAAGTTGAAGTTCTTCGGTGCGTAGTATTCGGAAAGGTGACCCTTCCACATCGAGGTTGCCGGGAAACGGGCATCAACCCATTCCAGCACGTTGCCGGCCAGCGAGCCGTCCGACTTGTACTTTTCGTAAATTCCACCAGCCATGGTCATGCCCCCTTCTTGTCTTCGCCGATCAGGATACGGGTATCAGCCAGATACACGTGCGGCGGCACTTCGAGATTGGTCGGCGCGGGTTTGGCCTTGAACACGCGGCCGGCGAAATCGAACGTCGAGCCGTGGCAGGGGCAAAGGAAGCCGCCCAGCCAGTCGGCGCTCATGCCTTCTTCGGCACCGGGCTTGAATTTGGAGGACGGCGAGCAACCGAGGTGGGTACAGATGCCGACGACAACCAGCAGGTTTTCCTTGACCGAACGGGTCGGGTTGGCAGCGTAGTCGGGTTGCTGAGACTTCACCTCGGAATTCGGATCGGCCATCTGGTCAGCCAGCTTGGGCAGCGTATCGAGCATTTCCTTGGACCGGTTGATGATCCAGACTGGCTTGCCACGCCACTCGACGGTCATCATCTGACCGGATTCCAGCTTGCTGATGTCGACTTCGACCGGTGCTCCTGCCGCCTTGGCACGTTCGGACGGAAGCAAACTGGACACGAACGGTACGAGCGCGGCTACCGCACCCACACCGCCCACGGCTGCGGTGGCGACGATAAGACGCCGCCGCCCGCAGTCCATTTTCCCTTGATTGCTCATAACGCTGACCCCTGAAGGAATTGAATGGGTTTAAAAACAAACGCTAAATTATACGCCAACGGAACCCCTGATAAAAGCCATTGTCTGAATCAATTGGCACCAACCGAGCGTCGTTCGCGCAAAGCCTGAGCCAGGGTGCCACTATCGACAAACTCGAGTTCACCGCCGACCGGCACACCTCTGGCGATGCGTGTGACGTTGATGCCATGAGCCTGAAGCATCGCCATGACGTAATGCGCCGTGGCTTCACCCTCGTTGGTATAGTTGGTCGCCAGAATGACCTCCCGGACCATGCCATCAGTCGCCCTCGCCAGCAACTTGTCCATTGCCAAGGCCCGCGGGCCGACCCCATCCAGCGGCGAAATCCGCCCCATCAGGACGTAATAAAGCCCTTGGTAGGCCTGCGTCTGCTCCATCATGTTCATATCCACCGGCGTTTCGACCACGCACAGCAGACTGGCATCGCGGCGCGGCGAGGCGCAACGCTCACAGATGTCGAGCTCGGTAAAGGTATTGCAGCGCTGACAGTGGCGAATCGCCTGCAAGGCGTGCTGGATCGCATCCCCCAGACGAGCGGCGCCCGGCCGGTCATGCTGCATCAGGTGATAGGCCAGTCGCTGAGCCGACTTGGGGCCAATCCCCGGCAAGCAGCGCAGAGCCTCGATCAGTGCCTCAAGTCCGCTGGGATTCACGTCAGAACGGCAGCTTGAAACCCGGTGGCAGATTCATGCCGGCGGTAAAACCGGACATCTTTTCCTGGCTGAGAGCCTCACCCTTGCGTGCGGCATCGTTCATCGCCGCCGCGATCAAGTCTTCTAGCATCTCCCGGTCATCCATCACCGAGGGATCGATGGAAACCCGGCGCACATCGTGCGCACAGGTCATCACCACCTTGACCATCCCGGCGCCGGCCTGACCTTCAACTTCAGTCTGCGCCAGTTGCTCCTGCGCCTTCTTCATGTTTTCCTGCATCATCTGGGCCTGCTTCATCAGGCCACCCAAACCGCCCTTAATCATGTGCTGCTCCGTCAATCAATGGGTTTAATGGAAGATTTCACAACCGATGCATCCAGGGCGGACTTGGCCTCCTGAATGAAAAAATCCTGTTCAATCGCCGTTTCGGCATGCTCCTGTCTGACCTGGCGCTGTCTCCCGGCGAGCTCCGCCGGGGTTTCCGCCGCTGTATCGCCAACCTCGATCCGCAGCATGAGCTGCCGACCGAAATGCTCGACGAGCGCCTGCTGAAGACGATCGGGAGAGGGCTTCATCTGCAGATGGCCCTTGGCCGACGGCAGACGCAGCAGACAAAGCCCGTCATCCAGACGCCGCAGTTCGCAATTCAGCGCCAATTCCCTGGCCAGCCCACTCAAATTCAAACTGGCCACGATGTTTCCCCAGTCATCGACCGGAGTTTCACGCCTTGTGGGAGGCGCAGAGACTGGCAGCTCAGGCGCCGCGCTTTCCTGGGCAACCGGAAGAGCACTCGCAACCTGCCTGGCAACGGCCGGCCGCGACGGGCCACGGGCAGAATCCAGCATTTCCGGAACACTACGCGGGCGGAATGCATGCAAGCGCAGCAGGGTCATCAGGAAACCAGCGTGCTCATCCGGTGCGAGGCCGAGTTCTGCCCGCCCCTGATTGACGATCTGATAAGCCAGTTGCACGAACTCCATCGACAGACCGCGCGCCAGCGCAGCAATACGCTCACGGTCGGGATCCTCTTCATCCGCTGCATCCGGGACACATTGCAGAACCTGTATCCGGGTCAGCAGTGCAGCGAGCTCCTGCAAGGCACTGGCAAAGGAGAAACTGCGAACAGCCAGCGTAGACGCCACCTGCAGCAGGGCGGCGGCATTACCCTCTTGCAGCGCCTCGAGAATAACAAATAGATGATCCTGATCGACGCTACCCAGCATCAACCTGACTTGTGCCTCATCGACCTTTCCTGCACCGTGAGCAATTGCCTGATCGAGAAGCGACAGGGAATCGCGCATACTGCCGCCGGCCGACCGGGCAATCAGTGCCAAGGCCTGATGATCGAAGGGCACCCCCTCTGCCTGCAGGATATTGGCCAGATGCCCGGAAATCGCCGGCGCCGGCATCTGCTTCAAATTGAACTGCAGGCAACGGGACAGGACGGTAACCGGAATTTTTTGCGGATCAGTCGTCGCCAGAATGAATTTGACATGCTCGGGTGGCTCCTCCAGCGTCTTCAGCATCGCGTTGAAGGCGGAGGTAGATAGCATGTGCACTTCGTCGATCACGTAAACCTTGAACCGACCGCGGGTTGGCGCATAAATCGCGTTCTCCAACAACTGGCGCATCTCGTCAACACGGGTGTTGGTCGCAGCATCAACCTCAAGCAGATCGACAAAGCGCCCAGCATCGATCTCCTGGCAGGCAGAACATTTCCCGCAAGGAGTCGGGGTGATGCCGGTTTCGCAATTCAGGGATTTGGCCAGAATGCGCGCGATGGTGGTTTTGCCGACCCCGCGCGTACCGGTGAACAGGTAGGCATGATGCAAACGCTGTTCGGACAAGGCATGCGTCAAAGCCCGAACCACATGTTCCTGGCCGACTAGCGTCGAAAAATTGCGCGGCCGCCACTTGCGGGCGAGAACTTGGTAACTCATGCGCCCCACACCAAAGCAAAAATGAAAGTGGCGAGCCTAACCCCCGGCACTTGCAGTTAATGGCTGTGGCTGCTTCCTTCCGGACCTGACCAGGTTCACCACACTACAATGCGGGGAGACCCGCCGGTGCGAATTCTAGCACAGTCATGTGCCCTGAAGGCCCGAAGAATAGTCTCGTCCTGCAACGCAAAAACCCCCTCAGTGTTT
>DILW01000013.1 GCA_002425245.1 Betaproteobacteria bacterium UBA5582 | reverse complement strand
GCCAGTACGGCAAATGCCGGGCATTCGCCGCCCTGCAGGCTAGCCAGGCGGATAGCGCAGGCGTGGAGTTCGACACGCGCCATCTGGCTGGCGTCGCCGGTGCGGGCAACAGCCGCCCTCGCCTGTTCGAGCTGGCCGGCGGCCAGCGTGTCGCGTCCTTCCAGCCAGTAGCGGGCGTGGGCGTCGATGGCGCTGCCGGCGGTGAGCAACCAGTCCGGCGGCGGCGGGTGGTTGGCGCAGCCGCTCAGGACAAGCACGAGCAGGGATGCGAACAGGCGGCTCATGGCAGTTTCAGTTCGCGCTCGCGGGCGAACGGCCATTTGCGGTTGAGATCGTCGACCAGCCCGGACACCTTGCGCAGGTTGAGGTCGATTTCGGCACGCAGGGCGTCGAGGTCGCCGCTGGCTTCGCGGGCGTTGCCGGTGATCGCCTTGACGTCGGCCAGGGCGGCGTCGAGTTTGCCCAGGCTGGTCCGGGCTTCGGTCAGCAGCAAACGGGTCTGTTCGAGCGAGGCAATCACCTTGGCAACGTCCTGCTCGTTGCCGAGCATGGCGCCGAGGGCGCCGTGGCGACCGTTGAGGGCAGCGGTGAATTTCTCGACATTGCCGAGGCTGGCAGCCAGTGCGGACTGCTCGGCAGTCAGCCGCTGCAGGTTGCCGATGCTGGCGACCAGTGCCGATTGTTCGTTGGTCAGGCGTTCGAGATTGCCGACCAGGCGGGTGACCGTCGATACCAGCTCGGGCACGCCCGAGGTGGCATCGCCCATGAGGACATCGCGGCGGGCACCGTCGGCCAGCGGCTCGTCGTCGAGCATGCCGGTGAAGGCGCGCAGCCGGCTGCCGCCGACGACGCCGCGTTCCAGGGTGAATACCGAGGATTTGCGCAGCCAGCGGGCATCGGCGACTGGCACGGCAACATGGATGTGGGCCTTGCCGTCGTCGCCGAGTTCGATCCGGGTGACGCGGCCGATGGGAAAGCCGGAGAAGGTCAGGTCCATGCCGACGACGACACCCTCGGAGTTTTCCGCGACCAGCAGCAGCTGGCGATTCTCCTCGAACACGCCGCGCGCACTCAGGACGAAGACGACGAAAGCGACGATCAGCGCCAGCGTGAGCAGCAGCAGCAGCGCCGCCTTGCTTTCGGCGTGGCGGATCGGGGGCAGATGGTCGGGAGAGTCGTTCATGGGCTTCAGAAACGTCGCAACATCAGGAAGCTACCCTCGATCAGCACCAGGATCAACAGCAGGCGCACCATCACCTGCATCTCGCGCTGCCCGGTGTCGCGCCGGCTGGGGTCAAGCGCGACGGTGGCCGGGGCGATGCCGACGGCAATGGCGAAAAACAGGATCTTGAGTGACAGCGCGATGGCCAGGACCGGGTCGAAGACCTGGCCGATCAGGCGGCTGTAGGCCGGCAATCCCCACTGGTTGAAGCCATGGAACACCGGATAGGCGACGGTCAGCGAAACGATGCCGCCGACAATGGCCAGGATGACCACCGCGGCGCTGTTGCCGACCACGTAAGGCAAGGCTTCCTGCAGTCCGGCGCCGGGGCGTCCGGGCAGCGCCGCCAGGTGCAGCATGGCCATCGGTACGGCGCGCATGGCGACGAACAGGGTCGAGGCGAGCGGCAGCAGTTCGACCACGAAGACCTGCAGGATGGCTTCCAGGGCCAGGTGCGAAAGGCCGTAGCTGTCGGCGCTGACGGCGACGATACGGGTCAGGATGGCGCTGAGCAGGATGCAGGCGAGCAGGTAGCCGGGCAAGGTCTGCCAGGCGGCACAGCAGAGCACGCGGGCCGAACGTTGGCGGGTGGGCCGGTCATGGATACGCGGCGAGAAACTGGCGATCAGCAGCAGGGCGGCAAAACTGAGGTAGCGGTAGTGGCCAGCCAGCCATCGAAACAGCCGGTTGTTGTGGATCGCCTGGGGATGGCGGTACATGTTCAGCCGTTGCGCTCGACTTCCAGCCGATTGCGGCGGCGGATGGCGTCGGCAATCTCGCGGACGATGATGTCGGCGTCGGGCAGCTTGTTGGGGCGGAAGACAATCATCGGGATGCCCAGGCTTTGCAGGGCCACCCGTTTCACGTCTTCGGCACTGTCCAGTTCCTCCCCGGTGTTCGGCCACGCCAGTTCGATCGCGGCGACGATGGAAAAATCGCTGTCGCAGACCACGAAATCGACCCCGCGTCCGGCCATCCGGCTCAGACGCTTCGCTTCCTGGCGACTGCGGGCAAGCGCCAGCTGGGCGACGCCGACCTGGGCGAATATCTTCATGCTGGGCATGGCTTCGCACAGACGGTGGTAGAGTTCCTGCTCGCTGCTGTTGAGCAGCCGGTACTGTCGGGGTCTGTCGGCAGCGTCGAAACGCGTTTGCGGGTCGACGTCGGTGGCGGGTTCCAGGTGTGCTCCGGCGAAGCGACGCTGACTGCGCGTACCGCTTGCCCTGCCCTTGCCCAGGCGGTGGCCCAGGTAGAACAGCAGGCTGCCGACCGCGATTGCTGCGGCCAGGAAACCCAGGGTGATCTCATCCATTTTCCAACCCCACGATTTGACAGGACATTATAGCCAGATGTATCCGTGCGCCTTTCCCCCTCGCCCGACCGGCGGTCTTTCCTGAGGCACCGATGGAAGCCCTGCTCCCGTATGGCTGGCTGATTGCCGCCGCCTTCGTTGCCGGCCTGGTCGATGCCGTGGTCGGTGGTGGTGGTCTGGTCCAGATTCCGGCCCTGTTCGCCGCGCAGCCGGGGGTTGCCCCGGCAACCCTGTTCGGCACCAACAAGTTCGCCAGCGTCTTCGGCACGGCCAACGCCGCCTGGCGCTATGCCCGCCGCGTCGACATGCCGTGGCGCACCATCCTGCCCGCCGCCCTCGCCGCTTTCGCCCTGTCCTATGCCGGTGCGGCGGCGGTGGCCTGGTTGCCGAAGGACGCGGTGCGGCCGCTGATCCTCTGTCTGCTCATCTTTTCTGCCGGCTACACGCTGTTCAAGAAGGATTTCGGGCAATTGCACCGACCGACCCAAAGCGGCCGGCGCGAACTCGCCTATGCCATCCTGCTCGGTGGTGTGATCGGTTTCTACGATGGTTTTTTCGGGCCCGGCACCGGCAGCTTCCTGATCTTCCTGTTCATTCGTTTCTTCGGCTTCGATTTCCTGCATGCTTCGGCCGGTGCCAAGGTGGTCAATGTCGCCACCAACCTGGCGGCGCTGGCTTATTTCGTTCCCGCCGGTCACATCATTATCGCCCTGGCGCTCGGCATGGCAACTGCCAACGTCGCCGGTTCGGTCGCCGGTACCTGGCTGGCCCTGAGGCATGGCAGCGCTTTCATCCGCGTCGTTTTCCTGCTGGTGGTCGGCGTGCTGATCGTCAAGTTTGCCTGGGATACCTTTGCCGGCGTCTGAAGCTGGTTTTTCGCCTAAAATCAGGCGACTTTCCAGGGGTTTCCGATGCGCGTCACACTAGTCCATCCCGCCGGTTTCAATTTCGTCCCCGGCCAGCCCGATTTCTCGGTGCTGGCCAACCGCATGCCGCCGATCGGCATCATGCAGCTGGCGTCGTGGCTGGAAAAGTTCGGTCATAGCGTTGCCCTGCACGATTGCCTCGGACCTTATGCGCCGCCGGGCATTGCCGCCAATGCCGAAATCGTCCTGGCCAGCGAACCGGAAATGGTCGGTTTCTCGGCGACCACCTCGGGTTTCATGGATGCCGTGGACATGGCGCTCTACATCCGCGAGAAGCGGCCGGACATCCGCATCGTCTTCGGCAATGTCCATGTCTCCTCGCTCGGCGCGCCGATTCTCGAACACTTCCCGGAAATCGATTACCTGGTCATCGGCGAGGGCGAAGGTGCCCTGCTCGACCTGGCCGACGGCAAGCCGCTGGCCGACATCGGCAACCTGATCTGGCGCGATCCGGCCGGGCGCATCGTCGTCAATCCGCGCCGCGACCGCATCCTCGACCTCGACGAACTGCCCTTCCCGGCTTACGAGAAGCTGGCCGGCTTTCCGCACGCCTACCACCTGCCGCTGTTTGCCTACGAAAAGCGCTACGGGGCGACCATGATCACCTCGCGCGGTTGTCCCTACACCTGCTCGTTCTGCGACCGCACGGTGTTCGAGCGCCTGTACAAGACCAATTCGGCGCAATACACCTACGACCACATGAAGTACTTGCGGGACAACTTCGGGGTCTACCACATCAACATGTACGACGACTTGTTCACCGCCAAGAAGCAGCGCGTGATGGACCTGTGCGAGCTGTTGATCGAGAAGCCGCTCGGCGTGCAGTGGAATTGCGCGATCCGCACCGGCCATACCTCGGACGAAATGCTGGCCAAGCTCAAGCAGGCCGGTGCGCTGATGGTCTCGATGGGTGTCGAATCGGCCGACCCGGGGATGATGGAACGGCACAAGGCCGGGGTCACGCTCGATGCGGTGCGCGATACGGTGCGCCAGATCCACGCTGCCGGTCTGCGCGCCAAGGGTCTGTTCATTTTCGGCATGCCCGGCGAGACGCCGGAAACCGTGAAGGTGACCAGCGACTTCATCCTCTCGCTCGACCTCGACGAGATGAACATGACCAAGTTCAGCCCGCTGCACGGCGCGCCGATCTGGGAGGAATGCGTCAGCGGCGAGTCGGGAGACTTCATCGAGGACTGGCGGCTGATGAACTGCCTGAACTTTGTCTTCCTGCCCAAGGGTTTTTCCTCGCGTGACGAGATGGACGCCTTGTACAACTGGCACGTCAAGCGCTTCTACGACAGCAAGGGTTACCGCCGCCGCTTCGCCGGCCGCCTGTGGCAGCATCGCTGGAGTCTGTGGCATGTGCTCAAGCACTTGCCGGAAACCATCGCCGCGGCCCGCTATTTCAGTGCCAACAAGGCGCAGATCGAGCAGGCGCGGCGCGATTTTGCCCTGCACCCGCGCCAGCCGCTCGGGCTCAAGCCGATGCTGTCGACCGACCTGCAGGTGGACAACATCGTCGCCATGTCGCCGGTGAAGCTGTCGCGGCGTGAGGCGATGAAGCAGATCATTCCATTGGTTTACGAAAGCCAGTCGGCGTGTTCATCCCCGGTGCCGGGGGCAGCGCTATAATCTCCCCCCTGCCAGCGGGGGCTCGCATCTGCGCGCCCGGCACAAAAAGATAATTTCTGCCGCCACAGAGAACAGGGGAAAGTCCGATGGAACAGCAAATACAGCAGCCGGAACGCAGCCAGTGCGACGTGCTGGTGATCGGCGGCGGCCCGGCCGGAACGACGGTGGCGCCGCTACTGGCGGAAAAGGGCTACAAGGTGGTGATCCTGGAAAAGGCGCACCACCCACGTTTTCATATCGGCGAGTCGCTGCTGCCGGCTAATCTGCCCCTGTTCGAGCAGCTTGGTGTGGCCGACGAGATCCGTGCCATCGGTATGGAAAAGCGCGGCGCCGAATTCGTTTCGCCCTGCCACGACACGCCGCAGGTCTTCCATTTCGCCGATGCCTGGGACAAATCCATGCCCTATGCCTATCAGGTGCGGCGCGCCGAGTTCGACACCATCCTGATCCGCAACGCGGCGAACAAGGGCGTCGAGGTGCACGAAGGCTGTCGTGCCCGCAGCGTGGACTTCCAGGCTGACGACAGCGTGGTGGTCAGCGCGGTCCACGACGACGGTCGCGAACAGGTGTGGCAGGCGCGTTTCGTGGTCGATGCTTCCGGCCGCGACACCTTCCTTGCCAACCGCTTCCAGATCAAGCACCGCAACCCCAAGCACAACAGTTCGGCGGTCTATGGTCATTTCCAGCAGGCACGCCGGCATCCCGGCAGCGAGGCCGGCAACATCACCATCTACTGGTTCGAGCACGGCTGGTTCTGGTTCATTCCGATGATCAACGATGTCACCAGCGTCGGTATGGTCACCTGGCCCTACTACATGAAGACGCGCGGTGAGCGCAGCCTGGAGCAGTTCCTGCGCGATGGCATCGCCATGTGTCCGCCGCTGGCCGAGCGGCTGAAGGATTCGACCCTGGTGCACGAGGTCGAGGCGACCGGCAACTTCTCCTACGTGTCCGAACGCAACCACGGGCGCAATTACCTGCTGCTCGGGGATGCCTACGCCTTCATCGATCCGGTGTTTTCCTCCGGCGTCTGGCTGGCGATGAATAGCGGTGTGATCGGTGCCGAGGCCATCGACGCCTGCCTGAAGAACCCGGCCGCGGCACCGGCGGCGCTGAAGCGCTTCGACCAGCTGATGAAGCACGGGCCGAAGGAATTCTCGTGGTTCATCTATCGGGTGACCAACCCGATCATGCGTGACTTCTTCATGTTTCCGAAGAACATTTTCCGGGTCAAGGAAGCCCTGCTCTCCGTGCTGGCCGGCGACATCTTCGGCAAGACGCCGATCTGGCGTTCGATCTGGATGTTCAAGGTGCTTTACTACGGCGCCAACCTGTTGCAACCGAAGCGTGCCTTCATGGGCTGGAAACGGCGCCGTTTCAACATCCGCCGGGTGGACGATCCGGCCATGACGACGCTCTGACGTGCCTGAACTGAGCTTCCGGACCTTCGCCGACGATGCCAGCGTTCCACGTGAAACCGCACGCGTGCTCGGTGGCGCGCGGCTCGGCGCCGGCCTGACCGCCGCCGACTGGCCGGAACAGGCGGTCAACGCCGCGTTGCCGGGAAGTTCGCCGGGCGCGCTGCGCGAGCTCTGGCTGAGTCCGGTTGATTGTCAGCAGGGTATCGACGAGGGCATCGCCTGGCGGCGGGCCGGCGACGTTCTGTATGGCGTCATCGAAGTGGACGAGGCCGATTTTGCCGACGATCCGCGGACGCCCCTGCAGGCAGCGAGCGAGACCGTCTACCGGCGCATTTTCCGCCTGCTCGACGCGCAGGGTCTGCCCGAGTTGTGGCGGGTGTGGAACTACCTTGCCGCGATCAACGAGGAAAGCCACGGGCTGGAACGTTACCGCCAGTTCAACCTGGGTCGCCAGGACGCCTTCCTCGCTTGCCAGCGCGGCGCCACTGGCAATGTACCGGCGGCCTGCGCCCTTGGCCTGCGCGATGGTCCGCTGTCGATTGCCTTCCTGGCCGGCAAGCTGCCGGCAGTGGCGGTGGAAAACCCGCGCCAGGTCAGCGCCTACCATTACCCGGCCGACTACGGTCCGCGCAGCCCGACCTTCTCGCGGGCGGCGCTGGCTTATCCGCCGGGCCAGGAAATCCTGTTCATTTCCGGCACCGCCAGCATCGTCGGCCATCGCACCATGCATGTTGGCGATGTGGCCGCGCAGACGCGGGAAACCCTGACCAACATCCTGGCGGTGCTCGGCGAAGCCAATCGCCTGTCGCAGCAGCAGGGTTTTCGTCCCGATCAACTGCACTGTCGCGCTTACCTGCGCCATGCCGGCGACTGGCCGACCGTGGCCGCGGTGATCGAGGAAATGCTCGGGCCGGTCGAAGTCTGTCCGGTCGTTGCCGATGTCTGTCGCGCCGATCTGCTGGTCGAGATCGAGGCCATGGCGATGGCGCCTCGATGAGCGGCGGGGTTTCCGGGCTGTTCTGGCGTGCTTACGAAACCCTGGCGATGTTCCTGGGGCTGGGTGCCCTGGCCTTGATCTGCCTGCTCTGGCTGCCTTTTGCCCTGTTGCTGCTGCCACTGTTGCCGCGGCGCCTGGGCCAGCCGCTGGGACGGCTGGCCATCCGCAACGGCTTCCGTGTCTATCTGGCCTTTCTCGAAACCGCGTGCGCCTGCCGTTTCGACCTGCGCGAGCTTGACCGGCTGCGCGATGCCGGGCCGCTGATCGTGGTTGCCAACCACCCTTCCCTGCTCGATGCGGTGATGATCCTGTCGCGCCTGCCGAACGCCGTCTGCGTGATGAAGGCGGCGCTGCTCGACAACATCCTGTTCGGCGCCGCCGCCCGGCTGGCGCGCTACATCCGCAACGATACGCCGCTCAGGATGATCATCGACGGCCGTGAGGAACTGCAGGCCGGGGCCCAGCTGGTGATTTTTCCCGAAGGCAGCCGTACCCGGAATTTTCCGCTCGACCCCTGCATGCCGACGGCCGGATTGATCGCCCAGCGTGCCGGGGTGCCGGTGCAGGCCCTGCTGATCGAGTTTTCCACACCTTATCTGGGCAAGGCCTGGCCGTTGTTCCGCCGGCCGCAGTTACCCTTGCATTGCCGTATCCGTCTTGGCCAGCGCTTTGCGCCGCCGGCCAATGTCGCTGTCTTCACCGGTGAACTCGAAACCTCGTTGCGCCAGGCGCTGGCCGCTTCGCCATCACCCCAAGCCCGTGCCTGAACGACCATGCCCAGCCCCTCGACCAGCCACCTTGTCCTGATCCCGAGTTACAACCCCGGCCCCGCCGTGGTCGAGACGGTGCGCGCCGCTCGCGCTCGGTGGGCGCCGGTGTGGGTGGTGGTGGACGGCAGTACCGACGGTTCGGCCGAACGCCTGCAGGCGCTGGCAGCCGACGATCCCGGCCTGCGCGTGATCGTCCTGCCGGAAAACCGCGGCAAGGGGGCGGCGGTGCTCGAAGGCATCACGCTGGCTGCGGCCGAGGGCTATACCCACGCCCTGACCATGGATTCCGACGGCCAGCATCCGGCGGACCTCATCCCGGATTTCATGGCCGCATCACAGGCCGAGCCGGCGGCGATGGTGCTCGGCCGGCCGGTGTTCGACGCCGACGCGCCGGCGCTGCGGGTCAACGGGCGCAAGGTGTCGAACTGGTGGGCCAATCTGGAAACCTTGTGGATGGGCATCGGCGACTCGCTCTATGGTTTCCGCGTCTATCCGGTGCAGCCGCTGATCCGCGTCATGCGCGCCAACCGCTGGATGCGCCGTTTCGATTTTGATCCCGAGGCGGTGGTCCGCCTGTGCTGGGCCGGTGTCGCGCCGCGCAACCTGGATGCGCCGGTCCGCTATTTCCGTGCCGACGAAGGCGGTGTCTCGCATTTCCGTTACCTGCGCGACAACGTGCTGCTGACCTGGATGCACAGCCGCCTCTTCCTCGGTTTTTTGTGGCGCCTGCCGGCTCTAGCCTGGCGTCGTCTGAATACTCGCTGAACACAGATCATGCCAAAGACCTCCGCTCTCAAGGATGACCGCCGCCTCGACACCTATTTTGCCGGGGAAGACGAACGCCGGGCAGTGACCCGCGACATGTTCAACGAGGCGGCACCGGGCTACGACAACGCCGAGCGCATCACTGCCCTGGGCAGCGGCAGCTGGTACCGGCGCGAAGTCCTGCGCCGCTGCGGCGTGAAACCCGGCATGGAAGTGCTCGATGTCGCCGCCGGCACCGGCCTGGTCACGGCCGAGGCACAGGCGCTGGTCGGGCCCGCTGGCCGGGTGGTGGCGCTCGATCCGTCGCCGGGCATGCTGGCCGAGCTGCAGAAGAAGCTGGCTGTGGAAACCCTGGTTGCTTACGCCGAGTCAATTCCCCTGCCCGAGGCCTGTGTCGATTTCGTGTCGATGGGCTATGCCCTGCGTCACGTCGGCGACATGGACGCGGCCTTTGCCGAATACTTCCGCGTGCTGCGCCCGGGTGGGCGTACCTGCATCATGGAAATCAGCCGTCCAGCCGGCGCTTTCGGCCGCCTGGCACTGCGTGCCTACATCGGTGCGGTCGTGCCGCTGCTCGCCCGGCTCTCCGGTCGTCATGCCGACGTCCGCCGCCTGTGGGCCTACTATGGCGACACCATCGAGGCAGCCATCGACCCGGATACCATCCTCGCTGCCATGCGCCGCGCCGGCTTCGTCGATGTCGATTGCGCAGTGACCTTTGGCGTTTTCCGTGAGTACGTGGGTCGCAAGCCATGAATACCACCGAAATCTTCCTGATCGCGATGCTCCTGATCTTCGCGGTGCCCTGGCTGATCTGGCGCCTTGGTCGCACCGAGTATTACGCGCCGCTGGTCGTCGTGCAGATCTTGACCGGCATCCTGCTCGGCCCCGGGGTGCTTGGCCAGGCCTTCCCCGACTACTACAGTTTCGTGTTCACGCCGCCGGTGATTCAGTCGCTCAACGGCATCGCCTGGTGGGCGGTGATGATCTTCGTCATGATCGCCGGGGTCGAACTCGACCTCAAGCAGGCCTGGCGCTATCGGCGGGAGAGCGGCATCACCGCCGGTCTGGCACTGGGTACGCCGCTGGTGTTCGGCGCTGCTGCCGCCGCTGTGATGTTGCTGAGCGACGGCTGGCTGGGCGGCCAGGGCCAGTCCTGGCAATTCGTGCTTGGCGTCGGCATGGCCTGCGCGGTAACGGCCCTGCCCATCCTGATCCTGTTCATGGAAAAGCTGGCCGTGCTGCGTCAGCCCATCGGCCAGCGCATCCTGCGTTATGCCAGTCTCGACGACATCGCCATCTGGGGTGTGCTGGCGCTGATCCTGATGGACTGGACCCGGGTTGGCCGGCAGTTCTTCTTCCTGCTCGCTTTTGCATTGATTGCCTGGCTGTTCCGCAAGCTGATGGTCCGCCTGAGCGAAGGCGACCGCTGGTACGTGGCGCTGATCTGGCTGGCGGCCTGCGGTTTTGGCGCCGACTGGGCCGGCCTGCATTTCATGGTTGGCGCCTTCCTGGCCGGCGCGGTGATGGAAGCCGAGTGGTTCGACCAGGAGAAGATGGACCAGTTGCGCCATCATGTCCTGCTTGTGGTGATGCCGGTTTTCTTCCTGTCCACGGGCCTGCGCACGACCTGGACGATGGGCGGCGAAGCGGTGTTTTTCGCGGCCGCCCTGCTGCTTGTCGCTTCGGTTGCCGGCAAGCTGATCGGTATCCGCATTGCCGGCCGCGTGCTCGGCTGGGCCCCCGGTGAAGCCAGCATCATCGGCTGGCTGCTGCAGACCAAGGCGCTGATCATGATCATCTTCGCCAACATCCTGCTCGACCGCGAAATCATCAGTAGCGGTGCCTTCACCGCCCTGCTGCTGATGGCGGTGGCCAGCACCATGCTGACCGTGCCGATGGTGGCGCCCAAGCTGGCGCGTCTACGCGAACTGATCGGCCGCTCGGCCTAGCGGATTACCAGGCGGCCGTTCTCCCGCAGCACCGGCATGGCAAAGTCGAAAAGATCGGCTTGCGCGCACAGGTCGAGGTCGGCCGCCGGCAGGTTGGGCCAGGTGCCGGCGCTGAAGCGGCGACCGAAATCGGAATCCCGGACCCGCTGTTCGTAATGCTCGGCAGCAGGCTGCTCGCCGCGTAGCAGCGCTTCCAGGTAATCGGCGCAGGCGATGTCCTCGTCGCCGTCACGGTCCACCCACTCGCCGGTGATCACGAAGCAGACTTCGTCCGGCTTGTCGGCGCGGATTGCCGCGGCGGTGGCGCGGGCGCAGACCAGCGCGCTGGCGTACAGCCGGCGGGCATGGTGAAAGCGCTGC
>DILW01000040.1 GCA_002425245.1 Betaproteobacteria bacterium UBA5582 | reverse complement strand
TTCCCCTACACGGCTCTCTTCCGATCTGTGCTGGTGCGCAGCGCCCAGGGCGTGCTGCTGGGCAATGCGGAAGTCATCATCGGCGACGTGGCGGCGAACTCGAGTGCCGACGGCGTGGCGGATCTGACGGGCGTTCCGGCGGGCGACCAGGTCGTGGTGGTGAAGAAGGCCGGTTTTGTCACCCAGGCCCAGCAACTGAAGCTGGTCGCGGGGACGCCGGCGCAGTTGCAGGTTCTGCTGCAGCCGGTGAAGGAAGTGAAGCAGATTGCCGACATTGCGGCGGCGCAGGCCATCCTTGGCGAAACGCTGGGGGCGCAGATTGTGCTGCCGGCGAATGCCTTCGTCGATGCGGCGGGTAATCCGGCGACGGGTGCGGTGACGCTGAACTGGACGCCGTGGGATATCACCGAGGACGACCTGCTGGCGATGCCGGGTAATGGCCGGGCGATCGGGGCTGACGGTCAGATGACCGATCTGATCAGTGCCGGCATGATGACGGTTGATTTTGTTGATGCGCAGGGTAAGCACCTGCAACTGGCCGCAGGCAAGAAAGCGAAGATCCGGATGAATCTTCCCTTTGATCAGATCAACGGTGTTGAACTGACGGAAGGCTCGGAAATTCCGATGTGGACCTTTGACGAAGCACTCGGCCTGTGGAAGGAAGAGGGCAAGGGCTACGTGGTCGCCGCGGCGGGCTCGCCGACCGGTCTGGCAGTGGAAGCCGAAGTTTCGCACTTCTCCACCTGGAACTGGGACTTCAAGTTCGACAACCCGAATACCCTGAACGTCAGCTGCGTGGACAGCGCCGGCCAAGGCGTGGCTTGCGACGTCGTCGTATCGGTCAACGCCGATAATGGTGGTCACTTCACCAAGTCCAGCCATGTGCCGGTCGGCGGTGTGACCATCATCAACATGCCCACCGCCGGAACGGCGAATTGGGTTGCAACCTCTGCCACCGGGCTGATCGGCTCGGTGACCTCGGGCCTGTCCGGTTCGGTGGTGATCCAGATTGCGCCGCCGCTTACCAGCAACTTCGTTCGTTGCCGGAACACGGCGAACCAGCCTGTTGCCTGCTCGGTCACCCTCAGTGCCGTGGTCGGTAGCGAGACCCTGACCCGTGAAGCCTTCATCCCGGTCGATGGTGCCTTGATTCAGACGAGCTGGAACACCACTTCGCTGGCCTGGTCGGGTGAGTCGGAACTGGTGCTGAACGGCACGGAATGGTCGCGTTACACCGGTTCTGCCACTTCGGGCGTCAGCGGTGACGTCAGCCTGAATCTCGACAACAAGCTTGTGGTTCCGGCTGACCAGCAGTTCAAGACTTTCTGTACGGCCAAGGACTGGGACGGTGCCAAGCCGAGCATGTGCAACATCGTTGTCACGCTGCGGCCCCGCTATGTGGAAGTTCCCCAGCCTACCTTGGCCCGGCTTGCCATGCTGGGCGACGTCAAGATCGAGTTCAAGAACGTGCCGATCGGCCAGATCGTGAATTTTGGCATTCCCGCCGATCAATTCCGCTATGTCGAGATCAATGCTACCTACGAGCCGGCTAACGGAGACTATCAGGGATGGGCAAGTTTCAGCCCCGACAATAACGAATACGGCGAAAACCCGATTGAAGTTCCGATCGGTGTGATCCTGTACTGACCGTCGCTTGAAGTCGTTTGGCACATCCAGGAGCCGGGGCAACCCGGCTCTTTTGTTTTTGTCATTGGCATATGTTGATCATTCCAATATCATTTAAGCTTTTCCAACCACGAGGTGAGGTATGAAACTGCTTCAATACTGGCGAGGACTGTTCCTGGTCTTCGCTGCACTGCTGCTGACGGGGTGTATCCCGAACGCCGAATTCAAGGTGACACCACAGCCGCTGTCGGCTGGTCAGGCGGCGACTTTTGATGCGAGCGCGAGCACTCCCTTCCTGGCCAGCCGGGGCAACAGCCTGGTCAGCTACGCGTGGGATTTCGGCGACGGCACCAAGGGCAGCGGCAAGGTGGCGACCCATACCTATGCTGCCAAGGGCGAGTACCTTGTCCAACTGACGGTGAAGGATACGCAAGGGCTGAGCGATACGCGTCGGCTGAAGCTGAAGGTTGGCGAAGCCGTTGGTGGCAGCCAGGCCAAGGTGCTGGTGCGCAGCGCCCAGGGCGTGCTGCTGGGCAATGCGGAAGTCAGCATCGGCGGCGTGGCGGCGAACTCGAATGCCGAGGGCGTGGCCGATCTGACGGGCGTTCCGGCAGGCGACCAGGTCGTGGTGGTGAAGAAGGCCGGTTTTGTCACCCAGGCCCAGCAGTTGAAGCTGGTCGCGGGAACGCCGGCCCAGGTGCAGGTGCTGCTGCAACCGGTGAAGGAAGTGAAGCAGATTGCCGACATTGCGCTGGCCCAGGTTGTGTTCGCCAGGTCGCTGGGGGCGCAGATTGTGCTGCCGGAAAATGCGCTGGTAGACCCGGCCGGCAACCCCGCCACCGGCGAAGTCAAGCTGGAACTGACGCCGTGGGACATCAGCGGGGACGATCTGTCGGCAATGCCGGGCAACGGTCGTGCGCGCACGACGAGCGGTGAGATGGTTGATCTGATCAGTGCCGGGATGATGACGATCGACTTTTTCGATGCGCAGGGGCGGCATTTGCAACTGGCTGCTGGCAAGAAGGCGACGATCCAGATGAATCTGCCGTATGCCAGCGTGGGTGGAAACGCCTTGAGCGAGGGATCGAAGATTCCGCTGTGGCATTTTGACGAAGCACTGGGGATCTGGATCGAAGACGGCGAAGGAACTGTCGTTGCGGCACCGGGGTCTCCGAGCGGTTTGGCGGTGAAGGCGGAGGTCAGTCACTTCTCGACCTGGAACTGGGACTTCAAGTTCGGTGGTTCGAACACGCTACAGGTTAACTGCGTGGACTCGTCGGACAACCCCGTGGCATGTGCGGTTGTCGCCAATGTGACCCTGGATGACGGATCGCACCTGATCAAGTCGTCCTGGCTGCCGCTGGCGGGTGCTACGATCATCAACCTGCCGTCGAGCGGTAGCGTGAAATGGGAAGCAACGACTGCCGAAGGTATGATCGGGTCTGCGACATCCGGTGTTTCCGGTTCGGTGACGATCAAGATTGCGCCGCCAGCGACGCAGAATTTCGTGCGCTGTGCGCTACCCGATTCGAGTTACGTGGCTTGCGAGGTGACGCTGACCGGGGGCGGCATGGGTCGTACGGTTTCCATTCCCGAAGACGGTGCCTGGGTGAAAACCATGTGGCCTGTGAGCAGCCTGGATTGGGAAGCCAAGAGTTTGGGGGCGCTGAGTGCCGACCAAACCCAGTGGCTCTACTACTCTGGTAGCGCGACTTCCGGCGTGAGTGGGGATGTGACGATTGCATTGCCCAATCAAACCAGTGAACCGGTTGATAAGCTGGTCAGCTTCCGGTGCAATATCTGGGGGGGCTCCGCGCCCGCGCCGGTGCCTGCGCCGAGCTATTGCGATATCAATGTCAGCTTGTATGAGAAGATTGATTCGCAACCAAGCCAGCAATTCAAGTATGCCAAGGTCCCGGAAGGTCAGGTGATTACCTTGAACCTCTCTTCAGCGACTTATGTGCATATGAGCTTGCATGGGATGTCCGACACGGACATGAACTCCAGCGGAATGGTTTTGGAAGGCTGGTATTCGATTGATCTTAAGGATTACGTCTCCGGTAGCATCATCAATCTTTCGTTGAATCCGCCCGCCTGAGATGCTGATGCCCGATGTCGGGCATGTTTGATGAGGGATTGAAGAGAGGCCGAGATGGCCTCTCTTTTTTTATCTATCTTTTACGATATCCAGGGCCAGCGCCTGCGCCACCTTGATTCCGTCCACCCCCGCCGACAGGATGCCGCCGGCGTAGCCGGCGCCTTCGCCGGCCGGGTAGAGGCCGCGGGTGTTGATGCTCTGGAAGTCGTCGCCGCGCTTAATGCGGATCGGTGACGAGGTGCGCGTCTCGACGCCGGTGAGTACCGCGTCGGCCATGGCGAAGCCGTGGATCTGGCGGTCGAAGGCGGGGATGGCTTCGCGCAGCGCGTCGATGACGAAGGCCGGCGCGCAAGTGCTCAGGTCGGTCATGTGCACGCCGGGCTGGTAGGACGGATCGACCTTGCCGAGTGCGGTCGACGGCCGGCCGGCGAGGAAGTCGCCGACGCGTTGGGCCGGTGCGTCGTAATTGCTGCCGCCGGCGATGAAGGCCTGGCTCTCCCAGTGGCGCTGGAAATCGACGCCGGCCAGCGGGTTTTTGCGGTAGTCGCCGGGAAAGTCTTCCGGCTCGACATTGACCACCAGCGCCGAATTGGCGTTGCGCTCGGCGCGCGAGTACTGGCTCATGCCGTTGGTGACGACGCGCCCCGGTTCCGAAGTGGCGGCGACCACCTGGCCGCCCGGGCACATGCAGAAGCTGTAAGCGGCGCGGCCGTTGGCGCAGTGGTGTACCAGCTTGTAGTCGGCGGCGCCGAGCAGTTCATTGCCGGCGTTGGGGCCGAAGCGGGCCTTGTCGATCAGGGTCTGCGGGTGCTCGATGCGGAAGCCGATGGCGAAGGGCTTGGCTTCGACATAGACACCGCTGTCGTGGATCATCTGGAAGGTATCGCGGGCGCTGTGGCCGATGGCGAGCACCACGTGGCGGCTGGCGATGCGCTCGCCGCCGGCGAGTTCGACGCCTTCGACCTGGCCGTTTTCAATCTGCAGGCGCTCGACGCGGGCGCCGAAGCGGATTTCGCCGCCCAGCTCGCGGATCGTCGCGCGCATGTTCTCGACCATCTTGACCAGCCGGAAGGTGCCTATGTGCGGCTTGCTCACGTACATGATCTCTTCCGGCGCGCCGGCCTTGACGAACTCGGCCATGACTTTGCGCCCGAGGAAGTTCGGGTCCTTGATCTGGCTGTACAGCTTGCCGTCGGAGAAGGTGCCGGCGCCGCCTTCGCCGAACTGGACGTTCGATTCCGGGTCGAGCACGTGCTTGCGCCACAGGCCCCAGGTGTCCTTGGTCCGCTCGCGCACGGCCTTGCCGCGTTCGAGGATGATCGGCCGGAACCCCATCTGCGCCAGCACCAATCCCGCCATCAGGCCACAGGGGCCCATGCCGATGACCACCGGACGCTCGTCCAGGCCTTCGGGGGCGCGGGCGACGAAGTGGTAGTCCATGTCTGGCGTCGGTACCACGTGGCGGTCGTCCTTCAGGCGGGCGGCGACGCGGGCCTCATCGCGCAGTTCGACGTCGATCTGGTAGAGCAGGACGATGGCCGATTTCTTGCGCGCGTCGTGGCTGCGCTTGAACACCGTGTAGCCGATCAGCTCGTCGTCGGCGATGCCGAGCCGGGCGCACAGCGCCGGGCGCAGGGCTTCCGGCGGATGATCGAGCGGCAGCTTGAGTTCGGTCAGGCGCAACATGCCGGGTCAGCGCGCCTTGAACGGGTTGTGGCAGCTCTTGCAGCTGTCGTAGACCGCCTGGTAGGCGGGCTCGATGCGCTTCAGGTCCTTGCTTTGCGCGGCGAGCAGGAGCTGGTCGGTGGCGGTGAAGAAACGCTTGCGCTCTTCCTCGAAGCGCGCCGGTTCTTCCCAGACCTTGGCGGTGGCCTTGGTCGGCGGGTAATTGGTGTCGGGGCCGAAGTGCGTCCATGGCGCCTCGCGCTTGTCGATCAGCGCCGTCGCCAGCCGCAGGAACTTCTCCTCGTCGTAGCGCTTTTCGCGCAGCATCACGCCCATCGGCTCGAAGACCTTGATCATTTCCTTGAAAGCCACCTGGCGAGTCTTGACCGGCTGTCCCGGGCGGGTGTCTTCGGCTTCGCCGCAAGCGGCGAGAAGGGTGGCCGAACACAGGGCGAGGAGCGCGATTCTGGCGAATTTCTGCATGGTCTTCCTGAATGGGGTTGAAGCGAAGGGCGGATTATAACCGCCCCTCCCGCCCGCCCCGGGATCACAGCATGCCGCGCTCGCGGATGAAGGCGATCACCGTATCCAGGCCGTGGCCGGTCTTCAGGTTGGTGAATACGAAGGGACGCTCGCCGCGCTGGGCTTTGGCGTCGTGCGCCATGACCTCAAGCGAGGCGCCGACCATGGGCGCCAGGTCGATCTTGTTGATCACCAGCAGGTCGGACTTGGTGATGCCGGGGCCGCCCTTGCGCGGAATCTTCTCGCCGGCGGCAACGTCGATGACGTAGATGGTGAGGTCGGAGAGCTCCGGCGAGAAGGTCGCCGCCAGGTTGTCGCCGCCCGATTCGACGAGGATCAGCTCGACGCCGGGAAAGGCGCGTTGCAGGCGGTCGACTGCTTCGAGGTTGATCGAGGCGTCCTCGCGGATGGCAGTATGCGGGCAGCCGCCGGTTTCGACGCCGATGATGCGTTCCGGCGCCAGCGCCGAGTGATTGACCAGGAACTTGGCGTCCTCGGCGGTGTAGATGTCGTTGGTGACCACGGCCATGTCGATCTGCTCGCGCAGGGCCTGGCATAGCGCCAGGGTCAGGGCGGTCTTGCCGGAACCGACGGGGCCGCCGATGCCGACTCTGAGGGCTTGTTTACTCATGTTTTTCCTAGGATCTGAAGAGACGGGAATACTGGGTTTCGTGGCGCGCGCTGGCGATCGCGAAGGCCGGCGTGAAGTTCGACCAGGCGGCTTCCGGCAGAGTCAACACGG
>DILW01000012.1 GCA_002425245.1 Betaproteobacteria bacterium UBA5582 | reverse complement strand
CCCCCCACCAAGTTCTCCCCTCTTCCCCTACCCGCCGCTCTTCCGATCTACCGACGCCACGCCGGCGGCGCGGCGACGTGGCGGTCGCCGCGCGCGCAAGGAAAATCGCGAAGAGGTCGCCAGCCACGCCGAGGCAGCACCGCCGGAACTTGCTCCGGCGGTACTGGTCGAGGAAAGTCCCGTCGCGCCGGTCGCCGCCGAGTCGCCGACCGCCGACGAGCGCGCCCCGGCTGAAGCGCCGAAGAAGGCCCCGCGCGGCCCCCGCCGGACTTCGCGCAAACGGGGTGAGAGCGTCGCCACTGAGACCGTGCCCGAGCCGCAGCCCGAAGTCGTTGCCGAAGCTCCGGCCAGCGACAAGAAGCCGGCCCGCAAACCGGGCCGCAGCCGCAAGCCGAAAAAGGCCGAAGACGGCGCCGCCTGACAGCGCTCGCTCAAGCCGAGTTGAAACAATCCCGAGGTGGTTCCTGAACCGACCTCGGGATATTCTGCGGGCATTGTTCATTCCGCAAGGAGCAAGCCCTCATGAACTTCGAAAACGTCTACTGGGACTGGCCGTCGATGCAGGCCGACAACCGCCATCCGTCGATTCTGGCGATTGGCGATTCGTGGTTCTGGTATCCCTTTCCCGGCGGCTCGCTGCTCAATCAGCTGGGGCCGCTGGTCGCCGCTCGGGAACACTGCATCCTCGCGCTCGGCAACAATGGCGCCGAGGTTTTCGATTACGTGTACGGCAAGTACGCAAAATCGGTACGCACCGCGCTGGCGCTCCATGGACCGGGGCTGTCTGCCGTGTTCATCAGCGGCGGCGGCAATGATTTCGCCGGCTTCAGCGACCTCCGGCCGATGCTCAAGGACGACTGCAGCAAGGCCGAGCGGGCGGAAGACTGTTTTCGGCCCGGCGATGCCGAGCGAACACTGGACTGGCTGATGAAGAAGACGGCGGCCAGCTATCGGGCGCTGATCGGACAGGTGCTGGTGCAAAGCGGGGCGAGGATCGTCATGCACAACTACGACTATGCGCAGCCATCCGGCAAGGGAATCTTCAGCCCCCGCAGCGCCTGGTTGCGGCCGGCGCTGATCGACGCCAAGGTGCCCGAGCGCTTGCACCAGGCCTGCATCAACGCCTTGATGGACCGGGTCAGTGCCGAACTCGAAACGCTGACCGGGATCGACAAGTCGCGCATCGTTCTGGTCGATAGCCGCAATACCCTGGGCGAAAAGGACTGGGCGAACGAACTGCATCCCAAGCCGGCCGGCTTTCGCAAGATTGCCCGGCAGAAATGGCGCCCGGTGCTTGAGCGTATCGAGCTGGCCTGAGCGATTTCGGATGGTGCAAGGACTTGCACGGCAAAACAAAAGCCCGCCAAACGGCGGGCTGATGATTGAAGCGCAGTCCGGTTCAGGTCAGGCGGCGGCCTGGACCGGAATCTTGTGGCCGCGACGAACGATGCGGTTCTGCGAATCGACGTAGATCAGGTCGGGCTCGTGCCGGGCCAGTTCGACCTCGCTGTAGGCAGCGAAGGTGGCGATGATCAGGATGTCGCCCGGGGCAGCGCGGCGGGCCGCCGAGCCGTTCACCGAAATGACGCCCGAGCCGCGTTCGGCACGGATGGCGTAGGTGGTGAAACGCTCGCCGTTGTTGACGTTCCAGATGTCGATCTGCTCGTATTCCTTGATGTTGGCGGCTTCCAGCAGATCCTCGTCGATCGCGCAGGAGCCTTCGTAATGCAGGTCGGCGTGGGTTGCCGTCACGCGATGCAGCTTGGATTTCAACATGGTTCTCTGCATGGTGTTTCACTCATCCAGAAAGTTGGGGGAAGCGAATTTTAACGGCAATCGACCGCCTGTCAACGATCTTTTTCTCGAATGAAATCAGTCCTCGCGGAATGTTCTGGCGAGCGCATTGGTGATCGGTTGCACCAGGTACTGGAGCAGGGTGCGTTCGCCGGTATTGATGATGACCTCGGCAGGGATGCCCGGCTGGATGCGCAGATTGAGCTTGTTCAGCTGCTCGCGGCCAGTCGGCGTCAGTTGCACGTGGCTGGCGAAGTAGGGCAGGCCGGTTATCTGGTCGAGTTGGCGGTCGGCGGCCAGGAGCACCAGCCGTCCTTCGATGACCGGCGTGGTGGTGGCCTTGAAGCCGGTGAAACGGATGTCGGCGAGCTGGTCGACGCGTACGCTATCGACGTCGGCCGGCGAAATCCGGGCTTCGACGATGAGATCGGCGCCAGCCGGGACGATGTCGAGGATGTGGGTGCCCGGCTGCAGCACCGAGCCCGGGGAATGCGTGCGCAGGCCGATCACCTGGCCGGCGGCGGGGGCGCGGATGCTGGCGCGGTCGACGCGGTCGGTGAGCGAGGTCGAGCGCTTGAGCAGTTCGTCCAGCTTCTGCTGGGTCTCGGTCAGCGCATTGATGTCCTCGGTACGGAATTCCGCCTTGCGGAAATCGATCAGCATCCGGGTTTCCCGCTGCTGCACCCGCAGATTGGCGATATTGGCGTCGTTTTCCGCGATGTCGGCGCGCAACTCGGAAATTTCCCGTTCAATCTGGTTGAGCTTGTGGCGGCTGATGAAGTTGCCGGCGATCAGGCGTTGCAGGTCGTGCAGTTCGGCTTGCAGCGAGAGCAGGGTGTCGTTCTTGCTGGTGTTGATCTTGGTATAGCCGTCGATTTGCGACTCGGCCTGCTGGATGCGTCCCTGCAGAACCTTGATTTCGCCCTGGCGTGAGCCTTTGCGGGCCGTGAACAACTGGTTTTCGCTGGCGATCAGTTCAGCGGTCTGCGGGTCTTCGCGGTTGAAGTCTTCGGGGAAGGCGATTTCATTGAGGCCGTCGCGTTCGGCCTTCAGTCTGGCCAGGGTCGCCTGCAGCGCCTGAATCTGGCTGCCGCCGACCGCCAGATCGGACTTGAACTGAGTTTGGTCTAAGGTGATCAGCACCTGTCCCTTTTCGACCAGTTGTCCTTCGCGAACATGGATTTCGCGGACGATGCCGCCTTCCAGGTGCTGAACCGCCTGGCGTTCCAGCTCGACCTTGACCACACCGGAAGCGAGCACGGCGCTGGCAATCGGCGCCAGCGCCGCCCAGCCGCCGAAGAGGACGAAGGTGGATACGATCACCAAGGTGCCGATCCGGCGCGAACGGCGCTCGTCGGTGACACTGGCCAGCCGGGCCGCCATCGGTCCGTTGACCGTGAGTTCCTTCTTGTTCATCCGCTCAGGCTCCACGCAGTTGCTGGACTGGAGCCAGCTTGTTCAGTTCGGCGAGCACCCGCTCCCGCGGCCCGAACATCGACAGACTGCCGTCGGCAAGCACCAGTAGGCGGTCGGTAGCCGACAGCAGGAGGGTCTTGTGGGTAATCAGGAATACCGTCGAGCCATTGCGCTTGAGAATGTCCAGCGTCGCCATCAGGGCAGTTTCGCCGGCGTGGTCGAGGTTGGCGTTGGGTTCGTCGAGGACGACCAGACGGGGACGCCCATAGACCGCCCGGGCCAGGCCCAGTCGCTGGCGCTGACCGCCGGACAGTTTGCCGCCGCCATTGCCCAGCACCGTGTCGTAGCCCTGCGGCAGGCGCAGGATCATCTCGTGGATGCCCGCGTCCTGGGCTGCCTGGACGACCTTTTGCGGATCGACCGGGCCGAAGCGGGCGATGTTTTCGCTCACCGTGCCCTCGAACAACTCGATGTCCTGCGGCAGGTAGCCGACATGGTCGCCGAGCGACGATTTTTCCCACTGATGGATTTCCGCACCGTCGAGGCGCACGCTGCCGCGGCTGCACGGCCAGATGCCGAGCAGGGCGCGGGCCAGTGTCGATTTGCCGGCGGCGCTTGGGCCGATGATGCCGGTGATCGTTCCCGGCGGGCAGGAAAACGAGATGTCGCTCAGCAGGACGGTGTTCGAACCGGGCGCGGTGACCACGATGTCCTCGACCCGAATTTCCCCTTTTGGCGCCGGCAAAGGCATTTCCGTCTCTGTGAATTGATCTTCGCGCAAGGTCTGGTCGAGGCGAAGATACTGTTCGCGGGCGGAGGCAAATTGCTTCCAGCTGCCCAGCATCTGGTCGATGGGTGCCAGGGCCCGGCCAAGAAGAATGGAACCGGCGATCATCATGCCCGGGGAGATTTCCTGTTTGATGGCCAGGTAGGCGCCAAGCCCGAGAATCAGCGACTGGATGATGATGCGCAGGGTTTTCGATACGGCCATCAGTCGCGACGAAATTTCGGCTGCCGCATTCTGCTTGAGCAGGGCGCCGTAGCTGGTTTCGAGCCAGCGGCTGCGCAGATTGCCGAGCATGCCCATGGCCGTCATCACCTCGCTGTTGCGCAGGTATTGGGAGAGCGTTCTGCCGGTCTCGTTGTATTCCCGGTCGGCCTCTCTGGCTTGTTCGTGCGTCAGGCGTTCGTTGAGAAAGGTGATGGCGACCAGCAAGGCAGCGCTGATCAGGCCGGCCAGGCCGATCCATGGGTGGAAAGCGAACATCACCAGCAGGTAGATGGGCACCCAGGGGGCGTCGAAGAAGGCGAACAGACCGTTCGATGCGATGAACTGGCGGATGCCCTTGAGATCCTTCAATGCCTGGGTGCCGCTCAGCAAGCCGCCGGAATAGCGAACCTGACGATAGCCAAGGTCGAATAGCGCAGGCGCCATATGCAGGTCGAGCCGGTTGCTGACTCGACGCATGATCTCCTGCCTGGACCATTCCAGTATCCCCATGGCGACCATGAAGACGATCATCAGCAGGGTCAGCGTGTACAGGGTCGGGATGCTGGCGCCGACCACGACCCGATCATAGACCTGCAGCATGTAGATGGCAGGGACCAGCATCGCGATGTTGATGAACAGGCTATAGGCGGCTACGGCTAAGAAGCTGCTCTTGTTTGCCTGCAGGGCGAGCCGGAGGGTTTCGTGCGGTGGCTGGTTCAACATGCGTATGTCCTGAATGCTGCAAGACTGCGTTCACGCCGGCCGGGCGATATTGCGCAGGAGCGCAAAAAGGGGAGGGTCACCCCTCCCCGTTTTTGCAGTGTGCCTCAAACTTACTGGAAGCAGGGCGTGCCGTAGATGGCATCGGTGAAACCGAGGATGTTGTCACCGACGATGTTTTCTGCACTCGGTGCGTCAGCAACAAAATTGACTTCTTCGAACCACCAGGCGGTCATCTTGTTGCCAGTGGCGAGCTCGGTAACGGTGGACCAGCCCCAGGCGGTCTTGTCCACCTTGTAGTCGCTGGCATCGCCGACCAGGGTCAGCGTGTCCTGTCCATGGCCGCCGTCAACGTGGGTGTTGTTGGCAAAGCTGCCGAGCACGAGTTTGTCATCGCCAGTGCCCATATAGACCCTGCCCTTGTTGTTGCCGACATAGAGGCTGTCATTGCCGCAGCTGGCATCGACGATACATTCGTTGGTGCCGATCCAGGCCTTGTCCTGACCGTCGCCAAGGTAAACATAATTGGTCGAGCCTTCGACCACCAGCTTGTCGTCGCCACCATGCAACCAGGCATTCCGGAGATTGCCGGAGACATAGACGGTGTCGTTCTCGTGGTAACCGATCACGGAGTCGTTCACGTTGCCGCCGACATAAATCTGGTTGTTGCCGCTACCGAGGTTGGCGTGCTGAAGGTCCTTGGCGACCAGCACCTTGTCATGGCCATTGCCTGTGTGAAGATAACCGGCGTTGCTCTCGGCCAAGATCGTGTTGTCGCCGTCATGCAGGAACGCGTACTTGAGATCGGCGCCGGCGCGAACGTTGTCGATGCCGTTGTAACCGATGATCGTGCCGATGTTCTTGGTGACCACGGTGCAATTGTTGCCAAAGCCCATGTTGGCGTAGTTCAGGTCACCCTGGACGACCAGCTTGTCGTTGCCGCTGCCCATGTGTACGCAATCGGCGTTGCCGCCAACCGTCAGGCGATTGTTGCCATCGCCGAGGTTGGCGTGCTTCAGGTTGCCGCCGACGCTGACCGTATCGTCGCCGCTGCCGCAGCCAGAACTGAGGCAATCCAGGTTGCCGCCAACCTTGAGCGTGTCGTTGCCGCCGCCAAGGTAGACCGAGCCAGCACTACCGCCGATGACGACATTGTCGTCACCGTTGCCGGCATCCACGTGGCTGACATTGCCGCCAACATCGATCGTGTCATTGCCGTCGCCGGTGCTGATGATGTTGGCGTTTCCGGAAATCTTGAAGGTGTCGTTACCCCTGCCGAGCCAGACGTTGCGGATGTCACCGACGATGTCGTAATTGGTTCCGTTCGCCCAGTTGATGATGTCCGTTCTGGAATTGGTACTCATGGTTTCGCTCCTGATATTGGATGTCTCATTGTCGGGTTATTACCACCCGCTGATATTCTAGGAGCAAGTGCTGGGTGGGTATATCGTACTAAGGTATGTTTTACAATAAATTATATTTCGAGGTTGTCGATGATTCGAGTGTTGCCTGCCTGCACTGCCGCCAGAGCATGACTTTCGCAAGTCCTGCTCTGGCACCCAATCATTACTTGGCTCGCCAAATGGCGTGAATCCTCTGTCTCAGGCGAAGCAGGGAATCAGGTTGATGTCATCAGTGAAGCCGAGGTCGATGATGTCACTCTTCGGCGCGTCAGCAGCAGCTACGAAATTGACCTCCTCGAACCACCACGCCGTCATGGTGTCTCCGTCAGCATCGGTGATCAACATATGGCTACCGGAGTTGCTTTTGGTGATGGTGTAATCCGCAGCCGTGCCGACCAGGGTCAAGGTGTCCATACCGCAGCCACCATCGACGACGGTGTTTTTGGCGAAACCACCAAGCACAAGTTTGTCATCGCCCGAACTGAGATACACCCTGCCATTGTTGGTGCCAACGTAGACCTGGTCATTGTCACAACCCGCGTCGATTGCGTTTTCGTTGATTCCGATCCAGGCTTGGTCCTGACCGTCGCCCAGATGGACGCAACTGGTGCTGCCCAGAACGACCAGTTTGTCGTCGCCGCCATTCAGGCAGGTTTCCCTGAGATTGCCGGCAACATAGACGGAGTCATCGCCATTGCCGCCGTGAACTGCGCAAATGACATTGCCAGCAACGGCAAGTTTGTTGTCGCCGTGCCCCATGTTGATATGGCGCAGATCACCCTCAGCGACAATTGTGTCGTTGCCGTTGCCGAGATCGACATTGCCGACATTGCCAAAAACCAGAAGATTGTTGTTGCCGTGGCCGAGGCAGGCCTGGTTGAGATCGCCACCGACCTTAACGTTGTCCTGTTTGTCGCCGGTGTGAATCGAATTGGCGTTTCCGTCAACCTTGATGCAGTTTTCGCCATGACCGAGGTTGGCATGGTTCAGGTTGCCGCCGATGCTGATCTTGTCATTTCCTGAACCGGTGCAGATATCGCGGGCGTTGCCGGTGATCGTGAGCTTGTTGTTGCCGTGCCCAAGGCCGGCGTGGTCCACAAGGTCGCCGCCAACGGTCACGATGTCGTCGCCGTCTCCTGCGTTGATGTTGCGGATGGCGCCCGTGACGTCGAGCGTGTTGTTGCCGTGCCCGAGGTCGATGTGACGGGCATTGCCACCAACGCTGACAGTGTCGTTACCTTCGCCACTGTTGATGTGGTCGACATTCTTGCCGACCGAAATGGTGTCGTTGTTGCGGCCGGTATGGATCGACTGCGCATTGCCCGCGATGGTGATCTTGTTGTTGCCATTCCCCAAACTGGCGTTGTCCTGAAGGTCTCCACCAACAGTCACGGTGTCATCGCCTTCGCCGCTGTTGATATTCCGGATATTCCCGGTTACCCCAAGGGTGTTGATGCCGGATCCCAGGTCGATGTGGCGGGCGTTGCCACCCACGCTGACTGTGTCGTTACCTTCGCCGCTGTTGATGTGATCGACGTTCTTGGCAACCTTGATGTCGTCGTTGCCTCGGCCAGTGTGGATCGAACCGGCGTTGCCCTTGACTTCGATCTTGTTATTGCCATGCCCCAGGCTGGCGTTGTCCTGAAGATCTCCGCCAACGGTAACTGTGTCATCGCCATCGCCGCTGTTGATGTTCCGGATACTCCCGGTTACCCCAAGGTTGTTGATGCCGGATCCCAGGTTGATGTGGCGCGCGTTACCACCCACGTTGACCGTGTCGTTCCCTTCGCCGCTGTTGATGTGATCCACGTTGTTGGCAACGGTGATTTTGTCGCTGCCTCTGCCGGTGTGGATGGACCCCGCACTACCCTTGACGGTAATCGAATTGTCACCGTGACCGAGGCTGGCATTGCCGAGCAGGTCGCCATCAACCGTCACCGTGTCATTGCCGTCACCAGCACCGATATTGCGAATATTGCCGGTGACAGAAAGACTGTTGATCCCGGAACCGAGGTCGATATTATTGGCGTTGCCGCCGACCTTGACGGTGTCGTTACCATCGCCCGCATTGATGTTGTTCACGTTTTTCTTGACGTCTACAGTGTCGTCACCTCTGCCGACATTGATGTTCCTCGCATGTCCGTTCACCGTCAGCGAATCGCTGCCATTACCCAGATTGACGTCACGGATGTCCGTCAAAATCACGTAGGTCGAGCTGATTGTCTGGTCGTTGATGTCGGTGTTTGAATTCGTGCTCATGATTTTGCTCCTGATATTTAATGCCTGTCCGTCGGGGTGACATGACCTGAAAATATTCTAGGAGCAACTTCCTGGCGCGCGCATCGCACCAAGGTACGTTTTACAATAAATTATATTTCGAGGTTGTCGAT
>DILW01000127.1 GCA_002425245.1 Betaproteobacteria bacterium UBA5582 | reverse complement strand
CATCGGCACCAGCCACGGCGCCTATAAATTCACCCGCCCGCCGACCGGCGAAATCCTGGCCATCGAACGGATCAAGGCGATCCACGCCAAGATTCCGCACACCCACCTGGTCATGCATGGCTCCTCGTCGGTGCCGCAGGAATGGCTGGCGACCATCCGCCAGTACGGCGGCACGATCAAGGAAACCTACGGCGTGCCGCTGGAAGAAATCGTCGAAGGCATCCGTCACGGCGTGCGCAAGGTCAATATCGATACCGACATCCGTCTGGCGATGACCGGTGCCATGCGCAAGGCGATGGCCGAGAAGCCCGACGAGTTCGATCCGCGCGCCTTCCTCAAGGCCGCCGTGACTGCCGCCCGCGGCATCTGCCGGCTGCGTTTCGAAGCCTTCGGCTCGGCCGGGCGGGCCGCCGCCATCAAACCGATACCGCTGGATCGCATGGTTGCCCGCTACCGCTGATCCTTTACCGATGTTCTCTGCGCGACCCTTGGTCGTTTTGGGCCCCGCTCGCCGGGGCCATTTTTTTGCTGAGGAAGATCCCATGAATCCCCTGGAAGCCATCATTGCCCCGAGCATCCTCTCGGCCAACTTCGCCCGCCTGGGCGAGGAAGTCAGCAACGTCATCGCCGCCGGTGCCGACTGGATCCACTTCGATGTGATGGATAACCATTACGTCCCCAACCTGACCATCGGCCCTCTGGTCTGCGAGGCGATCCGGCCCTGCACGACGGCGCCGATCGACGTGCACCTGATGGTCAAGCCGGTTGACCGCATCGTTCCCGATTTCATCCGCGCCGGGGCCGACCTGATCACCTTTCACCCGGAAGCGTCTGAACACGTCGACCGCAGCCTGGCGATGATCCGCGACGGCGGCTGCCAGGCCGGCCTGGTGTTCAACCCGGCGACGCCGCTGGACTGGATGGATCACGTCATGGACAAGCTCGACGTGGTCTTGCTGATGAGCGTGAACCCCGGTTTCGGCGGGCAGAAATTCATTGCCCAGACCCTGCACAAGGCACGCGCCGCCCGTGCGAAAATCGATGCGTACCAGCAGTTGACGGGCCGGCGCATCCGTCTCGAAATCGACGGCGGAGTCAATCCCGGCAACATCGCCGAGATCGCCGCCGCCGGGGTCGATGCCTTCGTCGCCGGGTCGGCGGTTTTCGGCGCCGGCCGCGACAGCGATCCGCACCGTTACGATACGATCATCCAGACCCTGCGTCAGGCGCTCAAGGAGTCCCCATGAAATTCCGTTCCATCACCTTCGACCTCGACGGCACCCTGCTCGACACCGTCTGCGACCTGGCCGAGGCCTGCCGCCTGATGCTGATCGACCTCGACCAGCCGCCGCGCAGCGAAACCGAAATCCGCCATTTCGTCGGCCGCGGCATGGCCGTGCTGGTCGAACGCTGCCTGACCCGCGAGTCGGCTCCCGGTGCCGAGTTGATGGCCCGCGGCATTGCCGCCTTCCAGCAGCACTATGCGGCGGTCAACGGCCGCCACGCCGCCTTCTTCCCCGGTGTCCGCGAAGGCCTCGCCGCCTGGCACGCGACCGGCCTGCCGCTGGCCGTGGTGACCAACAAACCGGCCGCCTTCACCGAGCCGCTGCTCGAACGCACTGGCATCGCCCATTATTTCCAGGCCATCGTCTCCGGCGACACCACCCCGCACCGCAAACCGCATCCGGCCCCGCTGCTGCATGCCTGCGCCGCACTCGGCAGCGCGCCTGCTGACAACCTGCACATTGGCGATTCGAAACACGACATCGAAACCGCCCGCAACGCCGGCAGCGCGGTGTACTGCGTGCCCTACGGCTACAACGAGGGCGAGCCGGTCAATGCCGCCGATTGCGACGCGCTGGTCGCCGACTTGGGCGTGGCGCTGCGGCTGGCGCGCAGCGCCTGAAATGCAAACAGCCGCCCGCAGGCGGCTGTTGATTGCTGAATGAGCAGGCTCAGCGAACGATCTGGTTCAGCTCGCCCTTGGCATAGCGGTCGGCCATCTTGTCCAGCGACAGCGGCTTGATCTTGCTGGCCTGGCCGGCGCAGCCGAAGGCTTCGAAGCGGGCGAGGCAGATCTTCTTGGCGGCTTCGCGGGCCGGCTTGAGGTAGTCGCGCGGGTCGAACTTGCTCGGGTTTTCGGCGAAGTAGCGGCGAATGGCGCCGGTCATCGCCAGGCGGATGTCGGTGTCGATGTTGACCTTGCGCACGCCGTGCTTGATGCCCTTGACGATTTCCTCGACCGGCACGCCGTAGGTTTCCTTCATGTCGCCGCCGAATTCGCGGATTTCAGCGAGCAGTTCCTGCGGCACGCTGGAGGAGCCGTGCATCACCAGGTGGGTGTTCGGGATGCGGGCGTGGATTTCAGCGATGCGGTCGATGGCGAGGATGTCGCCGGTCGGCTTCTTGGTGAACTTGTAGGCGCCGTGGCTGGTGCCGATGGCGATGGCGAGCGCGTCGCAGTTGGTCTGGCGGACGAAGTCGGCGGCCTGCTCGACGTCGGTCAGCAGCTGGTCGCGGGTCATCGTGCCTTCGGCGCCGTGGCCGTCTTCCTTGTCGCCCTTCATGGTTTCGAGCGAGCCGAGCACACCCAGTTCGCCTTCGACCGAGACGCCGATGCTGTGCGCCAGTTCGGTCACCTTGCGGGTGACTTCAACGTTGTATTCGAAGCTGGCGACGGTCTTGCCGTCGGCTTCCAGCGAGCCGTCCATCATCACCGAGGAGAAGCCCGACTTGATCGCCGCCATGCACACTGCCGGGCTCTGGCCGTGGTCCTGGTGCATGACGATGGGGATGTGCGGGTAGGCTTCGAGCGCGGCCAGGATCTGGTGGCGCAGGAAAGGCTCGCCGGCGTATTTGCGGGCACCGGCCGAGGCCTGCATGATCACCGGCGCGTCGAGCTGGTTGGCCGCTTCCATGATCGCCCAGACCTGTTCCATGTTGTTGACGTTGAAGGCGGGCAGGCCGTAGTCGTGCTCGGCGGCATGGTCGAGCAGTTGGCGCAGGGAAACGAGCGGCATGGGAACTCCTGTGTTCGGTAAGTTTCGGGATCAGCCCGGTATTTTATTACGGTTGCGTGTTCAGATGATCGCCGACGCGGACGATCTTCAGCGTATTGGTGCCGCCGATGCTACCGATCGGCTCGCCGATGGTGAGCACGATCAGGTCGCCTAGTTCGACCACGCCGCGTTCGATGAGCAGGCTTTCGGCTTCGGCCAGCAACTGGTCGCGGTCGGTATGCTGCTGGGCCATGAGCAGCGGCCGCACTTCGCGGAACAGGGCCATGCGCGATAGCGAGACGGCGTCCGGTGTCAGCGCGTAGATCGGCACACCGCAGTTGAGGCGACTCATCCACAGCGCGGTCGAGCCGGACTGGGTGAGCGCGGCGATGGCCTTGACCTTGAGGTGGTGTGCGGTCCAGATGGCGGCCATGGCAACCGACTGGTCGATCCGGGTGAACACGCGGTCGAGGAACTCGCGGTCGAGGGTGACTTCACTGGAGCGTTCGGCCTCGACGCAGATGCGCGCCATCGATTCGACGGTCTCGACCGGGTACTTGCCGGCGGCGGTTTCGGCCGACAGCATCACGGCGTCGGTGCCGTCGAGCACGGCGTTGGCCACGTCGGAGACTTCGGCGCGGGTCGGTACCGGCGAATGGATCATTGATTCCATCATTTGCGTGGCGGTGATGGTCAGCTTGTTCTTGTCGCGCGCCATGCGGATCATCTTCTTCTGCAGCGCCGGCACGGCGGCGTCGCCGACCTCGACCGCGAGGTCACCGCGGGCGACCATGACGCCGTCGGAAGCGTCGAGGATCTCGGCCATGTTGGTGACCGCCTCGACCCGTTCGATCTTGGCGATCAGCACCGCATCGCTGCCGGCGGCACGCAGCAGCTGGCGGGCCATGTACATGTCGGCGGCGCTCTTGGGGAAGGAGACGGCAACGAAATCGACGCCGATCTCGGCGGCGGTCTTGATGTCGTCCATGTCCTTGGAAGTCAGCGCCGGTGCGGTCAGGCCGCCGCCCTGGCGGTTGATCCCCTTGTTGTTCGACAAATCACCACCGACCAGCACGCGGGTGTGGATTTCCGTGCCGCGCACGGCCTCCACCGTCAGTTTTAGGCGACCGTCGTCGAGCAGCAGGATGTCGTTGGGACGCACGTCCTTGGGCAGGTCCTTGTAGTCGAGGCCGACCCGTTCCTGGTTGCCGAGCTTGCAGGCGGCGTCGAGGATGAAGCAGTCGCCCGCGGCGAGCGCGATCTTGTTGTTCTCGAACTTGCCGACGCGGATTTTCGGGCCTTGCAGATCGCCGAGGATGCCGACGATCCGCCCGTGTTTGGCGGCCGCGGCGCGGATGCCTTCGGCGCGCGCCTTGTGATCGGCGGCGGTGCCGTGCGAGAAGTTCATGCGGACGACGTCGACGCCGGCCTGGACCATGCGTTCGAGAACTTCCGGCGTCGATGAGGCGGGGCCGAGGGTGGCGACGATCTTGGTGTGGCGGGTCATGGTTTGTCTCTTTTCGGTGTTATTCCCGGGGCCGACCATCATGTTGCGGTCGTGTTGCCGGCGTATTGCTGCCGGGCCGCCCGGTGGCGGCCCGTTGCGGCAGGGGTTTCAGCCGGCGGCGCGCTCCTCGAGCACGGCAATCGCCGGCAGCGTCTTGCCTTCCAGGAACTCCAGGAAGGCGCCGCCGCCGGTCGAGATGTAGCCGACGTCGTCGGCGATGTTGAACTTGGCGATGGCGGCCAGGGTGTCACCGCCGCCAGCGATCGAGAAGGCTTCCGAGTGGGCGATGGCGGACGCCAGCATCTTGGTGCCGCCGGCGAACTGCGGCAGTTCGAAGACGCCGACCGGGCCGTTCCAGACGATGGTGCCGGCGTTGGCGACGATTTCGGCGAGCTTGGCGGCGGACTTCGGGCCGACGTCGAGGATGCGGTCGTGGGCGCTGACGTCGTCGATGCAGATCTTGTTGGCACGGGCCAGGGCGGAGACTTCGTCGGCGACGACGACATCGGTCGGCAGCGGCACTTCGGCGCCGCGTTCCTTCATGATGTCGATGATGGCGTGCGCTTCCTTGACCAAGTCGGGTTCGGCCAGCGATTCGCCGATGCGCTTGCCGGAGGCGAGCAGGAAGGTGTTGGCGATGCCGCCACCGACGATCAACTGGTCGACCTTGTCGGCCAGCGAACGCAGGATGGTCAGCTTGGACGAAACCTTGGAACCGCCGACGATGGCCACCAGCGGGCGCTTCGGCGCATGCAGCGCCTTGCCCAGGGCGTCGATCTCGGCGCCCATCAGCACGCCGGCGCAGGCGATCGGCGCGTACTTGGCCATGCCGTGGGTGGTGGCTTCGGCGCGGTGGGCGGTGCCGAAGGCGTCATTGACGTAGATGTCGCAGAGCTTGGCCATCTTCTGCGCCAGCTCGTCGTTGTTCTTCTTCTCGCCCTTGTTCACGCGGCAGTTCTCAAGCAGCACAACCTCGCCCGGCTTGACCTCGAAACCGCCATCGACCCAGTTTGCGACCAGACGCACCGGCAGGTGCAGCATCTGGCCGAGGCGCACGGCGACCGGCATCAGGCTGTCTTCCGGGTTGAGCTCGCCTTCGGTCGGGCGGCCGAGGTGCGAGGTGACCATGACCGCGGCGCCTTTTTCCAGGCAGTAGCGGATCGACGGCAGCGAGGCGCGGATGCGGGTGTCCTCGGTGATGTTGCCGGCTTCGTCCTGCGGCACGTTGAGGTCGGCGCGGATGAATACGCGCTTGCCGGAAACATCGAGGTCGGTCAGCTTGATGACGTTCATGGTCTTCTCCAAAGGGTTATTGTCGGTAATCGGTCCAGTGGCGCGACCAGTGGTCGGCCACTTCGAGCATGCGGTTGGCGAATCCCCATTCGTTGTCGAACCAGACGAAGAGATTCAGCAGGTGGTTGCCGGCGGTGCGCGTCTGGCTGCCGTCGACGATGGCCGAGTGCGGGTCGTGGTTGAAGTCGATCGAGGCGTGCGCCTGATCGGACCATGCCAGCCGCCGTTTGAGCGGACCAGCGGCGGCGTCGGCGAGCAACCGGTTGATCGTCTTCGCCGAAACCGCCTGGCGGGTGTGAATGGTCAGGTCGATGGCCGAGACGTTCAGCGTCGGCACCCGGATCGCCTTGGCGTGCACGCGGCCGGCCAGTTGCGGCAGCAGACGCTCGATGCCGCGGGCCAGACCGGTCGATACCGGGATGATCGACTGCATCGCCGAACGCGTGCGGCGCAAGTCGTCGTGGTGGTAGCCGTCGATCAGCGGCTGGTCGTTCATCACCGAGTGCAGCGTGGTCAGCAGCGCCTGGTCGACGCCAATTTCGCGGTCGAGCAGGTCGAGCACCGGGACGATGGCGTTGGTCGTGCACGAGGCGGCGGAAACCAGGCGCTGCTCGCCGGTCAGTGTCTGCTGGTTGATGCCGGCGACGATGGTGGCATCGACGTCGTCGGCGCTGTGGCCGGGGTGCGAGAGGAGCAGGCGCGGGCAGCCGGCGGCCAGGAAACGGTTCAGTTCTTCGCGCCGGCCGTAGGCGCCGGAGCATTCGACCAGCAGGTCGATGCCGTGCTCGCTCCAGTCGACTTCCTCCGGCGTGCGCGCATGGCTGACCGCAATCGGCCGGCCGTCGACGAACAGGCGGCCCTCGCCGAGCCCGATTTCGGCCGGGAAACGGCCGTGCGTCGAGTCGTAGCGGGTGAGGTAGGCGATGCTGTCGAGGTTGGCCGGCTCGTTGATGGCGACCACTTCGAAGCGCCGGTTGGCGGGGGATTCGTGCAGTGCACGCAGAAAGCAGCGACCGATACGGCCGTAGCCGTTGATGGCGATACGCAGGGGCGGGGAGGTCGCGGGAAAGGGCGCAGGCACGGGCCGGTTGTGGCGCAGGAATAAAGCCTCGATTTTACCGCGATGCCGACAGGCTGAACATCGTTAAACGGTCAGGATGTCTGAATCCGGCGTGTACTTCTGCTGAGGCTTGGACAAAGGAAAATCGCCGGGCAGGCCGGCGATTTTCTCGGGAGCGACTTCGCTTACTTGGCGGCCATCCAGGCGCGGGCGGCGTCGAGCATGCGGCAGGAGTAGCCCCACTCGTTGTCGTACCAGGCCAGCACCTTGACCAGGGTCGAGCCGTCTTCGGCCTTGAGGACGCGGGTCTGCGTCGCGTCGAAGGTCGAGGAAACGGTGGTGTGGTTGAAGTCCGACGACACCAGCGGCTCGGTGTTGACCGCCATGATGCCCTTGAGCGGGCCGTTGGCGGCGGCGGTCATCAGGGCGTTGATTTCGTCCTTGGTGGTGGCGCGTTCGGCGGTGAAGGTGAGGTCGACCAGCGAGACGTTGATGGTCGGCACGCGCAGCGCGAAGCCGTCGAACTTGCCGACCAGCTGCGGCAGCACCAGGCCGACGGCCTTGGCGGCGCCGGTCTTGGTCGGGATGATGTTGGCGGCAGCAGCGCGGGCGCGGCGCAGGTCCTTGTGGCGGACATCCACCGTGACCTGGTCGTTGGTGTAGGCGTGCACCGTGGTCATCAGGCCGGACTTGATGCCGATGGCGTCGGACAGCACCTTGGCCACCGGGGCCAGGCAGTTGGTGGTGCACGAAGCGTTGGAGACAACCGTCATCGCCTGGGTCAGGATGCCTTCATTGACGCCCATGACGATGGTGCCGTCGACGTCGTCACCGCCCGGGGCGGAGATCAGCACGCGCTTGGCGCCTTGTTCGAGCAGTGCCTGGGCCTTGGCCTTGGAGGTGTAGGCGCCGGTGCATTCTAGGAGAACGTCAACGCCGTGGTCGGCCCAGTTGATGTCCTTGGGGTTCTTGGTCGAGTAGAAGGCGATCTTCTTGCCGTCGATGATGATGCAGTTTTCACCTTCGGTCTCGACGCTGGTCGTGAACCGGCCGTGCGTCGTGTCGTACTTCAGCAGGTGGGCGTTGGTCGCCAGGTCGCCGGAGGCGTTGATGGCGACGACGTCGAATTCGTTCTGCAGCCCCTGCTCGTAAATGGCGCGCAGCGTGCAGCGACCGATACGACCGAAACCGTTGATTGCAACCTTGATAGCCATGGATCTATTTCCTCTCTGCGTTGGATGTATTGAAATCAGGACAACAGGCTTTTCGCCGTGGCGACGACATTGCCGACGGTGAAGCCGAACATTTCGAACAACTGGCCGGCCGGCGCCGATTCGCCGAAGCGGTCGATGCCGATCACGGCGCCGTGCAGGCCGACGTACTTGCGCCAGAAATCCGGGTGCGCCGCTTCGATGGCGATGCGCTTCTTGCAGGTGCCGAGCACCGAAGCCTTGTAGTCGTCGCTCTGGCGGTCGAAGACATTGGTGCAGGGCATCGAGACGACACGTGCGGCGATGCCTTCGCCGGCCAGCGCGGCCTGGGCGTCGAGCGCCAGTTTGACTTCGGAACCGGTGGCGATCAGGGTGATCTGCGCATCGGCGTTTTCGGCCAGCACGTAGCCGCCCTTGGCGATGTCGGCGTCGGCGGCGTTTTGCGTCACCGTCGGCAGGTTCTGGCGCGACAGGGCGAGCAGGCTCGGGCCGTCCTGGCGTTCGACGCCGGCGATCCAGGCGATGGCGGTTTCGGTGGCGTCGGCCGGGCGCCAGACATCCAGATTCGGGATGATGCGCATCGACGGGATGTGTTCGACCGGCTGGTGGGTCGGGCCGTCCTCGCCGAGACCGATGGAATCATGGGTGTAAACCATGATCTGGCGCTGCTTCATCAGCGCCGCCATGCGGATGCCGTTGCGCGCGTAATCCGAGAAAACGAGGAAGGTGGCGGTGTAGGGCAGCAGGCCGCCGTGCAGCGCGAGGCCGTTGGCAATCGCGGTCATGCCGAACTCGCGCACGCCGTAGTAGCAGTAGTTGCCGCCTTCGGTACGGGTGACGCCCTTGCTGCCCTTGACGAAGGTCAGGTTGGAGCCGGCCAGGTCGGCCGAGCCGCCGAAGATTTCCGGCACCGCCGGGACCAGCGCGGCAATCGCGTTTTGCGAGGCCTTGCGGGTGGCGATGTTCTCGGCCTTGTCACGACAGGCGGCGAGGTAGGCGGTCTTGGTTGCTTCCCAGGTGGCCGGCAGGTCGCGCTTCATGACGCGCCGTTCGAACTCGGCGGCGAGTTCCGGGAACTCGGCCTGGTACTTGGCGAAACGGCGCTGCCAGTTTTCCTCGAAGACGGCGCCGCGCACCTTGCCGTTCCAGGCGGCGTACACGTCGCCGGGGATTTCGAAGGGCGGGAAGTTCCAGCCGATGTAGGCGCGGGCGGCGGCGATCTCGTCCTTGCCCAGCGGCGCGCCGTGGCAGTCATGGCTGCCCTGCTTGTTCGGCGAGCCGGCGCCGATCACGGTGCGGCAGCAGATCAGGCTCGGTTTGTCATGCACCGCCTTGGCGGCGAGCAGGGCGCGTTCGATAGCTTCCGGATCGTGGCCGTCGACATTGGGCACGACGTGCCAGCCGTAGGCTTCGAAGCGCTTCGGCGTGTCGTCGGTGAACCAGCCTTCGACGTGGCCGTCGATCGAGATGCCGTTGTCGTCCCAGAAGGCGATCAACTTGCCCAGGCCGAGCGTGCCGGCGAGCGAGCAGGCTTCGTGCGAAACGCCTTCCATCAGGCAGCCGTCGCCGAGGAAAGTGTAGGTGTGGTGATTGACGATGTCGTGGCCGGGGCGGTTGAATTCGGCGGCCAGCACCTTTTCGGCCAGCGCGAAGCCGACGGCGTTGGTGATGCCCTGGCCGAGCGGCCCGGTGGTCGTCTCGACGCCCGGCGTGTAGCCGTATTCCGGGTGGCCCGGCGTCCTGGCGTGGAGCTGGCGGAAGTTCTTCAGGTCGTCGATGCTGACGTCGTAGCCGGTCAGGTGCAGCAGCGCGTAGATCAGCATCGAGCCGTGGCCGTTCGACAGCACGAAGCGATCGCGGTCGGGCCACGCCGGATTGGCCGGGTTGTGGCGCAGGTGGCGCCGCCACAGCACCTCGGCGATTTCGGCCATGCCCATCGGGGCGCCCGGGTGACCGGAATTGGCCTGTTGCACGGCATCCATGGCCAGGGCGCGGATGGCGCCGGTCAGGGGATTGAATTTGGGAGGGATGCTGATGCTCATGTTCCGGAAATCCAGCCTGCAGAAAAACCGGAATTATCGGCGAAAAGCCTTGTTTTGGATAGGCTGCTTGTGTGCTTCAGGTGATCCTCCGGGGGCTTTGAGTCGATCGGCACCGCGCGTTATCATGCGGGCAGCCTGGCGTCGCCAGGGTTTTCGCTTCGACCTCCCCGACAGGAATGAATTCGCCATGAAGACTTCTGCTTTTCGCCATGTTCGCGCTGCCGCTCCCATCCTGCTGCTGACCCTGCTCAGCGCCTGCGTTTCCAATCAGCCGAAACAGGAGCCGGCGCCGGAGCAGAAAGCCCCGGCCGCTCAAGCCCCGGAGAAGAAGGCGCCGGCTGGCAAGGCTGAAACGCCCAAGCCGGCCGGCAAGAACGGCTACGATCTGTCGAAGAACAAGCCGGTCACCGACTCGACCAAGGTCGAGTCCGGGCAGGGCACCACCGTGCTCGGCATCAATAACTGGCAAGGGGAAGTGACCGGGGTGCCGGCGGCGAAAAGCCGTTTCACCCAATTGCGCATCGGCATGTCCCAGCAGCAGGTGATCGACATTGCCGGTCAGCCGACCGACCAGGGGGCGTATGTCACCGGCAAGGCCTTCATCCCCTTCTATTTCGGCAGCGACCGTTCGCGCTGGGAAATGGTGTACAAGGGCCAGGGGCGCCTGATCTTCTCCAATCAGGCGGGCTTCGGTTCGGGTTACTACCTGACCTGGATCATCCATAACGCCAATGAGGGCGGTTATCGCTGATTGCCACGCATCCTGTCAGGGCTATCCCTAATTTTGGGGGCCCTGGCCGGCGGGTAGACTGCGTCGCTGAAATGCCGCCCTTCGTGCGGTAATGGAGGATGACAATGCAGCTACTACTCGGGCTGTCGCGCTTGATCGACGCGTTCAGCGAGCGTCTTGGAAAACTGATCTACTGGCTGGTGTTGTTGGCCGTCGTCATTTCGGCCGGCAACGCCGTCGTGCGTAAAGTCTTCAACACCGGTTCCAACGCCTTTCTCGAAATCCAGTGGTACCTGTTCTCGGCGGTTTTTCTGCTCGGGGCGGGTTATGTGTTTCTTAAGAACGCCCACGTCCGCATCGATTTCATTTCCAATCGCCTGTCGCCGCGGGCGCGCAACATCATCGACATCGTCGGTATCCTGCTCATCCTCTGGCCCTTCTGCATACTTTTCATCGAGCTGTCCTGGCCCATATTCACCCGCGCCTGGGTCAGCGGCGAAATGTCGCAGAACGCCGGCGGCCTGATCCGTTGGCCGGTCTTCCTGCTGATGCCGTTGGGTTTCGCCCTGCTGATGCTGCAGGGGGTCTCCGAACTGATCAAGCGCTTCGCCTTCCTGGCTGGGTTGATTCCCGACCCGATCGGCCACAATCCGCATTCGCCGGAAGAGGAAGTCCTGTCCTACGAAATTGAAGAGCACGCTGGTCGTGCCCGCGAGGAGCAACGATAATGGCCTTCATCGTCGAATATTTCGTGCCGCTGATGTTCATCGGCTTGCTGGTTTTCCTGCTTTCCGGTTTTCCAGTGGCTTTTGCGCTCGCCGCCACCGGCCTGCTGTTCGGAACCATCGGCATGGAGGCCGGGCTGTTCCATTCCACCTTGTTCCAGGCCTTGCCGCTGCGCCTGTTCGGGATCATGCAGAACGACACGCTGCTGGCCATCCCCTTCTTCACCCTGATGGGCATCATCCTGCAGAAGAGCGGCATGGCCGAGGATCTGCTGGAGTCGATCGGCCAGGTCTTCGGTCCCCTGCGCGGCGGGCTGGCGCTGGCGGTGGTGATGGTCGGCGCCCTGCTGGCGGCGACCACCGGGGTGGTGGCCGCGTCGGTGATCGCGATGGGCCTGATCTCGCTGCCGATCATGCTGCGCTACGGTTACAACCGCGCCATCGCCGCCGGCACGATCACCGCTTCCGGCACCCTGGCGCAGGCGATCCCGCCTTCGCTGGTGCTCATCGTGATGGCCGACCAGCTTGGTCGCTCGGTTGGCGACATGTACGCCGGAGCGATGATTCCGGCCTTCATGCTGGTCGGGTTGTACGTGCTCTTCATTGTTGGTGTGGCGGTCTTCAAGCCGGACTGGGTGCCGGCGCTGCCGCCCGAAGCGCGCATTTACCGCGAGCCGAACGGGAGCAGCGGGCAGATGTCGCTGTGGCTGCTGTCGGCCGGTTCCTGGGGCATCGGTGCGCTCCTGTTCCTGAATTACGACAGCCTTGCCGTGAGCCTTTTCGGCCGCACTGGTGATGCGCCCTTCGACGAACGGGCGATCTTCACCCTGTCGGTGATCGGCATCACCGCCCTGGTGCTGGCGATCGTCAACAAGAAACTGAAGCTCGGCCTGCTCTCGGTTCTTGCCGAGCGTGTCACCTTCGCGCTGATTCCGCCGCTGGTGCTGATCTTCCTGGTGCTCGGCACGATCTTCCTCGGTGTCGCTACGCCGACCGAAGGCGGGGCGATGGGTGCGGTCGGGGCGTTGATCATGGCCCTGTCCCGGCGCCAGTTGTCGATGGTTTTGCTCAAGGAAGCCCTGGACAACAGTGCCCGTCTCTCCTGTTTCGTGCTGTTCATCCTGATCGGGTCGACGGTGTTCTCCTTCACCTTCAATGCCGCCGATGGGCACATCTGGGTCGAGCACCTGTTCGACAAGCTGCCGGGTGGCCAGATCGGTTTCCTGGTGTTTGTGAACCTGCTGGTCTTCATCCTCGGCATGTTCATCGACTTCTTCGAAATCGCCTTCATCGTCATCCCCATCCTGGCGCCGGTGGCGGACAAGATGGACATCAACCTGATCTGGTTCGGCGTGATCATTGCGATGAACCTGCAGACCTCCTTCCTGACGCCGCCCTTCGGTTTCGCCCTGTTCTACCTGCGCAGCGTTGCCGCCCGGACCGCCTACAAGGATACGGTGACCGGCAAGCAAATCGAGCCGCTGACCACCCCACAGATCTACAAGGGGGCGATTGCCTTCATCATCCTGCAGTTGATCATGGTGGCAGTACTGATCATGTACCCCGGCCTGGTTACCGGCAGCCTGGACGAAAAGGTCAAGGTCGACCTCAACACCATCGAGCTCGACGCCGGCAGCAGTTCCTGGGGCGATCAGCCCGCCCTGCCAGACCCGGCGGCGGCGCCGAGCGATCCTGCGGCCGACCCGGCAGCCGCACTGATGGAGGAGATGCGCCGGGAAGGCAAGCGCTGACCAGAACTACCGAATAAAAGGAAACGCCCGGATTGTCCGGGCGTTTTTTTTGCTTCGCAGGGAGAGCCCATAAAAAAACCCGCAGCCTGGCTGCGGGTTGCTTTGGCGGGGATTGCCTCAGAGTTTCTGCGACTGCATGTAGCTGTCGAAGCCGGCTTCGGAGAAGCGGAACCACTGGTGCTGGTCGCGCCGGAAAACTTCGTAGTCGGCGTAGATCTTCTTCCAGTTCGGGTTCTTGGCCGACAGTTCGGCGTAGTGTTCCTGCGAGTACTTGAAAGCCGCGTCCATCACGTCCTTGGGCATGCGGAACAGCTTGGTGCCGCCGGCGACCAGTTCCTTCAGTGCGGTCGGGTTGCGGGCGTCGTACTTGGCCTGCATGTCGACGTGGGCGAAAGCCGAAGCGCATTCGATGATCGCCTTGTATTCCGGCGACAGCGCGTTGTAGGCCTTGTCGCTGACGTACAGGGTCAGTTGCGGGCCGCCTTCCCACCACGCCGGGTAGGCGTAGAACTCAGCCACCTTGTTGATGCCCAGCTTCTGGTCGTCGTAGGGGCCGATCCATTCGGTCGCGTCGATCGTGCCTTTTTCCAGCGACTGGTAGATTTCACCGGCCGGGATGTTCTGCGGCACGCCGCCGATACCTTCGAGAATGCGCCCGCCGAAACCGCCGATGCGCATCTTCAGGCCCTTGATGTCAGCCAGAGACTTGATTTCCTTGCGGTACCAGCCGCCCATCTGGGCGCCGGTGTTGCCCATCGGGAAATTGACGATGTTGTACTGGGCGTAGAGTTCGCGCAGCAGCTTGAGGCCGTTGCCCTGGAACATCCAGGCGGTGGTCTGGCGGGAGTTGAGGCCGAACGGGATGGTGCAGTCCATCGCGAAGCTCTCGTCCTTGCCGAAGAAGTAGTAAGGCGCGGTGTGCGCGCATTCGACGGTGCCTTGCTGGACGGCGTCGAGAACGCCAAAGGGGGGAACCAGTTCGCCGCCCGGATGGATGGAGATTTCGAACTTGCCGCCGGACAGTTCCTTGACCTTGGCGGAGAAGGTTTCAGCAGCGCCGTAGATGGTGTCGAGCGATTTCGGGAAGCTGGAGGCCAGGCGCCAGCGGATGGTTTCACCGCCGGTGGCGACAGCCGGTGCGGCCGGGGCGGCGGTTTGCGGTGCCGCTTCTTCCTTCTTGCCGCAACCGCTCAGCAACAGGCCGGCGCCGGCAGCAGCGCCCAGCGAAGCGGTGGTTAAGAACTTGCGTCTTTCCATGAATGGTCTCCTCGGGTTTATGCCCTGCCCTCGCAGGGCGGATTGATGCAGCGTCTATCGAAACAAATCGATAAGCGCCATGGTCAGCCCATTTGTTCGATTACCGAATTAGGAGATTCCCTAATCAAGCGCGGTTCGGTCAATTGTCGTGATAGCCGGTCACCCGGTCGACTTCGTTGCGCGAGCCGAGAATCACGGGAACCCGCTGGTGCAGCTTTTCCGGGGCGATGTCGAGGATGCGGCGGCGACCGGTGGTCGCCCTGCCTCCAGCCTGTTCGATCAGGAAAGCCATCGGGTTGGCTTCGTACATCAGGCGCAGCTTGCCGCCTTGCGCCTGCATCTTGCTGTCCATCGGGTACATGAAGATGCCGCCACGGGTCATGATGCGATGCACGTCGGCGACCATCGATGCCACCCAGCGCATGTTGTAGTCCTTGCCCAGCGGGCCGCCCTTGCCGGCGACCATCTCGGCGACGTAGCGCTGTACCGGCGCTTCCCAGAAGCGCTGGTTCGACATGTTGATGGCGAACTCCTTGGTGTCGGCCGGAATCTGGACGTTCTCCTGGGTCAGCACGAACTGCCCCTGTTCGCGGTCGAGGGTGAATACGACAACACCGTCGCCGACGCTGAGCACCAGCAGGGTGGTCGGGCCATAGACCGCGTAACCGGCGGCGACCTGGGCAGTGCCGGGTTGCAGGAAGGCCTGCTCGGCGGCTTCGGGGGTGGACAGGTCGGCGTTGTCCGGGCACTTGAGCACCGAGAAGATGGTGCCGATCGAAACATTGACGTCGATGTTCGACGAGCCGTCGAGCGGGTCGAAAGTGAGCAGGTACTCGCCCTTGGGGAAACGGTGCGGTACCAGGTGCGGCAGGTCCATTTCCTCGGAGGCCATGGCGGCGAGGTGACCGCCCCATTCGTTGGCTTCGAGCAGGATTTCGTTGGACAGCACGTCGAGTTTCTTCTGTGCTTCGCCCTGGATGTTGTCGCTGCCGGCTTCGCCGAGGACGCCGCCGAGGCCACCCTTGCCGATGGCGATGGAGATGGCCTGGCAGGCGCGCGCGACGACCTCGATCAGGAACTTGAGATTGGCCGGGATGCGGCCCTTGTTGCGATGCTCTTCAGTCAGATAGCGAGCCAGCGTGCGCTGTGCCATGGTAACTCCGGATGGTGGGAACGATGAGGGTGGGATTTTACGCCGTCCGCTCGGCGGCGTGGAGGAAGGCAAAGGCGGCAGCACTGTTCAGCGGACGGCTGAACAGGTAGCCCTGGACTTCGTCGCAACCGTTGCTGCGTAGCAGTTCGAGCTGGTCGGCAGTTTCCACCCCTTCGGCGATGACGTTGAGGCCGAGCGAATGGGCCAGGGCGATGGTGCCGAAGGCGATGGCGCGGTCGTTGAGGTCGTGTTCGATGTCGCGGACGAAGGAGCGGTCGATCTTCAGATGGTCGATCGGGAACAGCTTGAGATAGGCGAGCGATGAATAGCCGGTGCCGAAGTCGTCGATGGCCAGGCTGACGCCCATGCGGCCCAGGCTTTCGAGAATCTGGATGGCTTCCTGCGGATTCTCCATCACCGCGCTTTCGGTGATTTCCAGTTCGAGCAGCTCGGCCGGCAGACCGGATTCGGCCAGGGCACCGGCGACCGTCTCGCAGAAGTCGCGTCGCCGCAGCTGGCGGGCGGAGACGTTGACCGCCATGCGCACCGGCTTGAGGCCGCTGTCGATCCAGTGGCGCATTTCGCGGCACGCGGTGTGCATCACCCAGTCCCCGATTTCGACGATCATCCCGGTTTCTTCGGCGACCGGAATGAAGCGGTTAGGGGGAATCAGGCCATCACTCGGGTGGTGCCAGCGGATCAGCGCTTCGACGCCGGTCGGGTGGGCCCCGTCGGCGCCGAACTGTGGTTGGTAGACCAGGGCCAGTTCGTTGCGGCTGATGGCGTGGCGCAGCTTGCGCTCGATGTCCAGACGTTCGCTGGCCTGCTGGTTCATGTCGGCGGCGAAGAACTGGTAGTTGTTCCGCCCGGCCGCCTTGGCGTGGTACATCGCGGTGTCGGCGTTCTTCAGGATGGTGTCGCCGTCGGGGCCGTCGTCGGGGAAGATGCTGATGCCGATCGACGGGCTGGTGTGCAGTTCGTGCCCTTCGGCCTGGATCGGCGTGCTCAGGGCATTGACGATCTTGCTGGCGACCAGCGCCGCATCGGCCGGGTTGTTGATACCGGGCAGGATGACGACGAATTCGTCGCCGCCCAGGCGGGCGACGAAATCGGTCTCGCGGACGACGCCGGACAGGCGGCAGGCGACCTCGCGCAGCATTTCGTCGCCGACCTGGTGCCCAAGGGTATCGTTGATGATCTTGAAGCGGTCAAGGTCGGTAAACATGATGCCGACCTTCCACTCGTGCCGCCTTGCTTCCGGCAGCAGCTGGCCGAGGCGCATGAGCAGGGCGAGGCGGTTGGGCAGACCAGTCAGGGAATCGTGCTGCGCAATATGCTGCATGCGCGCTTCGGCTTCCTTGCGTTCGGTGATGTCGGCGAAGATCCAGATGTAATGATGGGGCACGCCGCCACTGCTTTCGTCTACCCGGTTGGTGCGCAGGCTGGCCGGGAAGCTGCTGCCATCGGCGCGCCGCATCGAGACTTCGCCGCGCCAGGCGCCATGAAATCCCAGTGTGGCCATCACCTCCGACGGTTGGCAGGCGTCGTTGGTCTCGATCAGGTCGAAAACCGAACTGCCCGGCAGTTCGCCGGCGCTGCGCCCGGTGATGCTGGCGGCGGCCGGGTTGAGCGAAAGAATGCGGAAATTCTCGTCAGTGACAATGATCCCCGCCGGCGTGTGGTTGAACACCACCTGCGCCAGCTGGTCACGCTCGGCGCTGGCCCGGCGTTCGGTGATGTCGGTGTAGATGGTGACGAAGCTGCCATCATCGAGTGGCACGCCGCGTACGTCGATGGTCCTGCCGTTGGGGCGGGTGCGCTCGAAGTGATGGGCCACCGGGTGGCGTGCCCGGGCCATCAGCGCGCGGACGATGGAGTCGGGTTCGCCGGGACCATATTCGCCGCGCTCGGCATTGAAATGGAAGATCGATTCCATGCTGACCGGCTGCTGGGCAAACAAGTGTTCGGGCAGGTCGAGCAGCTTCAGGAATTCCCGGTTGTGAAGCAGCAGCTGTTGATCGCGGTCGAACAGGGTCACCGCGCAGGGAATCGACTCGATCACCGTCTCCAGCAGGGCGTGCTGGTTGCGCAGTTGTTCCTCGGCCGCCTTGCGTTCGGTGATGTCGGTATAGGTAGTGATGAAGCCGGCCAGCTTGCCGTTGATCAGCAGCGGTTCGCCCTGAACCAGGTGGGTGCGTCCGTTGGGCCGTGTGCGTTCGAAGCGGTGCGGCTGGAATTGCGCCGCCAGCTCGGACATCCGCCGGATGTGGTCTTCCGGGTCGCCGGGGCCGTATTCGCCGCGCATGGCCGGGACGCGGATGAGATCGGCAAAGCTGACTCCGTCGACGACGATTTCCGGCGGCAGGCCAGCGACTTCGATGAATCCCTGATTCCACACCCGCAGCCTGAGCTGTTCGTCGAAGACGCTGATGCCCTGGGGCATGCTCGAGACCACAGCTTGCAGATAGGCAAGACGCAGGCTGGAACTGTCAGCAGTCTGGAGCGGATTATCGATGTTCAAGTCAGGAAAGGCCCGGTTTCAGTGTTGCCGGATGATAACCGATGGGCTGCAGCTTGGCAGCGCCAAGCCTCGGCTTGCTTGGCGCCTGCACGGGGGCTCCCTTCGGCAACGTGTTTCACCGCATAATAGCACCGATGAATCTGCCCCGTTTCTATTGCCGGGAGGCCCTTTCGCCGGGCGCCCACGTTGAGCTGCCCGAGCCGGTGGCGCGTCATGCCGTACGTGTCCTGCGTCTGCCGCCGGGGGCGCCGATGGTCCTGTTCGACGGTCGTGGCGGCGAGTATCCCGCCCATATCGAGCGTATTGAGCGGGACAAGGTCTTTGCCGAGCTGGCCGCCTGGCGCGACATCGAGCGCGAGTCACCCTTGGCGGTGACCCTGGTGCAGGCGCTGCAGGCCGGCGACAAGATGGATTTCACCATCCAGAAGGCGGTCGAACTCGGTGTCCGCAGCATCGTGCCGGTGGAAAGCCGGCGCAGCGTGCTCAAGCTCGCCGGTGAGCGGGCCGGCAAACGGGTGGCGCACTGGCAGGGGGTGGCAGCGGCGGCATGCGAACAATGCGGGCGCAACCAGGTGCCGCTGGTGGCGCCGCTGGAGCGCCTCGACCAGTGGCTGGCGCGGCCGGCCAATGGCGCTTTGCGCCTGATGCTGGCGCCGGATGCGGAGCAAAGCTTGTCCGGCATCGCGCCGGCAGGCGAAGTGCAGTTGCTGATCGGTGCCGAAGGGGGGCTCGATCCGCAGGAGGTGATTGCGGCACGGCAAGCGGGTTTCCAGGCGGTTCGGCTGGGGCCGCGGGTGTTGCGCACGGAAACGGCAGGCCTGGCTGCACTGGCTGTGTTGCAGGCCTTGTGGGGTGATTTCAGGGGGGAGTGAACATGTTCGAATCGGCGGAACTGGGACACAAGATAGACAAGGACACCTTCAAGGACGAGGTGCCGAAGCTGCGTGCCGCCCTGCTCGATGTCCAGTACGACGTGCTGGAGAAAAAGGAATTTCCGGTCGTCATCCTGATTTCCGGGGTAGACGGCAGCGGCAAGGGCGAGACCATCAACCTGCTCTATTCGTGGATGGACCCGCGCCACATCTCGACCCTGGCCTTTTCGGCGCCCAGCGACGAGGAAGCCGCTCGCCCCTACATGTGGCGCTACTGGCGGGCGCTGCCGGCCAAGGGCAAGGTCGGTATTTTTGCCGGCTCCTGGTATTCGCAGCCGATCACCGACCGCATCAACGGTGACATGCGGCGCGCCGACCTCGACGAGCGCCTCGACGACATCAACCGGTTCGAAGCCATGCTGGTCAACGAAGGGGCGCTGGTCCTCAAGTTCTGGTTCCACCTGTCCAAGGACGCCCAGAAAAAGCGGCTGAAGGCGCTGGAAAAGGACCCGCACACTGCCTGGCGGGTGACGCCGGAGAGCTACGACCGCCTGAAGACCTACGACAAGCTGCAGGAAGTCGCCGGCCACGTGCTGCGCGTTACCAACACCGCCAAGGCGCCGTGGATCATCGTCGAAGGCACCGACGACGCCTACCGCTCGCTCACCGTCGGCCGCATCGTCCTCGACGCCATGCGCCGCCGTCTGCAGCAGCCGCTGCAGCAGGTGCCGGTGGCGCCGCCTATCGTCCATCCGATCGACCAGAAGAACGTGTTGTCCACGCTGGACCTGACGCAGAAACTGGGCAAGAAGGACTACGAAAACCAGCTAGCCAAATATCAGTCCAGGTTGGCCGAACTGGTGCGCGATCCGCGTTTCACCAGCAAGCATTCGCTGGTTCTGGTGTTCGAAGGCTCGGATGCGGCTGGCAAGGGGGGCAGCATCCGCCGCGTCGGTGCGGCGATGGATGCGCGGCAGTATCAGATCGTGCCGATTGCCGCGCCGACCGAGGAAGAGCGCGCCCAGCCCTATCTCTGGCGATTCTGGCGCCACCTGCCGCGGATTGGCCGGGCCACGATCTTCGATCGTTCCTGGTACGGACGGGTGCTGGTCGAGCGGGTCGAGGGCTTCTGCAGCGAGGCCGACTGGTTGCGCGCCTACGCCGAGATCAACGATTTCGAGCACCAGTTGGTGGCGTCGGGAACCATCGTCGTCAAGTTCTGGCTGCAGATTTCCGCAGAGGAACAGTTGCGCCGCTTCAAGGAGCGCCAGGACACCGAATTCAAGCGTTTCAAGATCACCGAAGAGGACTGGCGCAACCGCGAAAAGTGGGACGCCTACGTTACCGCGGTCTGCGACATGGTTGACCGCACCTCGACCGGCTTGGCGCCGTGGACCCTGGTCGAAGCCAACGACAAGAACTTTGCCCGGGTCAAGGTTCTGAAGACCGTCTGCGAACGCATCGAAGCCGCCCTCGCGGACGATGGCGGGAAAAAGGGCTGAGATGAGCGACAACACCTACGACGAGAACTTCGTCACCTGGTTTCGGGCGGTTACGCCCTACATCAATGCCTTCCGCGGCAAGACCTTCGTCATCGCCTTCGGTGGCAAGGCGATTGCCAGCGAATTCATCAAGACCCTGGCCTACGACGTGAACCTGCTGGCCAGCCTGGGCATCCGCCTGGTGCTGGTGCACGGCGCCCGGCCGCAGATCGAGGAAGAGCTGCGCGAAAAGAACCTCGAATCGAAATACCATCGCGGCTACCGGGTCACCGATGCCGACACCCTGGATTGCGTGCTCGACGCCGTCGGCAGCGTTTACCTGGAAATCGAGGCGCTGTTGTCGCAGGGGCTGCCGAATACGCCGATGGCCAACAGCCGGATCCGCGTGATCGGCGGCAACTTCATCACCGGCCAGCCGATCGGCGTGCTCGACGGGATCGACATGCACTACGCCGGCAAGGTGCGCAAGGTCGACGGCGAAGGCATCAACGCCCAGCTCGGCCTGGGCAACATCGTCCTGCTCAACTGCGAAGGACCGTCGCCCACCGGCGAGATCTTCAACCTGCAGATGGAGGAGGTCGCCGAGGCCGTGGCCACCGTGCTCAAGGCTGACAAGCTCGTCTACCTCACCGACAGCCGCGGCGTTACCGAGCAGTCGGGCGAACTGCTCGATGCCATCACTGCCGACGAGGCCTCGCAGCTGTTGCGCGACGCCGCCTGGCTGACCAATGACATGGTCCGCTACCTGCCCTGCGCGGTGCGCGCCAGCCGCGCCGGTGTCGGTCGGGTGCACCTGATCGGCTACGAACAGGACGGTGCCCTGCTGCGCGAGTTGTTCACCCACGACGGCGTCGGCACCGTGGTCACCCGCGAATCGCTGGAAAACATCCGCGAGGCCAAACCGGACGACATCGCCGCGCTGATTGCCCTGATCGAGCCGATGGAACAGGAAGGCATCCTGGTGCACCGCCCGCGCGAACTGCTGGAACGCGAGATCGAGCAATTCTCGATCATGCTCCACGACGGCATCATCGTCGGCTGCGCCGCCCTTTACCCGCACTCCGCGGAAGAGGCGGAGCTCGCCTGTCTGGCGGTCAATCCCGACCACCGCGAATGGGGTTACGGCGAGCAGCTGATGGAACGCATCGTGCGTCGGGCGAAGAAAGCCGGTATCAAGCGCCTGTTCGTCCTGACCACGCGCACCGAGCACTGGTTTGTCGAGCGCGGTTTCAAGCTCGGCACCGTCGACGACCTGCCGACGGCGAAAAAGGAAATGTACAACTACCAGCGGCGGTCAAAGGTCTTGTTCAAGACACTATAATTCCCCGCATTCATTCCCAAGGAGAAGCACATGGCAAGAATGGTCAATTGCATCAAGCTCGGTCGGGAGGCGGAAGGCCTCGACATGCAGCCCTATCCCGGCGAACTGGGCAAGCGCATTTTCGAAAACGTCTCCAAGGAGGCGTGGCAGCAATGGATCAAGCTGCAGACCATGATCATCAACGAGAATCGCCTCAACCTGGTCGATGCGCGCCACCGCAAGTACTTGTCCGAGCAGGTCGAGAAGCACTTCTTCGGCGACGGTGCCGACCAGATTCAGGGCTACGTCCCGCCCCAGTCCTGAGGCGCTGCCGACCCGGCACCGAACCCCCGCTGCGGCGGGGGTTTGTTTTTTCAGGCTGCGCGTTCGAGCAGCCAGGCGGCCAGCAGGCCGACTGCCAGCGCCAGCGAAACCGACCACAGGCCGGCGTGCTTGAGCCCGGTCAGTTGTTCGTCGAGGAATTGTTCCATGCCATCGAACAATTCGGGGAAGGTCGCAATGTCGTTTTGTTTCTGCATCTTCTTTCCGGTGCCTTCAGAATGATCCCTGTTTTCTCACATCCGCCTGCCAGTCGAGCTGGCGGCGCGATGACTCCTGGTTCTGCCGGGTCTGGCGTTCGCCAAACGCGTCACGTGCCTGGCGGCTGCTGCCGGCGGCGAGGATGCTGCGCAGGCAGCGCCAGCGCTCACCGGCGCGCGTGGTGAAGCGCCGCATTTCTTCCTTGGGATGGTGTACCCGGCAGCAATAGCAATAGATCGTTTCGCTCATGTTCAGGCAGCATCGGCAGGTGGCTGATGGGAAAAGCATGCACGGCGATGGTTACATCGGCATGACAATCCTGCGTCGCAAACGGGGGTTTAACCGGGCTGAAATATCCGCCCCATAAACTGACTTTCCCGTATTGCGAGTCATACCAAAGTGATGTTTTCGGTAATCGATCAGGAAGTCAGCGAATTGCACGCCATCCTCGACCAGGGGCTGCTGGTACCGGTGTTCCAGCCCATCGTCGATCTGCGGGCGCGGGCCATCTTCGGCTACGAAGCCCTGATCCGCGGCCCCGAGGGCAGCGCGCTGCATCGTCCCGACCGCCTGTTCGCGGTGGCGCGGCGCGCCGGCT
>DILW01000023.1 GCA_002425245.1 Betaproteobacteria bacterium UBA5582 | reverse complement strand
AGCGATCTTGGCCAGCAGCTTGTTCGGAGTGATGCCGATCGAGCAGGTCAGCCCGGTGGCCGCCAGCACCGCCTGCTTGATCCGCCGTGCCAGAGGCAGGCTGTCCTCGGCGATGCCGGTCAGGTCGATGTAGATTTCGTCGATGCCGCGGTCCTCGATCACCGGCGCAACGCTCGCCACCGCCGCCTTGAAACGCCGCGAGTAGTCGCGGTAGGCGTCGAAGTTGGCCGGCAGCAGGATGGCGTCGGGCGCCAGTTGCGCCGCCTTCATCAGCCCCATTCCGGAAAAGACGCCAAGCGCCCGCGCCTCGTAGGTCGAGGTGGTGATCACGCCGCGCCCGACGTAATCGCGCAGGCGGGCAAAACGCAGACTGCCGTCGGCCTGCTCGACCGGGCGATCAACGCGGCGACCGCCGACCACCACCGGCTGGCCACGCAGCATCGGGTAATGCTGGAGTTCAACCGAGGCGAAGAAGGCGTCCATATCGAGATGAGCGATGCGGCGATGACTGTTCATATCCACAGTATAAATCCCGAAACCCCGCTCGCGCCAGCCTTCTGCTTATCCACGAAATCTGTGGATAAGTCTGTGGAAGCACACTGGGCGGGCAATCTAGCCGACTGACGGATAAGCGATTTTGTTGCATCGCCCATTTTTTACGCAATTTCGCCGGCCAACTTCCCGCAATTTTTACAGGCGCTTGACCACGGTGACATTGTCATGATGCAATCGCGATCCTGATGTCATCACCCTCCTCGCGCAATGTCCCTGCCCAATCCCTTTGCTGCCCTGCTCTCGCAACACGCCCGCTTGCTGGAGATCAAGACGGCACTGCCGGAAGCGGCCTTGCTGGTCGAGCGGTTTTCCGGGCGGGAAGCGGTCAATGAACTGTTCCGTTTCGAGATCGACTGCGTTTCGACCAGCGCCGCGCTCGACCTGCAGGCGCTGACCGGCGAGGAAATCACCCTGCGCCTGCTCCAGGCCGACGGCAGCCGCCGCGCCTGGCATGGTTATGTCACCGAATCGCTGCAGCTCGGCGCCGATGGCGGCTTTGCCCGCTACCGCCTGATCATGGAGCCCTGGCTCGCTTTCCTGCGCCTGCGCCGCGACAGCTACGTCTTCCAGGACAAGACCGTGCTCGACATTCTCGGTCAGGTGTTCAGCGACCATCCGCAGGCCAACTGGGCCCAGAGCGTGACCCAGACGCTGCGCCGTTACAGCCTCTCCCTGCAGTACCGCGAGACCGACCTCGACTACATCCGCCGCCTGCTCGCCGAGGAAGGCCTGTCCTTCCGTTTCAGCCACGATCAGGCAGCAGCGGCCGGCGACGAGGCAACCCACGCCCGGCATCGCCTGGAGATCTTCGACCGCGATGCCGAGTTGCCCGACCTCGTGCAGCCGGTGCTACGTTTTCATCGCAACAATGCCACCGAGGCCAGCGACACCGTGCAGACCTGGCATGAGGCGCGTACCGCCCTGCCCAATGCCGTCACCGTCGCCGGCTGGGACTACAAGACCTTGATCGCCACCGGCGCCGAGACCGATTCCGCGCTCGACAACGGCGAAGTGCCGCGCATGGAGGTGCACGACGCCGCCGTTCCCTACCGTTTCACCGATGGCGATGCCGCCCGCCGCCATGCCGATCTGCGTCTGGCCGCCTGGGAATCCGCCTGGCGCCGTTTCTCCGGCGACAGCACGGTGCGCCAGGCCGCCGAGGGGCAGCGCTTTACGCTCAGCCAGCATGAGGAGTACGGCGGCGGCGACGCCCGTTTCACCCTGCTCGCGGTCGACCACCACGGCGCCAACAACCTCGGCAGCCAGGCTGCCAAGCTGCTCGGCAGCACCGCCGTCGAGGCCGGCAGTTACCGCAATCTCCTCCACGCCCAACCGGCAGCCCTGCCGGTGGTGCCCTTGCCGCAGGTCAAACCGGTGACGGTGCCGCAGATTGCCCTGGTGGTCGGTCTGGCAGATACGGTGCTGACCACCGAGCGCGATCACCGGGTCAAGGTCCAGTTTCCCTGGCAACGCGGCAATGTCCCCAACCCTGGCGGGCTGGCAGCCGAGGCCCCGGGCAAGTCCGGCAACGCCCCGGGCAATGAACAGTCGGGCACCTGGGTGCGCGTTGCCGAGTGGCTCTCCGGCCCCAACTGGGGCAGTCATTTTCTGCCGCGCATCGGCACCGAGGTGATCGTCGAGTTTCTCGACGGCGACATCGACCGCCCGGTCATCGCCGGCCAGTTCCACAACGGCGCCGACCTGCCGCCTTTCTCCGCCGGCCACGAGGCCAGCGCCAACCACCCTGGCGTGCTCTCGGGCTGGATGAGCCACAATTTCGAGGCCGGGCACAACCAGTGGGTGATCGACGATGCCCCCGGTCAGTTGCGGACCCGCCTCGCCGCTTCCGAGAACGCCAGCCAGCTTGGCCTGGGCCATCTCATCCACCAGGCTCCGGAATCGGCCACCCGCGGCGCCTGGCGTGGCAGCGGCTTCGAGTTGCGCAGCGATGCCTGGCTGGCCGTGCGTGCCGGCGAAGGCATCCTGATTTCCAGCACCGCCCGCCCCAACGCCGTCTCCACCCAGATGGACATCGCCGAGGCCGTCGCCCAGATGCGCGCCGCCGAGGAAACCGCCAAGGCCCTCTCCGATGCCGCCAGCGCCCAGCAGGCGCTGCCGCTCAAGGCCAACGCCAAGCAGACCGATTTCATCACCGCCCACGACCCGCAAAAGGACGGCAAGTTCACCGCCCCGGTCGGCGGTCAGGAAGCCAAGAAGGCCCAGCCCGGCAGCCGCGAACTGGGCGACCCCACCGAGCGCTTCAACGAACCCTCCATCGTCGCCGAAGCCCCCACCGACATCGCCCTCGCCAGCCCCGCCAGCACCCTGCTCTTCGCCGGCGCCAACCTCCACGCCACCGTCCAGCAGGACCTCCACGTCGCCGCCGCCCACACCCTCGCCGTCACCGTCGGCGAAGCCGCCAGTTGGTTCAGCCACTCGGGCGGCATCAAGAGCATCGCCCAGGCCGGCTCCCACACCATCCACGCCCACACCGACCAGCTCGAAATCCTCGCCGACCAGTCCGTTACCGTCACCAGCTCCAACGACGAAATCCACATCCTCGCCAACAAACAGATTCGCCTCGTCGGCGGTCAGTCCTCCGTCACCCTACAGGGCTCGAACATCACCTTCGCTTGTCCGGGGACTTTCTCGGTGAAGGGAAGCAGTAATGCGTTTGTCGGGCCGGGGAGCAGTCCGGCGGCGATGGAGGGGTTACCGGATTCTAGGGTGAAAATGTATGACGAGGCGTTTGTTTTAACCGATGAAAATACTGGGGAACTACTCGTCAACTACCCATATAGAATAAAACGCGCTGACGGAACCTATGAGGAAGGCTTCACCGATGACAATGGTCGCACCCATCTAATTCTGACAGCCGAGCCAGAAGAAATCAGCATCGAGGTTCCCTATGACTAATCAAGTGCAAAACAAATGGAAAAACAAGGGAAAAGCAACCACAAACGACATCCACAACAAAAAAAGAAAGTCCGTCAAGCTAAAATCAAATATCTGCTGGATTGATGACTACAGCAAAGAAATATGCATTAACCCCGTTGGAAGATATGCTAATCAATACGACAAACTCGGCCAACTGAAAAGCATGTATTTTGGAGAAAAAAAATACAAAATATCGATCCCAATAAAGTCAAACGGGGAATTGACTGTAGAAGTACGCTTCAAGGTAATCGCAAAATTATCAGGAGCCGAATTAACCAATGATGAAAAAAAATCAAAAAAAATCGACGATTTATCATCAGCAAAAACAAAACTAATCGACGGAATAAACAAGTTCTGGAACAATAGATTCAGCATCAATATTATTGACCCACTCTGTGGAAAGAAAATATACCCAATAAAATACATCGCCAAATGGGTAGAAACGGACGAACACTATAAAATGATAGTTCACGACTCATACCCAAGGGAAGGTGTAACTGGACTCAGATTGGATGTATCGAACTCCACAACAGATTGGGTATATGCTCACGAATTTGGACACTGCCTTGGCCTTCCCGACGAATATTCATATACAGCCGATACTGAAACGGTAAAATACTACAAACCAGATCGATCTCTTGGCGCCCCTATCTCAGCCCCCCCAGACGGAAAAGATGCAGCAGCGAGTGATGCTACGATTATGGCTGCCTATGGATGCACCAAGACAAAAAAGAGACACGCATGGAATATTGCGATCGAGGCTCGCGACCTACTTTCCGAAAAAATCGGAAGAGCGATAAAATGCGAAATTTTATAATTGGAATTTTAGTTGTTTTTCTTGCCAGTTGCGCAACTGCCCACGAGGTAAAAATCTTGGAAACAAAGCCCATTAGAATCGACATTCTCTGCGAAAAACCTCAGATGTGCGAATACAACGGAAAAGATATATACCTAACAATTAGACTAATCAACACAAGCGCCAACACCATTGAATTACCAATTTCCTTCCTTAGGAAATCCGGCCCCATTATTGAATTGGTCGACAACAAAACTGGACGCACCTCCAGTCTTCGAAGGAACTTAGTTGACCGTGGTTTATTAAACGAGCTAAAAACAATTCAGCCAGGACAGCACGAAAACATTGACTGGGTTATTTCAATAGATGAAATCGAGCAGTTTCAACAACATGAAATTGACATCACCCTTCGCGCATCGATCTCAACATCCATTGTCGCAAACCATAACAAGGAAAACGTCAAAGCAGACGGGATGATTAAAATTTCCGGAAGATCAATTAACAAAACAAATTAATTAAATATTTTTTGCAATTTAAGACGATTGGCATTCGGCATTAGACAACAACGAGAAGCCACTCATAGCGGTTCACGACGCCGCCATTCCTCACCATTTCACCGATGGCAGTCCCGCCCGCCACCACGCTAATCTGTGCATGGCCTCTGGGAGATCAAATGAATATCAAAATATTCTTGATTTTATTTTTTCTTTGTAACACCCCCGCAGCATTTGCCTCTCCTGACGTTCTTGACGGTGGAATTAACATAGCCAGCAACCCTCATCGCTGGCCTTTGATACAAAGCATTCCTCTAAAAAATGAAAATCACGCCAAAACCACATCCGTGGAAATTCGCGAGCAAGGCAATCACTGCATTCTAAAAGTCGGCGGTTTAAATGAAGTTGAACTTGGAATGAAAGCTCCTTGCGACATACAAACCATGGGCGCCATAAACTCTTTCCGACCTGCTGTTCAATTTATAAAAAACAAAGGGTTACCAGACGAAATATGGTTCGAAATAGTTGGCAACCTCAAATATTACCCAACCATCCGTTCTGAATGCTCAAAGACATAACGTGCCGTCGCCATTCGCTGGCGTAAAACAGAGAAAAATATTGAGCCTTACCTTGAACTCGGTCAAATCAGCGACGACATTAGCGCGGCGCGCTGCCCTCGGTCGTATGTTGAAGTTAAGGGGCCACTGATTTACGGACTTACCCCCCCAGACAACCCCTAAATTCAGCACATACCTACTCCTGCCCGCCCTCTCCCCTCCGACCTTGGCAGGCTGGAAATAACTTTTCCCTCGCTCTCCGGGTAAACTGCCGGCCATGACCGCCCTGCCCGCTCGCCCCCGCCTCCTGTCGCTGATCCCGCCGCTGACGCAATTGAACACGCCCTACCCGGCGACAGCCTACCTGACGGGCTTCCTGCGTTCGCGCGGCTTCCACGCCACGCAGGCCGATCTGGCGCTGGGCACGGTTCTCGAACTGCTGTCGCCGGCCGGTCTGGACCAGTTGCAGGCGGCGGCGGAAGCGCTTCCGCGCAAGCAGCGCTCGCCGACGATCAAGACCTTCCTCAACCAGTTCGAACGCTACCGCGTCGCCACCGGGCCTGCGCTGGCGCTGCTGCAGGGGCGCGACGGCTCGCTGGCGCACCGCATCTGCACGCGCGCTTTCCTGCCCGAAGGGCCGCGCTTTTCGGCGCTTGAGCATTACCTCGACGACGGCAGCGGCGATCCGCTCGGCTGGGCCTTCGGCGCGCTTGGCATCCAGGACCGCGCCCGCCACCTGGCGACGCTCTTCCTTAACGACCTCGCCGACGTCATCCGCGAGGCCGCCGATCCGCGTTTCGAGTTCGTCCGCTACGCTGAATCGCTGGCCCAGAGCCAGCCCAGCTTCGAGCCGCTGGCGCAGGCGCTGGCGGCACCGCCGACGCTGGTCGATACGACGCTGACCCGACTGGCGCTGGCCATGATCGACCGGGAACAACCGGACATGCTGCTGCTCTCGGTGCCCTTCCCCGGCTCAGTCTATGCCGCCTTCCGCATTGCCCAGGCGGTGAAGGCGAAGTCCCCGCAGATCGTCATCGTCCTCGGCGGCGGCTGGGTCAATACCGAGCTGCGCGAACTGGCCGAGCCGCGCGTCTTCGATTACGTCGACTACGTCACGCTTGATGATGGCGAAGCGCCGCTGCTGGCGCTGATCGAGCACCTCGCCGGGCAGCGGCCGCGGCTCAACCTGCTGCGCACCTTCACCCGCGTCGACGGCGCCGTGCGCTGGTTCACCAGCGGCGAGCCGGATGTGCCTTTCGAGGAAGTCGGCACGCCGACCTGGGACGGCCTGCCGCTCGACCGTTACCTGTCGCTGCTCGACATGCTCAATCCCATGCACCGGCTGTGGTCGGACGGACACTGGAACAAGCTCACCGTCGCCCACGGCTGCTACTGGAAAAAATGCAGTTTCTGCGACGTCAGCCTCGATTACATCTCGCGCTTCGAGGCGGCCAACGCCAGCACGCTGGTCGACCGCATCGAGCGCATCGTCGACGAGACCGGCCACAGCGGTTTCCATTTCGTCGACGAGGCGGCACCGCCGAAGGCGCTGCGCGCGCTGGCCGAGGAACTGCAGCGGCGCAATCTGGCGATTTCCTGGTGGGGCAACGTCCGCTTCGAGAAATCGTTCACACCCGAACTCTGCCTGCAGCTCGCCGACAGCGGCTGCATCGCCATTTCCGGCGGCCTGGAGGTCGCTTCCGACCGCCTGCTGGCGCTGATGAAGAAAGGCGTCTCGGTCGACCAGGTGGCGCGCGTCACCCGCGCCTTCACGGACGCCGGCATCCTGGTCCACGCCTACCTGATGTACGGCTTCCCGACGCAGACCGTGCAGGACACGGTCGATGCGCTGGAGTACGTGCGCCAGTTGTTCGCCGAGGGCTGCATCCAGTCCGGCTTTTTCCACCGTTTCGCGTGCACCGTGCATTCGCCGGTCGGGCGCAATCCCGCTGAATACGGCATCACGCTCAAACCGGAACCGTTCAGGGGCTTCGCCAGGAACGACGTCGCCTTCGTCGACCCGACCGGTGTCGACCACGCCAGCCTCGGCAGAGGGTTGAACAAGGCGCTCTACAACTACATGCACGGCATCTGCCTCGACGACGACGTGCGCCGCTGGTTCGACGAGCGCGTGCCCAGGCCGCGGGTCAAACGGGATTTCATCGCCCGGGCATTGGGCGCCAATCTCGCGTAAGCTTGCACCCGCCCCGACCGCCGCCTCACACCAAGATGAGATTTCGCCTCAACAGTCTAACCACCCGACTGATCCTGCTCGGCATCCTGCTGCTGTTCGTTGGCGCGCTGAGCCGCATTGTCTTCCTCAGCGGCTACCTGCGCGATGACCTGACGCAATTGACCGCCGCACAGCTGACGACGATCGCCAACTATGCCGCCCAGGATGTTGATCGCGATATCGTTGCCCGACGTGACTTTCTCAAACACCTGGCAGCTCAACTGCCAACAGCGCTGCTCGCAGAGCCAGCCGAGCTGCGCAGATGGCTGCGCGACCGCCAGGAAACCAACCCGCTCTTCTCGCGTGGCCTGGCAGCCCTGAACAGCGACGGCCGGGTTATCGCCGATTTTCCGGAGATTCCGGGGCGCGCGGGCAGTTCAGGCGCCGACCGCGACTATTTCCGGGAAGCCCGTCTGGGCCGATTCTTCGTCGGGCGCCCCGCGCCCGGTCGAATCGTGCCGCTTCCCATCCTGCCAATGGCGGCACCGTTACGCGATGAGACTGGCGCCATTCGCGGCGTGCTGGTTGGCATCTCCGAATTGCAGTCGGACAATTTCCTGGCTGCCCTATACACCACGCGCATCGGCGAAACCGGTGGCTTGCTGCTGATCTCGCCGCGCGACAAGCTTTTCGTCGGCGCTTCGGACCAGAGCATGATCCTCGCCCCGACACCGGCGCCCGGGGTCAATCCACTGCACGACAAGGTAATGGATGGCTTCCGCGGCAGCGGTGTCACGGTCAACGCCAAGGGGGTCGAGGAAATCGCCGCCACCGCTTCGGTGCCCAGTGTCGACTGGGTGGTCGTTGCCCGGCTGCCAACCAGTGAGGCCCACGGTTCGGTCGGTCGACTGGTCCGCTACATCGTGCGCAACACGGCAATCATCCTGCCGCTGTTCATCCTGGTCATGATCCTGCTCATGCGCTGGATGATGCGTCCCCTGATGGACACGGCCAGCCGGGCGGACCGCATGACGCTGGGCGAGATCCCGCTGGAACCGCTGCCGGTCATCCGTGACGACGAGGTCGGGCACCTCACCGCGGCTTTCAACCGGGTTCTCTCGAAACTGCTGGAAAGCCGTGCCGAACTCAGCCACATGGCCCACCACGACCAGCTTACCGGCCTGCCCAATCGCAAGCTGCTGGCCGACCGAATGAAACAGGCGCAGGCTCGAGCGCACCGGAACAATAGCCGGGTGGCGGTACTTTTTCTTGATCTGGACGGGTTCAAACCGATCAACGACGATTACGGTCACGACGTCGGCGATATCGCCCTGTCAGCGGTTGCCGAACGCCTGAGCGCGGTGATCCGGCGCGAAGACACGCTCGCCCGGGTCGGCGGCGACGAGTTCGTCATCCTGCTCTCCGACCTCGCCGAACATGCCGACGAGAGCGCGGTCAGGGTTGCAGAAAAATGTCTCGCCGCCTTCGCCGAGCCGTTCCGTCTGCCTGAAGGCGCGTGCACGCTTGGCACCTCGATCGGCATTGCGTTGGGAGATGGCGACAGCGACCCGGATCGCCTGCTGATTGCTGCCGATCAGGCGATGTACCGCGCCAAGGAGGCCGGCCGCGGCCGCTACACAATTGCCCAACCGGCTTAGCGACGACTGTCTTTAATTGACCGGCAGCCGACCGCCGCGGCCCATGCCGCCATCGACGTTCTGCGCCTTGTAGTTGCGCAGGCCGACCACCATCTTGTTGTAGGCGTCGGTAAAGGCTGCAACGGTTGCCTTGCCCTCCGGCGTGCGCGTGAATCCACCCAGCGTCCCGGCTGCGTTACCACCAAGCGCGCCAAGGGCGGCACCCAGGCTGCTGGCGCTGGCGTTCCCTTCTGCCGCCGCCAGCTGGATGCCAGAACGGATGTCGTAAAGGGTCAGGGTCACGACCGATATCTTGCTTTCCACGCCGGCAGCGATGACCGCCCCGCCATGACCAACCAGGCCACCCAATGCCCCGGCAACCCGTCCGGTCGGCGATTCGTCGATGACGATAGACGGCTCCATGTAGTAGTCGGCGGCAACGCGCTGCCCCTTCTGCTGTTCGGAACCCGGTCGGAATTCGCCGGAATTGCGCTGTTTGTCGGTAATCGCCGAAATCTTGCTTTCCGTGCGGTTGTTGCCGATGGTGGTGATCACGAAGCAGTTCGATTGCTGCACGGCCAGACGGATCAGGGGATCAATCCCCGTCACCTTGGTCGAACGGCCGAAGCTCCCATACCACGCCTTGCCCCGGCCATCGTCGAAAGCCAGCGTACCCAACGGCGCATCACAGCGCTCCAGAGCCAGATTGGCACCGGCGCTGGTGGCACCGCTGGCCGAGCCGCTGACCGCCGTCGCGTCGGGCGCACCGGTAGCCACCGGACCGCCGCTGGAGGACGTGCTGCACGCCGAGAGTGCAAAGCCGGCCGAGATCAGAGCCAGCACCGGGAACATTTTCATTTTGAACATTTTCAATACTCCTGCAGGACTCAGCGACGGTAGGTGCGGGAAGCGTGTAAATCCCGCTCGTAGTCGTCATCCGGCCACTGCCAGCGATATTGGTAAAGCCCCTCCCAGAAATTGCGCGATTCTTCCTGATTGGCTTCTTTCCAGCGTTGGTAGGCAACTTCGCTCTGTTTGGCCTTTTGTGCTTCGACCAGGAGCTTGCCGGCTTCCTTGTCACCTTTGCTGGAGGCCATCAGCAGCCATTTTTCAGCCTCGGCAGGATCCGCGCCCATTTCCGCCAGGCCACTCAGATAAAGACGGCCGACAGCGGTCTGCGCCGGCAGGTAGCCCCGACTAGCCGCATCGCGCATCCATTTCAGTGCCTGGTAGCTGTCCTGAGGAACGCCGTCTCCGCGAAAATGGCGCAAACCGAGATCGTAGGCCGCCTGCGGATCGGTTGAAGCAAGCGCCACCAGTTCTGCGTGGCGACGTCCGGTCGTCTGATTGCCGAGGGCGCGAGGAATGAAGCTGACACTATCGCGCGGCTTTTCGGCGCAACCGCTCTCATCGCAGATTCGAACGGTTTGCGGCTGCGGCTCGTGAGCCATTGCCGAGATAACAAAGAGACTGGGAATAAGGGAAAACCACCGAAGCTTCGCCAACATGCTTGAGCACCTGTGAGCAGAATGAAATCAGGAAAATCCGAATTCAATGACAAAAGCCTATGTCAAATCGATCCAGATTATCCTCTTCTCATAGACCCACAGCAAGCCCGTTTATTGCATTAGCCTTGCTCAGCCGAGCACCCCGATGACGTGCAGGAAGATGATGGCAATCGCCACTGGCGAAACGAAACGCAGGACCCGATACCACAGCACAAATGCTGTTTCGCCCAGGCCGATCTCATCGCGCACATGCGAGCGCTTCATCGCCCATGCGACAAACAAGGCGATGAGCAGGCCGGCCAGCGGCATCATGATCTTGGTAGTCAGCGTGTCGAGCAGGTCGAACAGGCCGAGCCCGAACACGCTGAAACCACTCCATTCGTTGAACGACAGCGCGACTGCAACGCCTAGCAACCAAACGCCGGAGGCCAGCAGCATCACCGCTGCCTTGCGGCCAAGGTCGAAACGCTCGACCAACAGCGTGACACCTGGTTCGAGCAACGAAATCGCCGAGGTCCAGGCGGCGAAAACAACCAGCACGAAGAACACCAGGCCGACGATCTGCCCCCCCGGCATCTGCGAGAAGGCCAGCGGCAGGGTCTGCAGCAGCAGGCCGGGACCGGCCGCCGGTTCCAGCCCCTGGGCGAAGACGATGGCGAAGATCGACAGGCCGGCGAGCAGCGCAACACCCGTATCGGCGGCGGCAATCGCCAGGCAGGTACGCGGGATCGATACTTCGCGGCCGAGGTAGGAACCGTAGGTGATGATCGCCCCCATGCCCAGGCTGAGCGTGAAGAAGGCGTGGCCCATGGCGGCGAACAGCACGCCGCGATTGATCGCCGACGGGTCGAAATGGAACAGGAAGCGGAATGCTGCCGGCAGGTCGGCGGCCAGCGCGCCGTAGGCGACCAGGAAGACGAGGATGCCGAACAGCGCCGGCATCATGATCTTGTTGGCGCGCTCGATGCCGCTGGTCACGCCGCCGAGGACCACCGCCGCGGTCAGCGCCATGAATACCGTATGCCAGAAGATCAAGCGCCCCGGGCTGGCCAGCAAGGCACCGAAGGCGTCGGCAAAGGCTTCCTTGGGCAGCGCCGCGAAACCGGAGGCGGCACGCCAAGTGTATTCCAGCACCCAGCCGGCTACCACACTGTAAAAGGAAAGGATGAGGAAGGCACCAGCGATGCCGATGTAGCCGATCACCTGCCACCAGCGCGTGGCACCAGCCTCGTCGGCGAGCACCCGCATGGTCGTCACCGGATTGCCCTGGCCGCGCCGGCCGAGCAGCGTTTCCGCCATGAGCAGCGGTACGCCAATGGCCAGGATGCAGGCCAGATAGACCAGCACGAAGGCGCTGCCGCCGTTGCTGCCGGTCATGTAAGGGAATTTCCAGATGTTGCCGAGGCCGACCGCGGAGCCAACGGTAACCAGGAAGAAGGCCCAGCGGCTGGACCAATGGGCGCGGGCGCCTTGCGAGGAAGTCATGATGCTGTCCCGAATTTTGAGGGGCGCGATTCTACGCGCCCCCGCGCGCGAGCAAACTTGGGGATTTCACCTAGACAAGACCCGCGCCAGCGCCACGCGCCGAGTCCGCGTGATACATTCGCCCCCGAACGGAATCCCTGCTGCCCCACCATGAACGACCAATTCGACCTCTTCTCGCAAGCCCCCGTCGCACCGGAGGAAACTCCCGCC
>DILW01000008.1 GCA_002425245.1 Betaproteobacteria bacterium UBA5582 | reverse complement strand
GGCGTCAAGCTGATGGCGCGCAGCACGCGCCGCCTGTCGCTGACCGCCGCTGGTGCGGCGTATCTGGAGAAATGCCGGGTCATCCTCAACCTGGTCGAAGCCGCCGAGAACGAACTCACCGATGAGAATCAGGCGCCGCGCGGCCACTTGCGCGTCAGCGTGCCGCTCAGCTTCGGCCTCAAGCGGGTGGCCCCGTTACTGCTCGATTTTGCCCGCCGCTACCCGGAAGTGACGCTGGACATGGACTACAGCGACCGCCAGGTGAAACTGATCGAGGAGGGTATCGACCTCTCGCTGCGCATCACCCGCCAGCTCGCCGGCGGCGACGTGGCCCGGCGCATCGGCAGCATCCGCCTGTACGCGGTGGCCTCGCCGGATTACCTGGCCCGCCACGTCCGGCCACGCCATCCGGCGGAGTTGATCCATCATGAATGTCTGGGCTATGCAGTCAGCGGCAACGCGCAGCAATGGCAGTTCACGGTCGACGGCCAGTTGCAGGCATTTCCCGTGCGCAGCCGCATCCAGGCCAACAACGGCGATGTCCTGGTCGAAGCGGCGGCGCGGGGCATGGGCATCACGTTACAGCCGGATTTCATTGTTGAGGCGGCTCTAGCTACAGGTCTCGTCGAACCCGTGCTTGAGGATTTTCCGCGACCCGAACTCGGCATCCACGCGCTGCTTCCCGGCAACCGCCATGTGCCGCACCGGGTTCGCGTGCTGATGGATTTCCTGGCGGCCGGGCTCAGCTCGCCGGGGTCTTGACCCCGTTGCGCACGAAACTGACGATCAGCGTAATCACCGTCAGCGGCAGCACGTAACTCAGCATCGCCGAAGAGAAGGCTGGGAGGCTGCTGTGCTGTGTTGCCGCCAGTATCAGGTAAGCGGTGTAGGCGACGTAATAGGCGAGGAAAACGCCGCCTTCCCAGCGCGCAATCTCGCGGCCGGTGACGACGATCGGCAGGCAGGCGAAAGCGACCGCAAGCATCACCCAGATGTCGAAGTGACGCGCCGCTTCCGAGACGACGATGCCGCCGTCGGCGATCATACTGGAGAAGCCGAGCACCGCGAAGATGTTGAAGATGTTGCTGCCGACGACGTTGCCAACGGCGATGTCGCGCTCACCGCGCCAGGCGGCTACCAGCGAGGTGGCGATCTCCGGCATTGAAGTACCGACTGCGACCACGGTCAGGCCGATCACCAGATCGCTGACGCCAAAGGCACGGGCTACCGCAACCGCCGCGTCGACCAACCAGCCGGCACCGAGGACGAGCAGGCCGAGGCCGCCGGCAACCAGCAGCAACTGGACGCTCCAGTGCGCGTCCCAGCGGCTGGTGGTGTCGGGCATCTCGTCGGCGAACTCGGCTTCGACCGCCTTGCTGGCCCGGCGCGACTGGACGACCAGGAAAATAGTGTAAATCACGACCAGCGCGAACAGCAGCGCGCCTTCGCCACGACTCAGGTTGCCGTCGAGCGCCAGAACCAGGAAGAGCAGACTGGCGCCGATCATGATCGGGATTTCCTGGCGGATGATCTGCTCGTTGACCGCCAGCGGCACGATCAGTGCCGCCAGCCCGAGAATCAGCAGGACGTTGGCGATGTTGCTGCCGACCACATTGCCGATTGCGAGGTCACCGGCGCCGCTCAGTGCGGCACCCGCGGAGACTGCCATCTCGGGGGCACTGGTGCCGAAGGCGACGATGGTCAGGCCGACGACCAGCGGCGAAATGCCGAAGGTGAGCGCCAGGCGGGCGGCGCCGCGAACCATCAGTTCGGCGCCCAGGGTCAGGGCGGCTAGGCCCAGGATAAACATCAGGATGTGTTCGGTCATGGCAACAGGGTGATTCCGGAGACAAAGGGGTAACTCGAGGCTGCGGTATACTACGCTCCTGCCCCGCCTGCCCCAACGAATAATGACTTCGGAAAATCCTGCAGTTAGCTTGCCCAACGGCCTGAGTGACGAATATTTCATGCGCGAGGCGATTTCCCTGGCACAGGCAGCCGAGTGCCTTGGCGAGGTTCCGGTAGGGGCAGTGGTGGTTCTCGATGGCCGGATCGTCGGGCGCGGATTCAACTCGCCGATCGGCGAACATGACCCGACCGCCCACGCCGAAATTGCCGCCTTGCGCGATGCTGCGCGCGCTCTTGGCAACTACCGCCTGCCGGGCTGCGAATTGTTCGTCACCCTGGAGCCCTGTGCCATGTGTGCCGGCGCCATCATGCACGCCAGGATCAGCCGTGTCATCTACGGCGCTCGCGACCCGAAAACCGGCGTTCACGGCAGTGTCGTCGATCTCTTCGGCGTCGAGAGGCTCAACCACCACGCAAGCGTAATCGGCGGGGTTCTTGCCGAGGAATGCAGCACGCTGCTCTCGTCCTTCTTTGCCGGTCGGCGCAGGAAAACACAGTGAAGCTGCTGATCTCCGTCGCACGTCAATCGCTGCAGGTCGTCGATGAGGCACAGCACATCCTCGCCGAGTATTCGGTATCGACGGCCAAGGCAGGCGTTGGCGAAGTTTCCGGCAGCTATTGCACGCCGCGTGGTCCACACATCATCCGCGCCAAAATCGGCGCCGGCCTGCCAGCCAATACCGTCTTCGTCCGTCGCCGGCCTACCGGCGAGCTGTGGACGCCGGAACTCGCCGAACAATTTCCCGGTCGCGACTGGATCCTGACGCGCATTCTCTGGCTGTCCGGCTGTCAACCCGGCCACAATCGCCTCGGCTGCGTGGATACCATGCGCCGCTACGTCTACATCCACGGCTCGCCGGACAGCGCCGAAATGGGCGTGCCCGGCTCGCACGGCTGCGTGCGCATGCGCAACGCCGACATCGTCGAGCTTTTTGATCGGGTGCCGTGCTACACGGCGGTCGATATCCGGGAAGATTGAAACTCGCTGCCGTCGGCGGCGAAACTTTTTTCGTGCAGCAACACCGTTCCGGCCCGATCGCGCAGCAACAGGGTCGAAGCGCGTGTCCCGTAGTTGGCCGACTGAACAAAGACAGCCGATAGGCGCCGTTCCCAGACGAGCGGAACGCCGGTGTTCGGTAGATCCTCGTCAGCCTCGACCCGACGATCGGCAAGCAGGCTGAAAAAAGCGTCTTCCCCGGGCAGGGTTTCCAGCGCCTGCGCAAACTGTTCCCGCGCCTTGAGCAGTTTTGGCCAGGGCGTATCCAGTCGATGGTTCGACAAACCGTAGATGCCCGGTTCGAGCTCCCGGCTGGCAATACCCCGGTTGGAGGCATAGACCAGCGTCTGCCCGTCGCCGAGCAACAGGTTGTAACCGGCGTAATCGGCAGCCACCAGGGCTTCGGCGTAATCGATCGGGGACAGGCTGGAGCGCAGGAAGGTGCTGGTCAGTTCGCCACGCGAGCGTAGGCCCGGCGGAGCCCCAGGCTCTCGGACGTTGGTGACGGCGGCGAAACGGCCGCGGCGGGTCGCTCCCAACCAGGTCCCGCCCGCTTGCAAGTCGCGCCCACCGAGGATATCCGGTGCATCGGGCCAGAAATCGGCGGCCGCGGTTGGCCGGGCATGAAACTCATCCCGGTTGGCTGCGACCACCAACGGATAGTCTGGGTGAACCTGCCAGCCAACCAGGATCAGGCACATCGTTTCCGCTCAGAGCGGATTGACTGCAACCGCCGTTACCGCTGCGCCATCGCGGGCGCCCAGCCGCAAATTGCCGGCGTAATTGGATTGCACGACCGCCAAGGCAACATGGCCACCGGTGGGCGAGGGCGCTCCCAGCATCACCTTGCCGCTGGCCTGTTCCAGATTATCCGGAGAATACAGTTCGGCGCCGGCAGCAAGTGGGGTGTCGGCACTGAGACGATAGAGATGGCGCTTGACCTTGCCCAGATACTGGGTGCGGGCAACGATCTCCTGGCCCGGATAGCAGCCTTTGTGGAAACTGACGCCACCGATCTTTTCGAAATCCGCCATTTGCGGGACGAACTCTTCCTTGGTCGCCAGGCTGACCAGGGGAAAAGCGGCCTGCACATCCAGCCAGCGCCAGACTGGAACGCCCGCCGGCCGGGCCTTGAGCCCGAGTTTCTGCCAGAGCGTCGGCAACTGGCTGACCGGCAGGGCGAGGATGTAACGCTGGCCATCGACGTGGATGACGGTTACGCCGTCCTTGTCGGTCACGCTCAAGGTCGTAGCCGGCGCGCTCAAGCCGGCATCGGCCAGGGCCTCGGTCGCTTGCGGCCCGGCAACACCGAGCAGCACCGTATCGGATTCGGTGGCGAGTTTGACCTTCGAGCGCAGGATGAACATCTGCAGGCGTTTTGCCGTTGCATCAAGCAGATCGGCCGCGAGCAACATGCGGTAGGCCCCATTCTGATGCCAGACAACGAAACTGGCCTGCATCCTGCCCTTGGCAGTACACCAGCCGGCGTGCTGCGCCGCGGCTTCGCCGAGGTGGTTGATATCGCTGGTGAACTGGCTATGCAGGAAGGCACGGGCATCGTCACCGCTGGCCGCAAGCACAGCCAGATGCGTTAGCGGGACCAGGACCGTACCCTGGCTGGCGGCCAGCAGCTCGGCCGGTGCGTCGCCGAAATTAAGAACTTCCGGCTGTTCCGCAGCAAAGCAGGCGTCCGTCGATTCGAGAAAGCTTCGCCAATGGGGATTCATGAGGGCTCCTTGAGGTTTGGGCTATTATATCGCCCGTTTACGTGCACGCTTCCGTGCCGAACTTCACGCTCGTTTTCGACGGGCAAGACCAGTAAAACCGTCCACGAGTTCCCATGCGTCTTGTTTTTCGCCTCGCCGCCCTGTTGTTGATCACCTTAGTCGGGGCCGCTGCCGGCTTCATCTGGTGGTCGCAGCAAAAACTGGAACTACCAGCTGGAAGTAAGCTCGAATTTCGCATTCCTCCTGGCAGCGGTCTGCGGGCTGCCGTGAAACAGATGAACGATGCGGGGGTGCCGGTTCATGCCGGAATGTTCGTTCTCCTCGCCCGCTGGCAGGGCAAGAGCGGGGCAATCAAGGCCGGTACCTACAGCACCGAGCCTGGCGAAACCCCCTCCAGTCTGCTCGACAAACTGGCCAGCGGTCGCGTCAGCCAGGCCAGCATAACGCTGGTTGAGGGCTGGACTTTCGGCCAATTCCGCGCCCGCCTGAATGAGCATCCCGCCTTGCGTCACGACACCGCCGGCTTGAGTGAGGCTCAGGTGATCGAACGTCTCGGGCTGGCCTTGAACACGCTTGAGGGACGATTGCTGCCTGATACCTATCTGTTCGACAAGGAATCCAGCGACCTGGAGCTGCTCGCGCGGGCAGCCGCTTCAATGCAGGCGAAACTCGATGAAATCTGGTCGCAGCGTCCTCCGGGATTGCCCTACCGGACAGCGGATGATCTTCTGGTGATGGCCTCGATCATTGAAAAAGAAACCGGTCGCGAGGAGGACCGTGCCATGGTCGCCGCGGTCTTTGTGAACCGTTTAAGGATTGGCATGCGCCTGCAGACCGACCCGACCGTGATCTACGGATTGGGCGAGCAATTTGATGGCAATCTGCGCAAGATTCACCTGCAAACCGATACCCCGTACAACACTTACACCCGTAGCGGCTTGCCGCCTACACCGATTGCCATGCCTGGCCTGGCTTCGTTACGTGCGGCAGCCATGCCGGCAGCGAGCAATGCTCTGTATTTCGTGGCCCGGGGCGACGGCAGCAGTCAGTTTTCGCATACACTCGACGAGCATAACCGGGCCGTGAACCGTTACCAGAGAGGCGGACGATGAGAGGAAAGTTCATTACCTTCGAGGGCATCGATGGGGCCGGCAAGAGTAGTCACGTCGAATGGCTGGCCGAGCACCTACGCGCTAGGGGACACACCGTGCTGCTCACCCGGGAGCCCGGTGGTACCTCGCTGGGAGAAAAACTCCGCGAACTCCTGCTCAACGAACCGATGCACCTGGAAACCGAAACCCTGCTGATGTTCGCTGCGCGTCGCGAACATCTGGCACAACGCATCGAACCCGCTCTTGAGCGCGGCGAGTGGGTCATCTGCGACCGTTTCAGCGATGCCACCTGGGCCTACCAGGGGGGAGGGCGAGGGCTGGACAAGGCCAAGTTCCTGGCGCTCGAACATTGGGTGCATGAACATCTGCAACCCGACCTGACGCTGCTTTTCGATCTGCCACTGGAGATTGCCCGGGAGCGGATCGTGCTGGCCAATCGGGTACTCGACAAGTTCGAGCAGGAGCGTGCCGATTTTCACCACCGTGTCCGTCAGGCTTATCTTGAACGAGCCCAGGCGAATCCCTCGAGAATCCGTACGATCGCCGCTGAGAAAACCATCGGCGAAATTCGTAAACAACTTGAAGTTGTATTTTCAACTATCTGTTAATGAACGTTTTAGATCTTCATAAGGATAGCTGGGATAGTCTGCTGGCCAGACGTGAGCGCCTGCCGCATGCCTTGCTGCTGGTCGGCCAGAAGGGGATAGGCAAGTTCGCCCTGGCCAGGGAGTTTGCTGCGTCGCTCCTGTGCGAGAGCCGCACCGAAAAGGGGGCTGCCTGCGGTCAATGCCTCGCCTGCAACTGGTTCGCCCAGAGCAACCACCCCGACTTTCGCTTGTTGCAGCCGGAAGCGCTCGCCTCCGAGGTCGAACAGGAAGAAGGCAAGAAGAAACCCAGCCAGCAGATCACCATCGACCAGATCCGCAACCTCGATGAGTTTCTCGGTGTCGGAAGCCACCGCGGGGGGCTGAGTATTGTTCTGATCAATCCTGCCGAAGCAATGAACCGGAACGCCGCGAATTCAATCTTGAAAATACTTGAAGAACCTCCTTCAAATACATTGTTTTTATTGGTTTCCGGTGAGCCTTCTTCTTTGTTGCCAACCATCCGCAGCCGGTGCCAGGCGGTGCCTGTTGCGCTGCCCGCGAGAGCACGCTCCCTGGCCGCACTCGAGGCGCAGGGAATCAATGACGCGGAGCGCTGGCTGGCGCTGAGCGGCGGGGCGCCTCGATTTGCCGCTGAGCTCGCTGCTGCCGCTCAGGGAAGTTGGCTGGATCAACTGCTTGCCCGCTTGCTCGAAGGCCGCGGCAGTAACCCGATCGCACTGGCCGGTGAACTTGAGAAACAGATCAAGGACAGCAAAGGCAGCCTGTCTCTGAAACAGGTCGTGGAAGCCATGCAGAAATGGGTACTCGACCTGAATCTGGGGAAGAGCGGCTTGCCAGCAAGATATTTTCTGAATCAACAGACCCAAAGCCGCGCGCTGGCTGATATGATTCCCGGCGTTCGACTGATCAATTTCTATCGAAGCCTGAACCTGCGTCGCCAGGAGGCAGAACAGCCGCTGAATGCGCGACTCTTCCTGGAAGGCATTTTTCTGGATTACCGAACATTGTTTTCCACTGATCGAGGATGAGCGAAGCCAAACCCGCGCCACAGCGACCGAGCGTCCTGTCGCTGAACATCAACTCGAAATCGGCCTTGTATGCGGCTTTCATGCCGCATCTGCGTCATGGCGGCATCTTCATTCCCACCACCCGAGGCTATTCGCTGGGCGATGAAGTGTTCATGCTTCTTTCGTTGATGGACGATCCGACCAAGCTGCCGATCGCCGGCACCGTCATCTGGGTGACGCCCGCCGGCGCCCAGAACGGACGTGCCCAGGGCATCGGCGTGCATTTCAATGACGACGAAAGCGGGCAGGAGGCCAGGCGCAAGATCGAAGGCCTGCTCGGCGGCGTCCTCCAGTCCGCACGGCCTACTCACACCCTTTGAGCGAGATGCTGGTCGACTCGCACTGTCATCTCGATTTTCCGGGGCTGGCCGAACGCCTGCCGGAAGTGCTTGCGGCCATGGCGCGTAACCAGGTTGGCGCCGCGCTTTGCATCGGTGTCAATCTTGAGGATTTTCCGCGGGTCATCGAAGTTGCCGAGCGTGCTCCGAATCTCTACGCCACGGTCGGCGTCCATCCCGAATATACCGATGTCGAAGAGCCGGATGAAGCCCGTTTGATCGAGTTGGCCAGTCACCCCAAGGTGCTTGGCATTGGCGAGACCGGGCTTGATTATTACTGGCAGAAGGACAAGCCGGAGTGGCAGCGTCAACGTTTCCGGACGCACATCCGTGCTGCTCTTCGCTGTGGCAAGCCCTTGATCGTGCATACCCGCGAGTCGGCAGCTGACACCCTGGAAATATTGAGAGAGGAGGGTGCGGCTGCAGTCGGCGGCGTCATGCATTGCTTCACCGAAAACTGGGAAATCGCGCAACAGGCGCTGGCGATCGGTTTCCACATCTCGTTTTCCGGCATCGTCACCTTCAAGAACGCTACGGTAGTTAAGGAGGTCGCGCGCAACTGCCCGCTGGATCGTCTATTGATTGAAACCGACTCGCCTTACCTAGCCCCGGTGCCATATCGTGGCAAACCGAACGAACCGGCCTATGTGCACCATGTGGCCGAAGAAATTGCCAGGTTGCGCGAACAGTCGCTGGAGACCATCGCGGTTGCCACTACCGCGAATTTTCGGCGCTTGTTCAAGCCGGACCTGCCGGAGAACAGATGAAAATGAAAAAACTCGTTGCTGTCGCAATGATCGCCGTGCTGCCTGTACTCTCCCTTGCCAGCACCTATGACGAGCTGATTCAGGGAGCCAGGATGGGCGACAGCAAGGCGATCGCAAGCCTGCTCGGGCGTGGCGCTTCGGTTGATACCACCGACATCGATGGCAACACCTTGTTGATGCTGGCAGCCCGGGACGGTCACGTGCAGTTGACTGAACTGTTGATCAATAGCCGGGCCAAACTCAACGCACGTAACGCCGCCGGCGACACCGCGCTAGCTCTAGCGGCCTTACGTGGTCACGAGAAGGTGGTCGAGTTGCTGCTCAAGGCGGATGCTTCGCAGGGCATTCCTGGCTGGCCGCCGCTGGTTTACGCGGCGCTGAATGGGCATCAGGGTATTGTCGCCCTGCTCATAGCGCATGGCGGTGATATCAACGCCGTCAGTGAGGGCGGCATGTCGGCGTTGATGGCGGCTGCGCGTGGTGGCCACCTGTCGATCGTCAACGCATTGCTTGAGGCCGGGGCGAATACCGAATTACGTACCGACCGGGGCGAATCGGCACTGGACATTGCTCAGCGCTTCAACAACACCGACATCGCCAATCGTCTGCGCAATCCGGCCAAGTCCGCACGATGACCACTTCGCTTACGGCAGGGTAATGATCAAACTGGGCGCTTTTGGGGCCAGTTGCACAACGTTGGCAAACGGCGCAAGTACCTGTTGAACGTTATAACCCGCGTGCCAGTCCAGCGCTACGTAGGCAACTAGTCCGAGCAGGGCGAGGATTGAATTGATCACCCACATCGGAACGTCGCGCTTGATCACGTTGGCAATGCGGTCAGGCGCCGCCCAGTGCGGTGCGAACGCGGCTTGCTTACCCTTGATGTGGGCAATCTGCTCGCCAAGCTGCGCGGTCAGGTACTTGAGCTTCTCCGGCCCCTCAAGCAAGTAGCGCCCCTTGAATCCGACAAGCAGGCACATATGGAAAACTTCCAGAGCCTGAATGCGATTCGAGCCGCCATTGCGTGCCACTTCCAGGCGGTCGAAGAAGTGTTCTCCGGCGAGCTGGTCGCCGAATAGTTCAAGTTGCAGGGGATGCCGCTCCCAGGTTTCACGGATATTCATCCGTGACGTCAGCACTGCTTCGTCAATCGCAGCACACAGTGCGTATTTGGCGTCGAAAATATCATCAGCATTGAAGTGTGCCTTGCTCGCCCGCTTTTCGAAATCGTCGAGAAAGCGGCGAATGCCGGCGGAAAACGAAGGTACATCCTGGGGAGCACTCCGGCCTTGCAGGAGGATCAGCATGTAAAAGCCGTCGTAGAGCAGGTCGACCAGATTCTTTTCCGGTGGCGTGCTGAGTGTCCGGGTGTCGGTCTGCTCGGTATAAGTGGCGGATGAGAACAAACTGGGGGCATGGCTCATGGAATCACCGCGATCATTTCAATTTTGAGGTCCCGATAGCTTTCGGGGGCGTAGATCATGACTGACTTGGCTTTCAGCATGCGCTCGTAGAGCGGACCATGCGCATCCAGCGCGAAATAGCAGGCCCCGGGGCGTACCGGTATCGGGGCCGGAACCTGCGGAGCGTGCGTCAGTCTGACGCCGGAGATGGCCGACAGGACCAGTTTTTCGACGTCGTCCGGAGCGCCGACCTTGAGACGCAAGGGGATCGATTCGATGATTTCGGATTGCTGGTGGGCGGCCGTGATCGCCAGATAGAAGGCCGTTTCGTTGTTGATCTTGTCTGAATCCAGGTGCCCGGCGTAGAACGCAGGTTTCGGTTGATTCAGGGCAATCGCGAAATAGCGTGTCGAAATGACTGTATCGAGCAGGTCCTTGAGAATATTGTCTAGCCGCCAAAAGGCCGGACCCGGCTGCTGGTGCTCGTAGGCCGGCAAATCGTTCAGTGTGTAGATCTTCGAAAAGGTCATCAAGCCGCCGGCCAAGCGCAGTAGTTCCTGAAACAGCCTCTCTGGCGAAGTTTCAGGATTCCGGAACAGGTGCGTCAGGGCGGCGCAGGCACTACTCACGGTGTGCAAAAGCCAGAAAGACGCGATGTCGCCTGAGCGGAACTCGATGATGTTCTTCGATGGCTCGCGATGAAATCCGTAGAGCGCATCGGCCTTTGCCAGCAAGGCATCGATCTGACGGCGCAGCATGGCGTGCAGGGCTGGCGTGCCACGCAGGGTCACCGATGGCGGCAGAAAACCGGGGTCAAACTCGAAGCCGTTGCTGGCGGTTCGACGAATCCGGGCAATAGGAAGGGTCAGCAACTGCTCACGCGGTTCATCTGCAGCCTTGATGAACGACAACTTGCTCAGCGTAGCCACCTCGGCTTCGGCGGCGTCGGTGAACAGGTCATTTGCTTCCTCGGGGATCACGACATACCGCGCCGTGCCCGATTCCGCAGCGTTGTCGGCACTGTTGCCGCCATGCGGATTCAAGTGGTGGATGGCAAGGTAGAAGTCAGTTACCCCGCCTTCTGCCACGGCCTCTTCAAGCGAGAGCGGAGCCGGTAGTTGATCAAGCCCGGGAGCGATCAGCGAATCGCCGTTGGCAAAAATTGCGTCGATGCGGGTCAGTCTGAGGATGCCGCTTTTCAGGGAGTCGTGATCGAGATCCATCGCCCGAACCCCCCAGGCGAAAGGGTTGGCGACCAACTGGCTGCGGCGTCCGATTGCCTCGACGTGCATGTCTTGCATCTGGAAATGCTGCGGGCGAAGAAACAGACCTTCTCCCCAAAGAATTTTCTTGCCACCCATTGTTTCAATTCACCTTTACTTGTTGCAACTGACACCGACCAGCGAGAACGTCGAATCCGGACTGATCCGCGGGATCAGCTTCCCCGTGCTGGCGCTCAGCGCGCAGGCATGGGCGCCGACGCTGATGCCACGGTCGATCGACTCCTGCGCGTCGAAGGCTATTCGCCAGCGGTTCGCAAACGGCGAGCGATACATGCCAACGACGGCAACCGTCGTTGCGTCCCCGGGAATGTTGAGTTTGAAGTCATAGACCTTGCCCGGAATCATGATCAGTTCTCGGGAAGATACGAGGCTGTCACCGAACAGGGCGGCATCGCCCTGGGCTTCGCCAAACTCTTGATAGCTGAGGTGCGTGAGGCGTTCCGAAGATCGTAGTACATAGATCTTGGCCACCATCGACATCGAGACACCGCCGGTTGTCGTGTTCAATTCTTCGCCGGCGGAAATCTTCAGCGTCAACTCCTTGAAGCGCTTGGCTGGATCACTCTCTCGCTTCATCACTCCGGTCGCTTCAAGAATCACCCCGATTGCCGTGCCCGCCATCTGTACCCCTGAAGCACCGCCGCATCCGGACAGCAGGGTCGCGAAAAACAAGGAAAACCAGATCAATCGTGTCGATCTACTGAACCGCGGGCGCGAGGTGTATGCAGCAGGATTGAAATTAGTTTTCAACATATATGCCGGATAGGTTGCCTGAACAAAGGACGCTAATGTACTATGCCGTCCTGAATCAGGCAAACCCAATGGCATTATAAAATGACTATGAACTATCCAAAAAGTAGTATTACCAAAGTTTCGGGGCGAATTCGCATCAACAAAGGGTTGAGCGTCATTCTCGCTGTTGTAGCACTCAGCCTTTCTGCATGTGCCACGCAGACGACTGTCAGTTCCGAGGAAGAGTTCGGCGCGACGATGGCGCAAACCGAATCACAAGTCAGTAGCTTGCTCGAAGCGGGTAAAAAGGACGAAGCTATTCGCATTCTGAATGAACTTTCACGAGCCAACCCTGAGCGCAAGGAGCCGTGGGTAAGGATTGCGAAACTTTATTTTGATGACGCACGATACAGTCAGGCCATTGTCTCGGCCGAGGAAGTGCTGCAACGCGACCGTACCGACAAAACTGCCAAGAGCATCCGTGCCGTATCCGGGTTGAGGGTGGCATCGCAGTCGCTCAACGACTTGCGCAGTGATGTCTCCCTGCAAGGAAATGCCAGGCCTGACGCGACAGGTCTGGCCATGGTCATGCGCGAAATCCTGGGTGAGGATGTACTCGTTCCGCCTGCAGAACTTGAAGCCCGCAAAAAACGGGAGATTGCAGCCAAGCGCGCAGCCCCCACGCCTCGAACCCGTCAGGCACCCGCTGGTAAGGCTGCGCCTAGCAAACCGGCGGCGGGAAACCCTTTCAGTGTATTGAAATAACCGGGAATGGTCAGGTGCGAGCCGTCTCTGCCTGACGCCCGATCTTAACGATTTCATCCAGGAGATATCGTGGCCAAAAAGGAAAGTATCCAGAAGCGCCTGCAAAAGGTCCGCCCCCCCCGGGTTCAGCTCACCTATGACGTCGAGATCGGTGACGCCATCGAAGTCAAGGAAATCCCATTTGTTGTAGGCGTACTCGGCGATTTCGCAGCGCAATCGAAGGAGCCGCAGGGCAAAGTTCGCGACCGCAAGTTCGTCAACATCGACATGGACAATTTCGACGATGTGATGGATGGCATGGCACCGCGTACGGCCTTTCGGGTCAACAACCGACTGACGCCAGAAGGTGGTGAACTGGGTGTCGATCTTGAGTTCAGGAAATTCGAGGATTTTCGTCCCGAGGCCGTCGTGCAGCAGGTCGAACCACTGCGCAAGCTGCAAGAGGCGAGGGCGAAACTCGCCGATTTGAGAAACAAGCTCGCCGGCAACGAAAAGCTCGAAGATCTTCTCAACGACGTGCTTTCGAATACCGAAAAGCTGCAGGAACTTGAAGGCGGACGCAACAACGGGGGTGGTCTATGAGCGCAACGCAGGCCGTCTCCGCAGCGGGGCAGAATTACCAGTCCGTCGTCCTCGACCAGATCATCGAGGAAAGCCGGGTGGCCCAATCCGATCAGGAAAAGAACCGGGCCCGAGACATCATTAGCGAGTTGGTGCAACAGGTACTTCAAGGTGAAGTTGTCCTCTCCGAAAACCTGGCTGCCTCCCTTGATGCCCGGGTCGCCCAACTCGACGAGCTGATTTCCGAGCAACTGAGCGAAATCATGCACGCACCGGAATTTCAGGCGCTGGAGAGTGCCTGGACTGGCCTGAACTACCTCTGCAAGCAGACGTCGACCAGCGAACAGCTCAAGATCAAACTGTTCAATGCAGGCAAGCGCGAGCTGGTCAAGGATTTCAAGAGCGCCATCGACTTCGATCAGAGTTCGCTGTTCAAGAAGGTCTACGAGGAAGAATTCGGTACTTTCGGCGGCGCCCCCTTCGGCGCACTGATCGGCCAGTACGAGCTTACCCGGCAACCGGAAGACATGTATTTCATCGAGCAGATGTCGCATGTTGCGGCCGCTTCGCACGCGCCATTCGTGACAGCCGCGGCGCCCCAGCTGTTCGGTCTGGAAAGCTATACCGAACTCGGCAAGCCCCGTGATCTGGCAAAGGTGTTCGATACCGTCGAGTACGCCAAATGGAAATCCTTCCGCGAGTCGGAAGACGCACGTTACGTCGGTCTGGCGCTGCCGCGTTTCCTCGGTCGTCTGCCCTACAACCCGATTGACGGCGAAGTCACCGAAGGCTTCAATTTTGTCGAAGAGGTTGACGGAACGAACCACGACAAGTACCTCTGGTGTAACGCGGCCTTCGCATTTGCCGCCCGGTTGACCACGGCGTTCGAGAATCACGGGTGGTGCGCAGCCATTCGCGGCGTCGAGGGCGGTGGCTTGGTCGAAGATCTGCCAACTCATACTTTCCGTACCGACGATGGCGAGGTGGCGCTCAAATGCCCCACCGAAGTCTCGATTACCGATCGTCGCGAGAAGGAATTGAGCGATCTCGGTTTCATTCCACTGGTGCATTGCAAGAACACCGACTACGCAGCCTTCTTCGGCGCCCAGTCGGCGCAGAAGCCAAAGAAATACGATACCGATGCAGCCAACGCCAATGCTTCGCTGTCGGCGCAACTGCAATACATGTTCGCCGTCTCGCGGATCGCCCATTACATGAAGGCGATGATGCGCGACAAGATCGGCAGCTTCGCTTCGGCAGCCAATGTGCAGATGTACCTGCAGCGCTGGATTGACCAGTACGTCACGGCCGACGACTCGGCGTCTCAGGAGACCAAGGCCCAGTTCCCCTTGCGCGAAGCCTCGATCGAGGTCAGCGAGGTTCCCGGACGTCCCGGGGTATACCGCGCTGTGTCCTTCATCCGGCCGCACTTCCAGCTTGATGAACTGTCGGTGTCGCTCCGCCTGGTGGCTGAGCTGCCACAGTCCAGCAAGGCAAATTACTGATTTTGTTGTAAAACCTAAGGAGAAAACACGAAATGAAGGATATTTACGTTGAGTTCAAAGGCAGCGACATCAAGGGTGATTCCCGCGATGCCAAGCACAAGGACCAGGTTGAAGTTTCGACCTGGAGCCACACGATGCATCAGCCGAAGTCGGCAACGGCCTCCAGCGCCGGTGGCCACACGGCAGAACGTGTCGAACACGGCGAAATGATCTTCACCAAGGACATCGACGGTTCCAGCCCGAAGCTCTATCAAGCGTGCTCTTCTGGCCTGATCATCAACGATGTCGTGATTTATTTCTACCGCGCCTTCGGCGGCAAGAACACGACCGGCAATCCGTCCGGCACCCAGAATCGTCACCAGTACCTGAAGATCGAGCTGAAGAACGCGCTGATCGCTTCGGTCTCGCCGAGCGTCGATAGCGAAGGTATTCCCCGCGAAACCTTCTCGCTGAAGTACTCGGCAGTCAAGTGGACTTACGACGAACTGAACATCGACGGCAACAAGTCCGGCAAGGTCAACATCCAGGGTGCCTGGAACCTCGCCAAGAACACGCCGAACCTTACCTGATCAGCGAGTGCATGAAGGAAACGGCGGAAATTCGTTTCCGCCTTTTTTATGATCCACGGTTTTGAACCATCACTTTTCGACAAACTGTTTGACGATCTGCCGGTTGGCGCAGCGCGGCGACGCCTGTCGCTGGAACAACTCAAGGACGCAGTTGCCCGTGACCTTGAATACCTTTTGAACACCCGGACAGTTCTTGATCAACCGCTGGACCAGAGCCTGCCGTTGAGCAGGCGCTCGGTTGCCAGTTTCGGGATGTGCGACTTTGCCGGGTTGAGCCTGGCCAGCGTCCATGATCGCAAGCGCATCTGTTCGTCCATCGAAAACGCCATCGCCATCCACGAGCCGCGCCTGCGTGACGTTCGGGTCAATATCGAACTGCACAAAAACACGGTGAACGCCCTTTTCTTTTCGATCAATGCCGTTCTCTACGTGAAACCGGCACAAGAACCCGTCGCCTTCGATGCGCTGCTGCAGCCGACCAGTCTGCAGTACTCGGTGCATCGACAAAGAGCCCGTCCAGGAATCTGAGTGGAAGATCTGCTGCCCTACTACGAGCGGGAACTGGCCTTCCTGCGCCAGCATTCGCGCCAGTTCGCCGAGCGCTACCCCAAGCTGGCTGCCCAGTTGCTGCTTTCGGGGGAAGGATGTGACGATCCGCACGTCGAGCGGATGATCGAGTCGTTTGCCTTGATGACGGCGCGCGTCTCGAAAAAACTCGAAGATAGCTATCCTCAGTTCACTGAAGCGCTGCTCAACGTTCTTTATCCGCATTATCTGCGACCGTTTCCCAGTTGTTCGATCGCCCATTTCGACGCCAGCGGCCAATCCTCGTCGGTCGTCGTGGCACGCCACACCGAACTCCAGTCCCGGCCCATCCGTGGTGCAGTCTGCAAGTTCCGGACAGCGTGGCCGGTCACCCTGGTCCCGGTCGAGATCAGTGCCCTGGAGTTCGACCCGATTGCCAGCAGCACCGTTGATCGCCGTTTGCCGTCGGGCAGCAACGCCACCTTGTCGCTTACGCTGTCTTGGCGCAATAACGGCGGCGACGAGAACTTCGCCAAGACAGACCGCTTGCGGGTCTATATTGACGCCGAGCCATCGGTTGCCTCGGCACTGCGCGATGCACTCTTCCTCAATCAGCTCGGCGCCTTTGCTGCCGGAGCAAATCAGCGCTGGCATGCACTTACAGGCAAGCTTATTCACGCAGTGGGTTTTGACGAAATGGAAGCCCTGATCGACATGCCGGATACGGCCCACAGCGCTTACCGTTATCTGACCGAGTATTTCTGTTTTCCCGAGAAATTCAATTTCTTCGATCTGGATCTTGCTGCCTTGCCGAAAAGCCTGCGCAACGAGGGAAAAATCGAATTGAGCATCGTGCTCGGCAACCTGCGTGCCGACAGTGACGCTTCCCGCCTGCTGCAAACACTGACCGCCCAAAACCTGCGCCTGGGCTGCGTGCCGGTGGTCAACCTGTTTCAGCAACGCGGCGACCCGATCCGGGTCAGCAACCGCCTCACCGCCTACCCGGTCGTCGCCGACGGACGGCGTGCCTACGCCTACGACATCTACGCCATCGATTCGGTGAGACGGGTCAGGCAAACCGCACAGGGTGAATCGATCACCGAGTTCCGGCCGTTCTTCTCCCTGCACCATGGAGAAACCCCCGAGCGTGACGGCTACTACTGGTACGCCCAGCGCGACCCGATCATCGCCGAAAGCAGTCCGGGATACGAAACCTCGCTGTCCATCGTCGATGCCGATTTCGATCCGGTCCAGCCCAAAACCGATGTGCTCAGCCTCCAGCTGACCTGTACCAACCGGGAACTGCCGACCTTGATGTCTGTCGGCATGCCTTCCGGCGACCTTTTCCTGGAAGGAGGCAGTAGCGTGCGCTCGATCCGCTTGCTGCGCAAACCGACGCCGCCGGTACGTTTCGATCACCGCCGCGACGGACAGTGGCGACTCATTTCTCATCTGTCGCTCAACCAGCTTTCCTTGACTGGCAGCGGCCTGAAAGCCTTCCAGGAAATGCTGGCGCTGTACGACTTGCCGGGAACGGCCAGTACTCGCAGGCAGATCGAAGGGGTCCTTGGCATATCGCAACAGCAGAAGACAGTCTGGATGCCGGGCAAGCCATTTGCCTGCTTCATCCGGGGGCAGGAAGTTCGCTTGACGATCGATGAATCGAGTTTTGCCGGCAGTGGGCTTGATGTATTCACCCGCTGCATTGACCGCTTTCTGGGGCTTTATGTCAGCCTCAACAGTTTCATTCAGCTGGTCGTGATCTCTAAAAGAACCGGGGAGGAGTTGATCCGATGCGCACCACGCAACGGCGAATCCATCCTGGGGTGATCGAGCAGACGCTCAGCAACCCTGAGCGTTACGAGTTCTTCCAACTGGTCCGCATGTACGAACTGTACTTCCGGTCCCGCGGCGAAGACACCGTCAGCGAAAAAATCCGCTTTCGCAATTCACTGCGCCTGGGCTTTGCCCCCAGTCAGGTCGATGGCATGCAGGCTACGAACGCCAAGGACGACGAGGGTTTGGATACCGGGGAGCTCGAACAGGTGGAAATCACCCCCAGTTTCATGGGCATGCTCGGGGTCAACGGAACGCTGCCGATTCACTACACCGAACGCGTCATCGAGCACGAGCGATTCCGGCGGGATACCTCGGGGCGAGCCTTGCTAGACATGTTCAGCAACCGCTCGGTCGGGCATTTCTATCGCGCCTGGAAAAAATACCGGCTGCCGATCCAGTACGAAAGCAATCGCCAGAACCGTTTTTTGCCCTTGATCCTGGCCCTGAGCGGCCTGGGATTCGAATCCCTGCGCCAACGCCTGGCAGACAAGCCGGGCGCCATCGAGGATGAATCGATTGCCTATTTCGCTGGCCTGCTGCGCCAGCGGCCGGTCTCCGCAGAGACCCTCAAGCGCGTTCTCGGCGGTTATTTCCGGACAACGGTGCGAGTCGAACAATTCGTCGGCCGCTGGTATGTCGTCCCGGAAGAGGAGCGGACAACGCTGGGCAACAATAACTGCGCCCTGGGAATGGACATGCTGGTTGGCGAGCGCGTCTGGCAAAGAAATCTGCGCCTGCGGATTCGCCTCGGCCCTTTGTCGCGAGAAGCCTATCTGGGATTCATGCCGCGCGGTGAACTGGCGCGTGCCCTGGAAAAATTGCTTGCCCTGGCAACTGGCGTGCAGTTCGAGTACGAAATCCGCCCCGTGCTGCGTGCCGAGGAGGTGAAACCGCTCGGCCTAGGGCATGGCCAGTTGGGCTACGACACCTTCCTCCTCACCCGCGAAGAAAAAAACGACCGCGACGACTGCCGCTTCCTAACCCAGAACATTCATTAGCGACCTATAGCGAAAGAAGCACCGATGAGCACCTCCCTGAAAACCCTGATCAGCAAACTCAACACCACCTGCCGCCAGGCCACTGAACGCGCTGCCGGCCTGTGCATGGCGCGCGGCAATTACGAAGTCGATTTCGAGCATCTGTTGCTGGCCCTGCTCGAACAGCAGGACAGCGACCTGACGACGATCCTCCGCCGCTGCAAGATCAGCCCGAGCGGCCTGGAGCGCGAACTGCACGACGAAGTCGGCCGCTTCCGCAACGGCAACACGCGCACGCCGGTGTTTTCCACGCACATCATCAAGCTGTTCGAGCAGGCCTGGCTGATCGCCTCGCTCGACACCCGCCTGCCGCGCATCCGTTCCGGGCACCTGTTGCTGGCGCTGCTCACCGAACCGGAGCTCGCCCAACTGGCGACCCGCGGCGCGCATCTGTTGGCCAAGGTCCGGCTCGACGAACTCAAGCACAAGTTCGACGAAATCACCGAAGGTTCCGCCGAAGCCGCCGAAGTGACCGGCCTGTCCGGCAAGCCGGCCGAGGAGGAGGGCGGCGACCCGTTGCAGGGCAGCGCGCCGCAGGCCGGCAAGACGCCGGCGCTTGACCAGTTCACCACCAACCTGACGCAGCGCGCGCGCGACGGCAAGGTCGACCCGGTGATCGGCCGCGACGCCGAAATCCGCCAGGCCATCGACATCCTGATGCGCCGCCGCCAGAACAACCCGATCCTCACCGGCGAAGCCGGCGTCGGCAAGACCGCCGTGGTCGAGGGCCTGGCCCTGCGCATCGCCGCCGGCGACGTGCCGCCGCCGCTCGCCGAGGTCGAACTGCACAGCCTTGACATGGGCCTGCTGCAAGCCGGCGCCAGCGTCAAGGGCGAGTTCGAGAACCGCCTGAAGAACGTCATCGACGAGGTCAAGAAAAGCCCGAAGCCGATCATCCTGTTCATCGACGAAGCCCACACCATGATCGGCGCCGGCGGCCAGTCCGGCCAGAACGACGCCGCCAACCTGCTCAAGCCGGCGCTGGCGCGCGGCGAACTGCGCACGGTGGCAGCCACCACCTGGGCCGAATACAAGAAGTACTTCGAGAAGGACGCGGCGCTTGCCCGCCGCTTCCAGGTGGTCAAGGTCGAAGAACCGTCCGAGCCGCTCGCCGCCGCCATGCTGCGCGGCATGGTGCCGTTGATGGAAAAACACTTCGGCATCCGTGTCATGGACGAAGCCGTCACCGAAGCCGTCCGCCTGTCGCACCGCTACATCAGCGGCCGGCAACTGCCGGACAAGGCGATTGGCGTTCTCGACACCGCCTGCGCCAAGGTTGCCCTCGGCCAGAGCGCCAACCCGGCGCTGATCGACGAAACCGAGAAGCGCCTGCTGCGTGAGCGCGCCGAACTCGCCGCGCTCGAACGCGAAGCCGCCAGCGGCGCCTGGCACGACACGCGGATTGGCGAACTGAAGGCGCAGATTGCCGCGCTGGAAAGCGATCTGGCCATCCACCGCGCCCGCTTCGACGAGGAAAAGGCGCTTGTCGCCCGCATTCTCGAACTGCGCGCCGCGCTCGAAGCCGGCGAGCCGTCGCCCGCGGCCGACGCGGAAAAGGTCAAGAAACCCGCGCGCCGCAGCAAGAAGGCCGGCACGCCGACCTCCGGCAATGCCGAACTCGACCAGGCGATGGCCCGCCTGCGCGAAATGCAGGGCGAAACGCCAATGGTGCCGCTGCAGGTCGACGGCCATGTCGTGGCCGAAATCGTCGCCGCGTGGACCGGCATTCCGCTCGGCAAGATGGTCAAGGACGAGATCAAGACCGTGCTCAACCTGCAGCCGCTACTGCAGGAGCGGGTGATTGGCCAGGACCATGCGCTGGCGGCGATCGTCCAGCGGGTGCGCACGGCGCGGGCGAACCTGGAGGATCCGAACAAGCCCAAGGGCGTCTTCCTGTTCGTCGGTCCGTCCGGCGTCGGCAAGACCGAAACCGCGCTGGCGCTGGCCGACATCCTCTACGGCGGCGAACGGAAGCTGGTCACCATCAACATGAGCGAGTACCAGGAAGCGCACAGCGTTTCCGGCCTCAAGGGCTCGCCGCCGGGCTATGTCGGCTACGGCGAGGGCGGGGTGCTGACCGAGGCGGTGCGGCGCAACCCTTACAGCGTCGTGCTGTTGGACGAAGTCGAGAAGGCGCACCCGGATGTGCTCGAACTCTTCTTCCAGGTCTTCGACAAGGGCGTGCTCGACGACGCCGAAGGGCGCGAGATCGATTTCCGCAACACGTTGATCATCCTGACCAGTAACGTCGGCTCCAGCCAGATCATGCAAGCCTGCCTGAACAAACCGGCGGAGGAACTGCCGGCTGCCGACGCGCTGGCCGAAGCGCTGCGCCCGGTGCTCTACAAGTCGTTCAAGCCGGCCTTCCTCGGCCGCTTGAAGGTGGTGCCGTACTACCCGATTTCCGACGAGGTGCTGCTGCAGATCATCGAACTCAAGCTGCGCCGCATCCAGGCGCGCATTGCCGCCAACCACAAGGCCGAGTTCAGCTGGGACGACAAGCTGGTCGAAGCGGTGCTGGCGCGCTGCACGGAAGTCGATTCCGGCGCCCGCAACGTCGATCACATCCTCAACGGCACGCTGCTGCCGGAGATTGCCGAGGCGGTGCTGTCGCGTATGGCGGAAGGAACGGCGATCGGGAGGATTCGGGTGAGCGCAGCCAAGGGGGGGGTGTTCAAGTACACCTTGCAGGCCGCTCCGGAGAAATAGGCGGAGCGGTGTTGGGTGGGGAAGGCTACTTGACGATGGCAGTGATGATTTCTACGTCACGTTTGGCAGGCTTCCTGGAATCCCCGTTGCTCGCAGTCTTGACCGTCTTGCTCTGTTGCTGGGGTTTCTTTTTGGCGTCTTTCGAGGAGGCGAGTTTCATTTTGGCCGTCTGCTCTTTCTTCGCTTGTTGCTTGCTTGGCTTACTGGCTGCAACCGCCTTCTGGGTGCGCTGTGGAGGCACAGCTTGGGGCTTGGAGTCGGCCACTTTTGAAGTTGCCGAGGCTGGTTCGACCATCACCGGCTTCAGCTCAGCAGCAGGCGGGATAGGTGCCGGGAGGGGGGCAACCTGTGGCGTGACAACCGCCGCGGCCGGGGAAACAACCGTCTTGGCGTTCGCGGCTTGCTCGTTTCCGCCGTGATAAACGGCTACCGCCAGCCCAAGCCCAGCCACCGCAAACAACCCCAAGGGGGCGGTCCAGGACATCTTTCCCGCCCCCGTATGGCCGGTGTCGTCATCGAATCGCGCGTTTTTCGGGTCAAGATCGCTCAGGATACTCATGCAAATGCTTTCATCATCGGGTTTCCATTGAATTCTTCCGGTAATCGAATAATCAAGTACTGGAATGAATACGCTCATTATATGAGATATGGAAGTTTCACAAACTAAGCCAATGTACTAAAATGCTTCGCCTTGGGGTCCAACCATCTGAATCATGACGACGCGTCATGAGCAAAACAGAAAATTCCGGAGTCACGCTTGATTTTCGCCACCGCAATCGCATATTTCCTCCTGGTGGCTGCGGTCGTCTTACTGGTTGCTTTTCCAGGGTATCGCACGCGTCTGACTTCGGTCTTGCGCCTCTCCATTCATCACGGAAGCCAGCCGCTGTTCAGGATCACACGGGCTTTGCTACTCGGCTCTCGCCAGCTTCATGGTTCCACCGGCCAGCGTCTGCGGGGTGTCGCGGGCTTCGTGAGGACTGAACGAACCTGGCTGATGGGTGCCAGCCTGCTGTTGATCGGCCCCTCACTAATCGTTTTTGGGGTTGGCGGGAATGGCGTTTTCGATTTCTCGGGCTCGGAGGGGGGGGCTAGCCGGCAGATTTCGGTTTTGCTCATGGGAGAACAGCTCGTTCCGCCGCCCGCTCTTCCCCCAGAGGCATTCACCACGCGCGAAGTCGAGTTGGTCCGCCCGGATGCGGTGTATGCCAGTCGAGACTGGGAATTGCTGGATGCCGAGTTCATGCAAAGGCTATTGCTCACATTCAAGATGATGAAGGAAAGGCACGGCTACGAAATGGTTCTGATCGAAGGCTATCGTAGTCCCGAACGGCAGGCACAGTTGTTCAGTCAGGGCGGGCACGTCACTCAGGCGCCTGCCAACATGAGCTATCACCAGTATGGTCTGGCTGCCGATGCAGCCTTCATGCGCCAGGGGCGGATCGTAATTTCCGAGCGTGATCCCTGGGTGATGGAAGCCTATGTGCGATATGGCGAGATCGCCGAGGAGCTCGGCCTGGTCTGGGGGGGGCGCTGGAAAATGCGTGACTACGGGCACGTCGAGCTGCAGCGCAAAGGCGTATTGCAACGGGGTGCCCGCTAGTTTCCCGAAAATGACCGGTTTTCAACGGAGAGTTTAATGACTCGTGCATTCATACTGCTTGGCGACAAGACCGATCATGGCGGTGTCGTCATTTCGGCCTCAGAGTCTAGTGATGTCAATGGCCGTGGCATCGCCCGCGTTGGCGATAAAGTGACCTGTCCGCGCAAGGGCCATGGCGGGGTGACCACGATCGTCAGCGGTGACCCGACGGCGATCATCGACGGTCGGCCGGCCGCCAGACACGGGGACAAGACGGCTTGCGGCGCCAGTTTGATTGCCGGCCAGTGGCAGACCACCGATTGACACCAGGCAAACAAGCATGAATTCAGTCGTCGTCAGGGCAACGTTCGCCGGCATCGTCACCGCCGCCATCGTCTGGGCCTTGGTTTTGGGGTGGTGGCAAGCTAACGATTTTTCGCCCTCCACGAGCGACCTGTTGCTCTATCTGGTCGGGATACCGCTGTCCCTGTTGTTGGGCTACTGGTTATTGAGGGGCTTCATCGAACATCTCGGCAAGCCCGTGACGGTCGGTGAGGCGGGTACCCCGGACTTGCCGCTTGACGATGATCCGCTGGCGCCAGCCAGGAAGGTGAGCGAGGCAGCGGCGCGGCAGTTTTCGCTGTTGCTGCTTGATGCCATGATTGAAACCGCAGCCGGCCAGTCCGGGGAGGAGGTGCTGACAGCCCTCCAGTCCGGGAAGCGTCCCGGCCCCAGCGACGACCTGGTCGATGGGCAGGGTTTCCCGGTATTTGCGGCAGTAATTCCCGACCTGGAAACCGAGTCGCTCGCCGAAAGACTTGATGCGACCCCGGACATGGCGAACCTGCTCGAACGCCCCGCCGGCTTGCGTTTGCTGGCCATGCTGGATCGGGTTGCCAGTCGTCTGGAGTCCTCCCTGGAAGATCGCTCGGCCGGAAAAGTGCTGCGCGTGATCTGGATCGTTCCCGCGGAGTGGGTTCAGGGCGAGCTTCCGGCACTGCGTGGCTGGCTACAGACGAACTATTGGCAAGCATTTTCAGCGCCTCCCCCCGAACTTCTGATTGTTCCCGCTAGCAGCAGCGGTGAAGTGCTGCAGAAGCTGGATGACGAAATTGTGCGGGCCAATCGGTCGACCATGGACAACGAGTTGATTGCGCTGATCGGCGCAGTTTCCAATATCGACCAGCAAATCATCGATCACTGGAGCGATCACGGGCGCTTGTTCGGCCCGGAGGCGCAGGATGGGGAAATACCTGGTGAGGCTGCAGTTGCGCTGTTGCTAACCAAAGCTGGCGCTTCGAATAGTGATGCGGGTTCCACCGTCACCCTCGGTCGTATTGCGCAGGGCAGGCGTGACAAGCGCCTTGACGCCGGCGGCAGGGTCAGTGGCCAACTCGTTGAGGCGCTTTTCGCAGACGTGCTGGGCATATCTGGCATCAGTCATCAGGAGGTCGGTTCGCTTGTGCTCGACGCCGATCATCGCAGTCGGCAACTGGCCGAGGCCATGGCGGGCGGAGGTGAAGCGCTTGCTCATCTGGAGCCGGTCGAAGATGTTCTTCCGAGTGGCTCGGTGAGTGGTTCCATCGATCCGATCGGTCCGCTGGTTGCGCTTGCCTGCGCCCGGGCGCGGGTGCTTGCCGATACGCGCCCGGCGCTCTGCCTGAGTAACCACGCCCCACTTGAACGTGCCGCCCTGCTGGTCAAACCGGTCCCGGCTGATACGCAACCCGAATCCGAAAATACCTGAGCAAAGAAACATATCCGATGTCCAGAATCCGCACTCTGCTAACCGATTCACGATTCCTGTCCTTCGTTGGCATCGCCGCCATCACGGCCTTTTTCTTCCTCGGCGCGAAAACCCTGAAGATGGCGCTTATCTGGGCCGCCGCCGCCAGCGTGGCGATCATCCTGCTGTGGCTCGTGGTCTGGCTGGTTCGCCGGCAACGCGCAAAGAAGGCAGGGGAGGCGATTGGTTCGCTGCTCGAAACACAGGACGAAACCCTGCAAAAGCGGAATTCGCTGGCGAATGCCGATCTCGTCGCTTTGAAAGGGCGGATGCATTCGGCAATCAAGACCATCAAGACATCGAAGCTGGGGCAGATTTCCGGATCGGAAGCGCTCTACGAACTGCCGTGGTACATAACCATCGGTAACCCGGCGGCCGGGAAGAGTACCGCCATTGTTAATTCCGGCCTCAAATTCCCGTTTGACGACGGTGGCAAGGCCGTGATCAAGGGGATCGGCGGTACGCGTAACTGCGACTGGTTCTTCACCACCGAAGGCATCCTGCTCGATACCGCCGGGCGCTATTCGGTGCATGAGGAGGATCGGGAAGAGTGGCTCGGTTTCCTCCAGTTGTTGAAAAAGAACCGTCCGCATGCGCCGATCAACGGCATCATCGTTACCGTCAGCATCGGCGAACTGATGAGCAACCCGCCCGGATTCGCCATAAATCTGGCGAAAAGCCTGCGTCAGCGTGTGCAGGAACTGACGGAAAAGCTCGAGGTTTTCGCGCCGGTCTACGTCTTGTTCACCAAGGCTGACCTGATCCCCGGATTCCACGACTTCTTTCTGGATCTTGACTGGACAGAGCGTGACCGAGTCTGGGGTGCGACCATTCCTTATGAGCAATCAACCGGCGAGGAATTGATCTCGCTCTTCGACAAGCGTTTTGACGAACTCTACGAAGGCTTGCGGGCCATGAGCGTGGCCCAGCTTTCCCGGGTCCAAGGCGAAGAAAACATGCCCGGGCTGCTCATCTTCCCCTCCGAATTTGCCGCCATCAAGCCTTCACTGCAGGCCTTCGTGGCCACCCTGTTCGAGGACAACCCCTTCCAGTTCAAGCCCATCTTCCGAGGCTTTTACATCACCTCGGCGATCCAGGGTACCGACATCAAGCCGCTGACCAATGACCGCATCCTCAACAAGTTTGCCCTGCAAGGCATTGGTGGAACGCCCATCCGGACAGCGTTGAATCATGGTTATTTCCTGAAGGAACTGTTTTCCCGGGTGATCTTTCCCGACCGTAATCTGGTACGTCGCCATATCACCAGGAACCGCATGCTGTTGCGCCAGGCAGCGGTGATTGGCTCACTGTGCGTGCTCGGATTGATGCTGGGTGGCTGGAGCTGGTCCTACATCAATAACCGCAACTTGCTGGAAAACGTCCGTCAGGATGTGAATAAGGCGATCCGCCTGCAGGAAGGCCGGATTGACCTTCAATCCCGTCTTGAGGCGATGGAGATCATTCAGGATCGCCTGGTTCAACTGGAGCGCTTCAACCGCGATCATCCGTTGTCCGTCGGCTTGGGTCTTTATCAGGGCGAAGCCATGGCCGACAAGTTGCGGGCCGAATACTTCGCAGGTATCCGCAGCATCATGCTGGCGCCGGTGAAGGAGAACCTCGAAGCCTTCCTCAGCGAAGTCAATGCCCGCGGCAATCGACTCAAGGAAGCCGAGGCACAGGACAAAGACAGGCGCCAGGCGGAGAACGTCGGTTCGAGCCCCTACCGTGACGCCCGACCGAACGATGTCGAAGACGCTTACAACGCTTTGAAAACCTATCTGATGCTGGCTGACCGTGAGCACGTCGATGCCGGACACCTGTCCGACCAGATCACCCGCTTCTGGCGTGGCTGGCTGGAAGCCAATCGTGGAACGATGAGCCGTGAACAGATGATCCGTTTGGCCGGCAGCATCCTGTCCTTCCATCTGGGACAAGTCGAAGCAGCCGACTGGCCGGGGATTCAAACCAATCTGGCGCTGGTCGACGAAGTACGCGAGAAATTGCGCAGCGTCGTGCGAGGCATGCCGGCTGCCGAAAGGGTTTATGCCGAAATCAAGGCAAGAGCCTCGACCCGTTTTGCGCCGATGAGCGTGGCCAGCATCGTCGGCCCCGAAAACGCCTCACTGCTTGCTGGCAGCGCGGTCGTGTCTGGCGCATTCACCGTCGAAGCCTGGAAGGAATACGTCAAGGATGCGATCAAGGATGCAGCCACCAGCGAGCAGAAAAACGTCGACTGGGTGCTGATGAGTTCCAGCCGGAACGATCTCACCCTCGAGGGTAGTCCGGAGCAAATCCAGAAAACGCTGATCGCCATGTACAAGCGCGATTACGCCGAAGAATGGAAGCGCTTTACTCAAGGCATAAGCGTGGCGGAGTTCGCCTCCTTCCCGGAAGCCGTCAAGGCGATGAACCGGATCGGCGATCCGCAGACATCGCCGATTGGTACCTTGATCAAGACCATCTTCGACCAGACGGCCTGGGACAATCCTTCTGTCGCCAATGTTGGCCTGATGCGCGCGCAGCAGGGATTCGTCGAATGGTTCAAACGCTCCATCCTGCAGATGTCCCCAAGCCGGGTACAGGTCGATGTAAACGTGGCCGGAAAGACGCCTGCGCTCCAAATGGGTCCCGTCGGGCAGGAGTTTTCCGCTTTTGCACGGCTGGTCGTCAACCGGGATAACAGTGAGCCGCTAGTCGACATTTACCTGAAGCAGCTGGCCAAGATTCGCAGCAAGCTCAATCAGCTGAGCAATCAGGGCGACCCTGGTTCGGGCGCGCTCAAGCTGATGCGCGAGACGGTCGAGGGCAATAGCTCCGAACTCTCCGAAACCTTGCGTTTCGTGGACGAACAGATGCTGACCAGCATTCCCGACCAGCAGCGCGCGATGTTGCGCCCGATGCTCCTGCGCCCCTTGATGCAGACCTATGCAGCGATCATCAAGCCGGCCACCGAAGAGCTGAACAAAACCTGGCTGGCCCAAGTGCATGAACCGTTCGTCAAGAAACTGGCAATCAAGTACCCGTTCTCGGCCAAGGCTGGCATTGAAGCATCGCCGGCGGAAATCGCACAGATTTTCGGCCCGGAAGGTGCCATTGCCAAATATGTCGAGGCGTCGATGGGGGAACTGGTCGTTCGTCGCGGCAATACCATCACGCCGCGAACCTGGGGCGATATGGGAATTGCGTTGCGCCCGGAATTCATGACCGAGTTTGCCCGTTGGGTCTCGCCACTCGAAGGTGGCGCGGCGAGCGCTGGCGACAGCGGTGCCGGCGAGGCGCAAACCGTGTTCATGCTGCGTCCGCAGCCGGCCGCCGGTACTACTGGCTACGTCATCGAAATCGACGGACAGAAGGTGAATTACCGCAACGGACTTGCGCAATGGGCAAACTTCATCTGGCCGAACACCTCGGGCACGCCGGGCGCCAAGATCACGGCGACTACCTTTGAGGGCGAGACCATCGAAATCATCAATTTCCCGGGGCGTTACGGTCTGGAAAAGATGATCAGCTCGGCCCGACGCACGCGACAGCCGGACGATTCATTCAGGATGTTCTGGGAGAACCGCGGGGTCGAAATCGGCATCGATCTGCGCGTGGTGAGCAGTTCCCAGGCACCGACGGAGAAAACAGCAGGGCAGGGGAGTTTCGTTAACATGCAGCTGCCAGAGCGTATCGTCTTGAATACGGTCAGCGTCGAGCCTGCCAGCGAGCAGGGGGAGACGAGCGAAGTGGCGACACCCGCAGAAGCAAACACCGGAGTGGCCCATGACTAAAGCCACCTGTTTTGGCAAGATTCCGGCGCGGGGTGACTTCGTCAAGGGCGCCGGCCAGCACCAATTGATCCAGGTGCTTGACCGCTGGGTTTCGCAGGCCATGGAACAGCTTTCCGAGAACCCTCGCTGGAAGATCGCCTACGACACGGCGTCTCCCGTCGATTTCATCTTTGCCGGTGCGCGTAGCAAGCTTTCCGTTGTCGGTCATCTACGACCAAGCAGCGACTCCTCAGGACGACGTTTTCCGTTGATTGCCGCCGCGACCATCGAACGCGAAGATTCGCTCATCTTCCGTTGCGCGCCGGCTGGACTGGATAAATCCTTCAGTACCCTCGCTGGCATCTGCCAAGCCGGCATCACCGGTACCGATGTTGCCGAACTGCTCGGAGCCCTGGATGGCGTCAATTGCTCAGCAGATTTCGAATCGGCAATTCAGACCGACCCGCTGGGCAATTTTGTTCGCCATACCACGCTGGAATCACTGGCAGCCATGCTCGAGATGACGGATGCCCTGCAGGTGCGCCGGATATTCCTGGCAATTGGCCTGCTGATGCGTCCGGTACTTGGTCAAGGGGCCGTCGGAATCGAAAAGGAAATCATCCTGCCGCTGCCCGGTGACGAGCGCTACCGCAACCTCGTGGCAGCGCTCTGGATCTACCTGGTCACGGCATTTCTGCGCAAGACCGCCAGCGAGGCTCAGTTCATCATCGAGCGACGGAATGCTTCGCCCAACCTGTTCATAGGTTTCAACGGCAGCACGCCGACAACCCTGCTGGGCGCAATGGCACCGCACACCGTCCATGAGCAATCGATATCGCTGAGGAATCCGGAATGGATAGACAACAACACCGAAATCAGTCGGGAATACGGCGTGGCCAAACTGGCAGCCTACCTGGCGCAGCCGGCACTAAGTCTGGAGCAGACAATCCAGACTTTCCGGGAAGTTTTTCTCGGGGAATGATCATGAAATCCAGACTGTTACTGGTCGGTATTTTCGCAGTCATGCCGATTTTCGCTCATGCTGCGCCTCAAGATACCGTCGCTCCCGGCGCTGTCGTTGTTTCCGGTCAGGTGCCTGACGAGGGCTCACGCGCTGCCATTCTCGGCAAAATGCGCGAACTCTACGGGGCGGCGAACATCGTTGATCGTCTTGAAGTCGGCGGCGTCGTTCCACCGCCAAACTGGACGGAATACATGACCAAACTGCTGACCGAAAACCTGAAGAACATTCGCGGCGGACAAATGCAGGTCAACGGTACCCGGGTCAGCCTCAAGGGCAGGGTAGAAAACGAAGCACTGCGTCAGCAGGTCGTGAGCCAGGTTGCTACAGCCCTGAATCCAACCTATACCGTCGATAACGCGCTGGTGGTGAACGGTGGGCAGAAGGTTCTGGATCAGACCCTTTCCAACCGTGTTGTCGAGTTTGAAAGTGGTTCCGCAAATCTGACGCCTGGTGGCATTGCGATTCTGAAGGAAATGCTGGCAGCTATGAAACAGATCGGCAATCCGAAAGTTCAGATCATCGGGCATACCGACAGCTCAGGTGATCGAACTGCCAATGTCGTGCTGAGTCTGGCCCGTGCCAACGCCGTCCGCGCCTATCTCGTCGAACACGGGATTCCGGCCGGTAACCTCAGTGCGCTTGGCTCGGGCTCGGACAGGCCGGTCAGTACCAATGACACGCCAGAGGGCAGGGCGAAGAATCGCCGGATCGAGTTCCGCCTGGTCGGCGGTTGAGCGGAAACGCCCTCAGGCGTTTCCGGCTTCCGGATCGATATCCTCGACCCCCAGCAACTCTTCCATGCGCGAAAGCGCCGACTCGTCCTTGACGACAGTGCGCAACCAGACATGCAGCGGCATGCTTCCCCACCTGGCGGCCTTGTCGGCCAGGTAAGCAACCGGGCTGTGCGGTTCAGTCTGGCGGAAAAATCTGGCAATTTCCGCGAGTTGATGTATTGCCTGTTCACGTGAACGGATCGGGCCTCGGAAGCCCGCAGATGATTCAGTCTCTGCGTCACCGATGCGTGGTTCGCGTCTCTCACCGTCTTCTGGCAGATCGAATTGGTCGGCAGCAGGCTCCTGGTGTGCCTCCGGCTTGGCCGGATAACCGGCATGGCGCTGGAAAAAATGAGCGATCTCGCCAAGCGTATCGAACGCTTGGCTAAAAGCCGGTGCATCCTCTCCCAGGCGTGCATCAAGCTGCTGCTGCAAGCGCTTCATCGCCAGCTTGAGTCGTTCGCAAGCCTGCACGCCATCGGCAAAATATGCGACGGGTGTGTCTTTCAACGCAGACTCGAAGGTTTCCATGGTAACCACAGCGGTACGAATCAGTTCGTCAGCCAGATCAGGGTTGAGTTCGATGTTCCTGCTGGTGGTGCGCGCGCACTCCCGATCGATCGATGAATAGGCACCCTTGGCCGATTTGGTCAGCGGAATTTCCCGGATCAGACGTGAAGTCTGATTGACCAGCCAATCAAGCACGCCGATTCGCGCTTCCTGCTCGTCGTCACCGTCGGCGCGGGGATGAATGTCTCGCCAGAAGAGCTCACACAACTGACCGAGTAATTCGTAACCCGACGTCAATCCATCGAGGCCCCTGGTTTTTCCTTGAGCTTCGGTCATCCAGGCGGCGAGGCGCAAATCCTTGCTGCGCGTTTCCAGCAAACGTCGGCACAGACGAATGACCGCGTTCCAGTCAGCTTCCTTGACCGTAGTGACCCATTCACCCTGAGACAGCGATGGATCGTCGAAGCGACGTGCTTCCTGAATTTCGTCGAACTCCGAAGAGAAGGTCATATCTTCGCCACAAGGGCCATAAGCACCGCCCAAAGGCTCCAGCATCAACACGGACATAGTTCCAATCCAAATACGCGAATCATGCCATTCTAATAAAAACCCAGAACATCGACATCGTGATGTTGCAACTAATTTCAGAGGCGCTGCTAATCTCCTGACCAGATACTTCGTATAATTGGCCCAGTATGCAAAAAGCATCATTGCGCGATGTGAAAAGCGATACACGATCGCAGCTGCAGGCTGTATCGCTTTGCTAACAGATTTTGGGGATAAGGCCGGGGATAACCCGGCTTTTTCTTTGCCTGTCAGCAGGTTGAAGCGCTGCACAAATTGTGATCAACGAAAAAACAATGGTTTTCGGCTGACATAGCACAGGCCATGTCCCCGCGCCGGACGGCGGCGCGGCTGGCTTCGCCAGTTCGGACAGCATGTCCTGCGGGACGAGCAGAATCGGCCAGCTAAAGCAGGCCGCCCGACTAAATCACCAGCAGGAATAAACCCCATTCCTGCCGGCTCAAGTCGGCGCCTCTCGGCGTCCTGCTTGCGGTCGCACAGAGCGGATGAAAAGACCGGCCCTACGGGCCTCAAGGGGGCATTCATAAAAACGATGATTCCGTTTTTACAAAGCTTCCCCCTTGTCTTTTCCCCTTTCTCTGTGCGGCGGGCCGCTATCGCGGACTTTGGAAAGAAAGCGCAGCGCACTTTTCGAGGTGGTCAGATGAAACGGTTCAAAGTGGAAGACATGGCGGAATTCGAAGCACGGCAGATGCCGCTGTTCGATTTCGTCACGAACCTGGCCATCAAGGCGGCACGGGATATAGCAAGCCATATCCGGGCCGCTGTTGCGCCATGGTGGTCGGCATTCCGGAAGCGCATGACGCCGACCGGAAAAAAACAGCGCCAGCTAGTCCTTGAACTGGACGGCCTGGCGCAAATTCCCCTCCCTGGGATCGCCTGCTAGCCGCTACGCCTTTTCAGCACTGGACTTGATCGCGTTGTTTGTCGACTGCGGAACTCGGCCGACAGATTCGTCAATAGGCCACGCGGTGACGACGTGCGACTGTTGGCCATTGGTGAGTATGGCCATAGTGCCCGACGTGTTGAGCATCACGGACCAGCCTAGCGCCTGTATGTCCCTGCTTTCCAGGGTTTCGACCACGCGGCCGGAGAGGTCGCGCCACTCAATGAAAATGCGCGGCATGGCCGACTGAATCACAGCAGCGAGGCGCACCCGGTTTGATTCGTTCAGGTGCTGGATGTGGGCATTGGCGCTAACCGTTTGCATGGCCTGAGGCGCTGGCGCTGGTGCTTGTGACGTGGCCGTGCTGGTGGTGTGTTGCGGGGTAACTTCGACACGCTGGCCATTGACTACCCGGTAGTGCCGTTCCTCGACAGAAACCGGCTGCACGCTTGCGCGCGCAGGCGGTTTCTGTTGCGAGGTTGGCGCGAGGGATTGCTCCAGGCCCCCGTTGAACAGGCCGACGACATAGTAAAGCGCGAGGCCGCCGACGACTGCGACCGCTGGCAGGCCGAGCTTGAAAAGCGGACTCGACCAGATGACCGCACGCTTGTCCTGATAGTTGCCGGTATTGGTGGTGCCGTCAGTGTGTGACTTGTAGGTGCCGAAATACTTCTTATCGTATTTATCAGTCCCTGAAGTGGTCTTTTCCCACTTGTCGGGCGATGTTTGCTTATAAAGCGCCCAGTTGTAACGATCTTCGGCACCCAAGGCTGACAGCTTACTGAAAACAAGCTTATTTTCGATTCTGCGCTTCCACAGGGTATGACAGTCTGAAAGCGCCTGCCCCATGCACAACACATCTAAACCGCGGTGACCGTGTTCAGTGACAAATTCAGTAATCTCGGCCGAGAGCTTCTGACGTCCGGAGGGCCAAAAGTTCTGGAGCTCGTCGATAACCACCAAGGAATCATTGTCGACAATCTTCCAGATGTCCGGAACCTGATCACGGGTGACCGGAATCAGCAAAGCCCGGACAGTTTCCAAGTCGAGTTCGGCGACCTCGGCTATCTTTTCATGATTGAGTCCTTCGAGAGGGTCGGCCGGGAACCGTGCGAAATCCTCGGAAAAACCACTTAGCCGATTGTTCTAAAACAGAAATTACTTGGTCTATGCAAAGGCCGGTTTCCACCGGCCTGCCCTTATCAATTGAGACTTAGGCTCCGCAGGTCAGCGCCTTATTTGCGCTGACGAAAACGCTGTCGGGCTTGGATTTGTACTCGCCACTCGGCGTTCCATTGTGTGTTTTGCACATTGGCGCGATGAAATTGAGTTTTCGTAGCGATTCGTCTTTCATGTTCGGCAAAATGACGTGCGCCCCTACCTCAGCTTGGGATTCGCATCCCTGCACGTGGCATTTCGGTGTCGTGGAAGTCTTTGAAAACTTCTTCCAATGGCCCAGCCAAGAGCCGCAACTACAATCCTTGTCTGAGGTTCCATTCAGATTTTTCATCGTGATCGAACCACTGCCGGTCAGCGTCTTGCTCATGAACATCTCCCTAAAGTGGCCACGCACGCGCATGGCAATCCATGATATTGGGATTTCCACCGAAAAATTCAATAGTCATTGATCTTGGCTTGTTGATTCGGACTCCAAAATTCGAAATCCCTCATCCAGTGTCTCGACCTTGCGTCGGAAATCCAGCACGTAATCGCCGAATCGATTGATGTGCTCAAGCCGGTATGGCGCCAGACCGGCCAAGACTTCCTGGTTGATCACAGCCCCTTCGGCTTGGAGTTGCTTCAGCACCCGGCTCATCCCAACCACGTTGTGCAAGATGACTAGGTTGGCGACCAGATGGTTGTATTTGATGATCTTGCGCTGTTCATGGCGCAGGTTCTCGGCAATCACCCCTTCTCCGCCGAAGAATAGTTTTTTCTCGAAACCATTGAATTGCTCCGACTTATTGGTTTCCGCGTGGATGAGCCGGCGAAGTTCGACGTCGCCAACGTATTTCAGCAGGAACATAGTTCGGATTACCTTGCCGAGTTCCTTGAAGGCGAAATACAGCTTGTTCTTTCGACTGTAAGTACCCAAGCGGCGCAGGATGGCAGAGGCCGAAATTTTCCCGAGCTTGATGGATACCGCCACGCGCAGCATGTCTGGCAGATGAGTCTCAATCATCTGCCAGTTGATGTCGTCGCTGAAAAGCCGGTCGATATGTGTGAACTTCTTGTTGCTGTCGGGCCGATGGAACACCAGATCCTTGATGCCACGGATGCGCGGCATCAGTTTGATGCCCAAGAGGTGTGAAAGCGCGAACACCGTGTAGCTCTGGGCCTGGGTGTCGCCATGGATGGTGTCCGGCCGGATATCCGAGGTGTTGGTCATCAGCCCGTCGAGGATGTGAGTGCCCTCGTAGGTGCCACAGGAAATGAAGTGGCTGAACAGCGCGATGAACTTGTCGGAGACATGGTAGTAGCCGATACCGCCATAGCCACCGTAGCGGATGTGATGTTCGGAAATCAGGTTCTGCTCGTAGAGGTTCCATTTCGTGCCGTCGGCAGAGGCATGCTTGCCTGATCCCCAGTAGCCAGGCAATTCGAACTTGTTGTAGGCATTGATGACCTTGACGATGGCTTTTTCCAGCACCTCTTCCGTCACGTACTTGATGTTGAGCCAGGCGATCTGCTTGCGGCTCATCCCCCGAATTGAGCGCGCTGTCTGGGTCGGCCCGAGGTTGCAGCCATAACAGAACAAGGTGCTGATTACCCGTGGGCGCAATTCCTCGATCCGGCTTTCGGTTCCCATCAAAGGCCGAAACAACTTGTGCAATTGCAGCCAGCGCTCAGTGTCGATCAGTACGTCGACGATACTGATGTTCTCCATGTGCTCGGTGATCAGCTGGTCGATCGCCCTGATGCCGGGCGGCGGTTCGCTGGCTGGCGGTTTCTTCAGGATCAGCCGGCCATCGACAATTTCGGCATAGGCATTTTCGGGAAATTCGGCATCGACAGCTTCGGCTGTCTCCAGCAAAGCCGCCTTCAAGGACTCGGTAAATACCCTGGAGTCCGTTTCGACACCGGTGACCTCGCCATACTGCGCCAATTCGCGATTCAGGGTGTCGTCGTCAACCAATTGCTGCCGGTAGTCGTCGTAACGTTCGCCATGCTGGATAAACAGATCGCCTGACTTCAGTTCATCGCGGATCGCATACAGGACCGCCAGTTCGAAGTAACGGCGGTTAATGGCAACGACCTGACTGTCGGCGCGCTCGGAAATGACCAGCTTTCGCCAGGCCGTGGGTAGCCACAGGAAATCCTCCTCTGCATTCAGCCCAATCAGCGACAACGGAACAATCTCATGTCGGTTGCCTCGTAGCACCTGCAAAGCTTTCATCATCGGGATCAGGGTATCGTCTTCACTGCTACTCTGCGGATTGACGATTTCGATACAGTTCAGCAACTGAGCTCGAACCATCTTGTAGGGCTGAATGAGGAACGGCAGGTGATTGCGTCCAGCGTAGGCCATGTGCTCATCGCAGATGGCCACCAGGTCATCAACTTCGGCGATCAGGCTGCCGCCGATGGCTTCCACCCGTTGATGATCCGTGCCATCGATCCGGTAGGCCAGCAACATCTCTTTCAACTGGCCGATCAGACGATCTGTTCGCTGGAGGTGTTCCTGCTGGTATTCGCCCAGCTTGTTGCGCGCCTGATTGTCGAGGTTCTGGAGCATGCGGACGAACAGGTCGGCCGCATCGTCGAGCGTCTGGGCAAATTGCGAGCGGATGTAGATGACCGCCAGCGCATAGCGCTTCTGGGGCTTCAGTTCCGCCATTTCTGCCGCATCCAGTGAACGGGCGATGTAGCGGTACTGCTTGAGTTTCGGAACGGGAATATCGGGGATGGGTAGTTGGTCGACCAGCAACTGGAGCCTGCGGATATGCTGGAGATAGGAGCGGGTTTCCTTGTTGGTCGGTTTTTTTGGTTCGCGCTTGAGCAGGTTCCAGGTGCTGCTGGTCTCGCCCGACTTGACCTTGAACAGGTTGTCGATCAAGGCTTTCACCTTGGCATCAAGTTGGTCGGCAATGCTCGCAAAGTGGACGTCGTGGATCTTTTCACGGGCCTGGATGCCCAACCGATCGAGTGTGGAGAAGCCGGGCAACTCGTAGCGATGATGCACCAGTTCTTCGAGCATCACATTGATGATGTCGGCCACCACATGCCGGCTGTCTGCTGCGGTTTCTGCAATATGCCGCAACCAAGCGCGTCCCTGATCGTCCAGAGGGCGAACGTTCAAGTAGCGTCGCAAGGCAGCAATCAAGTTGGTGCGCGCCGTCGTTCGGTCGAACTGTCGAAGTTCATCGGCCTTGGCTGGCCGATACCCCGTTTGGGCCACAATGTGTTGGCGAATCGCTGACGGTACATCCCTGATGTGGACGAAGTACCCAAGACGCTGAAACAGCTTCAGGTAGATGAAGGCAGCCGAGCGAGCAATCGGACGCTTGACCGTCTTGTCGATGAACGCGACTTCATCGGGCGTCAGTGTATAAACCTCGTCGAGATCCTGTGCTGATGGGTCTGCTTTCAGCCGGGGATATGCGGTCTCGTGAAGTTGGGTCATGTCGGATCAATCCCAATGCTTGCCGCTCACCGGATCGCGGCATACCGCCTCCAGGAAGCACTCACGGGCATCGGCAATTCGATGGAGTTCGTCGAGCAAGGTGTAGAGGTGCTCGTCCAGGGTGTCGTTTGAAGGCGTCGGGACGGAAATCCGGTATCGACGGCCATCCTCATCCAGCGGTTGCGCCTGAAATCGGGCAAGGCAGGTACTCGCCATATCCCGCAAGGCATTGGCGACACCACGTCGACCACCGTTGAAGGGCGATAGATCGATGGTAACCTCGATCGTTGTGAGGGTGACCTCGGACAAGCCCGGCAACTGCGGCGTCGAAACGCCCATTGTTTCCGGCAACATCCGATCCAGCCCCTGCTCGAATCGCGCTTTCTGGTCAGGGCTGACCCCATCCAGATAGCGCATGGCAGCCTTCACGTCGCGCCAGCCCACGTAACTCATCAACTCCCGGATATCCCAGCCGCTCATGCCTGCCCACTGGGCGAACCCACGGCGTAGCGAGTGACTGCTGAAAGACTCGGCATCAGCCACGCCGGCCTGGCTAAGTAATTTTCGCAGCATGGGAATGATGCTGCTCGGGGTCAGTTCAACCTCGGATAGATGTCCCCACCGGTCGACCTTGCGGAATAGCGGTCCCGCCGTCAGTTTGGACAAAGCCAGCCAGTCTTCGACTGCCTCGACCGGGCACAGCCGGGACAGTGCTGGGCAGGAGTAACTTCGGCCTTCCAGGTTGCGATCCCCCTTGCTGCGGGGCAAGAAACAGGTCAGCCCCTCGCCGGGCTTGATTTCGATGAACTCGATGCGAAGGTTAGCCAGTTCGTCGGAGCGGAACCCGCGCCAGAAACCGAGGAGAACCAAGGCTCGATCACGGGTATGTCGTAGGGCATTGGCCGAATCCCCCCGGCAAACCGCTGCTGCCGTGGCTGATGTCAGCCAGTCGGCAACACTGCGCAGGATTTCCAGTTCCAGCGGCTTGGCCCGTTTCTCCTGGGCTGGATGCAGGGTTCGGATACCTTTCAACACTTGCCGGATCTTCAGTGCCTTGGTCGGGTCCGGAAAACCATGATCCTGATGCCACCGCGACAGCGCCGCGAGTCTGTGCTTCAGCGTGTTCAGTGACAGGGATTCGGCGTATGCCGCGAGGTAGCGGGCAATCGAATCGATGGTCGCCGGCAACAATCCTCCCCACTCGACTTCGAAGTGCTGGATGGCTGATGCATAGCTGCGCCGGGTGTTGGTTCGTTCGGCCGCATCGAGGTAGATATCGACCTGGCTCATTCTGGCTCTTTGGGAGATTTTAAGGCGGTGCCGTGCACGCCTGGAATGTGATTTTCCATCGGCTTCTCGTTGATACCTGACTGCGACAAGCCTTCAAGAATCCCGCAAGTCGAGGCTCGACGCTCATCTGGACAACGGCCGCGTAGCTCCTGGAGTTGTTTTTCCAGCGCTTGGAGTTCCCCGATTCGATGAACGACGTGTCCGATGTGATCATCGAGCAAACGGTTTACCTCGCCGCAGTTTTCCTCCGGCGATTCCTTGAAGTGCAACAGCGTCCGAATCTCGTCGAGGGTCATGTCCAAGCCACGACAGTGCCGAATGAAGGTCAGTCGCTCTTGGTGCATTGGCCCATAGATACGGTAATTTCCCTCACTCCGAGCAGGTATCGGCAATAGTCCTTTCCGCTCGTAGTAGCGGATCGTTTCCACATTACTTCCCGCCAAACGCGCCAGTTCGCCGATTTTCATTCCAGCCATCCTTACGACCGGCCTGGCTGGAGTGCGATGATGGCCATGCCACCGAGAGATACGGCACTGCCCAGCAGATCCCAACGTGTCAGGGGAATTCCATCGACCTGCCATAGCCACAGCAAGGCGATCGCGACATAGACACCGCCATAAGCAGCGTAGATACGTCCGGCAGCACCTGGGTGCAGCGTCAGCAACCAGGCGAAAAGAGCCAGCGATACGGCAGCCGGAATCAATAGCCAGCGCGGGCGCCCCTGCGTCAGCACCAGCCAGGGCAAATAGCAACCGATGATTTCGGCCAGTGCAGTGACGACGAAGAGACTCAATATCTTCAGGAACTCCAACATGCTTTTCTCCTTGAATCTTTTTATTCTAGCTGCTTGACCTTGTAGCGACTCAAGGGTTTTTAATGGCATCAACAAACAGGAGATGGCCATGCCCCTTCATGCCGAGAAGCAACAACCCAATGAGCCTGAACGCTGCGCGTGTTCAGGTGGCTGTGCGATGGATACGACCTCCATCCAGGATGCGCCGCCTGTCGCCGTATCCAACACCTCAGGGCATTCGAGCGTTTTTCGGATTCCCGCCATGGACTGCCCGAACGAAGAAAACGATATTCGCAAGGCGCTCGCTGGTATCACGGGAATTCGGTCGCTACGTTTTGAACTGGCTACCCGAACCTTGACCATCGATGGCGAGCAAGTCGCCCTGGAGAGCGGGTTACAGACCATCCGCCAGCTTGGCTTTGAAGTGTTACCCATCGAGCATGAACAGAAGACCGAAGTGCCATCAGGCCTCGGCGAGATCAGTAAAGCACTGATCGCCCTGGCATTGGCCATCGGGGCCGAGGCTCTGGATTTTTTCGGACCCGATGCCCTGCCGTTCAAAGGCCTGGGTATGGCGTTGGCAGCGGCTGCTATCGCCTTCTCTGGATTCTCCACCTATCGTAAGGGACTGGTGGCATTGCGGCGCGGGCAGTTGAACATGAATGCGCTGATGGGTGTGGCCGTGACCGGCGCCTTCCTCATTGGCCAGTGGCCCGAGGCGGCGATGGTCATGGCCTTGTATGCGATTGCCGAACTGATCGAGGCCCGTTCCGTGGATCGGGCGCGTAACGCCATCAAGGGCCTGCTCGATTTGACGCCGGAGACGGCGGAAGTGCGGCAGGCTGATGGGGCGTGGCTGGAAGTGCCGGCCGCAGAGGTAAAGCTGGATGCCTGCGTTCGGGTCAAACCCGGCGCCCGGATACCGCTCGATGGCCAGGTGACGGCGGGAACCAGCGCGGTCAATCAGGCGCCGGTCACTGGCGAAAGCATCCCGATTGACAAGGCGGTGGGCGACCCGGTGTTCGCCGGCACGATCAACGAAACCGGCATCCTGGAGTTCTGTGTCACGGCCGCTGCCGACAACACCACGCTGGCCCGCATCATTCACGCGGTCGAACAGGCGCAAGGGACGCAAGCGCCGACCCAACGCTTCGTTGACCGGTTTGCCGCAATCTACACCCCAGCCGTCTTCGGCATTGCGGTTGCCGTGGCCGTTTTGACCCCCTGGCTCCTCGGCTGGACCTGGACGCAAGCGCTCTACAAAGCCCTGGTGCTGCTGGTCATCGCTTGCCCTTGCGCGCTGGTGCTCGCCACGCCGGTGACGGTCGTCAGCGGACTGGCCGCAGCGGCCCGACGCGGCATCCTGATCAAGGGTGGTGTCTATCTTGAGAAGGCACGCAAACTGCGGGTCATAGCGCTCGACAAGACCGGCACCATTACCGAAGGCAAACCCCGTCTGGTCGCCACAGAACTGCTTCCTTCGACGATCCCCGAATCCCAGGTGCTTGCCTGGGCGGCCAGCCTGGCAGGGCACTCGGACCATCCGGTCTCCAAAGCGATTGTGACCGGTCTCAAGCTTCCGGAGAACGGCTTGACCGATTTTGTCGCACTCGCCGGACGAGGTGTTGAAGCTCGAACGGATGGCCAACGCCTCGTCCTCGGAAACCATCGCCTGATTGAGGAGCGTAACCTGTGCAGCGCCGAAATCGAGGTTCGCCTTCAGGTGCACGAGACGCAAGGCCGGACGATCACCATGCTGGCGTCGGCACAGCAGGTGCTGGCGATTTTTGCGGTGGCGGACACCATCAAGGAAAGCTCACGGGAGGCGGTGGCCGAACTGCATCGTCTCGGTGTCGTCTCGGTCATGCTGACCGGCGACAACGTGGCGACGGCCGCGAGCATCGCCAAGGAAGCCGGCATCGATGACGCCCGGGGCAATCTTCTCCCAGAGGACAAACTGGCGGCCATCGAAGATTTGCAGGCTCGCTATGGCCCGACCGCGATGACCGGCGACGGCATCAACGACGCGCCGGCCCTGGCCCGCGCTGACATCGGCGTGGCCATGGGTGCCGCCGGTACTGACACGGCGATGGAAGCCGCCGACGTGGTCATCATGAACGACGACCTGCGTCGTATTCCCGAGACCATTCGCCTGTCCCGGCGCACCCATGCGGTGCTCTGGCAAAATATCGGGCTGGCCCTGGGGATCAAGGCGATCTTTCTGGGACTGGCCGTTTTCGGCAATGCGACCATGTGGATGGCGGTCTTCGCCGACATGGGCGCGAGTCTGCTGGTGGTGGGCAACGGTGTGCGCATCTTGCGGTGGACTTCCGGAAATGATTTTCGCTGATACAATCCGGCCCATGCGTCGCTGGCTATCTATCCTTCTTCTCGTTTTTCTGCCGTTCCAGTTCTCCTGGGCGGCGGTGGCCGGCTATTGCCAGCACGAGACCGGGGCCGCCGCGCAGCACTTCGGCCATCACGATCACCAGCATCAGGCCGCTGGCGATCAAGAGGGTGCACCGGATGCCAAAGCTCTGGGCGGAGGCATCGACGGCGATTGCGTCGCCTGTCATGCGAGTTGTGCTGCGGCGATTTTTAGCATGGCTTCCTTGCCGGCTTCAAGCAGCGCGTCCTTTGCGATTCCCTGGCTACCGGGAAATCTGACCGCGCCGCCTCTCGCTCATCCCGAACGCCCCAACTGGTCCGTCCTCGCCTAATCGGCGGGGTGGATAGCACTTTTCTGCGCTTCTCCCTTGCGACTGTGGTGGACTGATCCGCCCTGACGCATTGCGACGTTTCCCGGTCGCACCTCGCCGATTCCCTGTGTGTCTTTTAATCACTGGAGAATCGGATGTCTCGAAGCAAATCAGTTTCACGAACCACCTCTTTACCGGCCCGCGTACTCGTGGCCGGACTGTACTCGTTCGCTGCGCTAGCGACCGGCAACCTTTGGGCGCAAACAACGTCAGCCCCCACCGGCGCCGCGATTACCTTGCCGCAAGCCTTTGCTGCCGCTTGGGCACGACAACCCGAGGCGCAATCCCTCGATCTGCGGCGAGACGCCGCCGAAGCGCGCCGGCAGGTTGCCGGCAGTTGGACGGCCCAGCCACCTTCGCTGGACCTGTCCGGCAAGACTGACCAACTGAGCAAGAATCAAGGCAGCCGCGAATACGCGGCCGGCGTCGCCTTGCCCCTGTGGCTGCCCGGCGAACGCTCCCGTCAGGGGGCCTTGGCCGACGCCGAATCAAAGGCCGTGGATAGCCGGGTGACGGCCGCGCAACTGCGCACTGCCGCCGTCGTGCGTGATGCCTGGTGGAACTGGCAGCGGGCACGCGGCGAACAGTCGCTGGCCCGCGAGCGCCTGGTCAGCGCACAAAAACTGGCAGAAGATGTCCGCCGCCGAACCAAGGCCGGTGACCTGGCCCGCTCGGACCAGCATCAGGCCGATGGTGCGGCTGCCAGCGCCGAGGTAACGCTGGCCGAAAGCGCCAGCCTGCTGGCCGCAGCCACTCAGCAACTGCGCGCCTTGATCGGCAAGCTGCCGGACGAGAAAGCAGCCGACGGACCTGAAACCCCGCCGGCGGTGCCGGCCGACTTCACCGCCCTGGATGCGACCCACCCGGCGGTCGTCGAACTGTTCGACCGGGCCGAAGTCGCTCGTCGCAGTGCCGATCTGGCCAGCGTGCAGACCAGGAACAATCCAGAACTGTTGTTGGCCACCACCCGCGAGCGGGGCGCTTTCGGCGACGACTATCAGCAGACCGTCACGCTCGGCGTCCGCATCCCGTTTGGTTCGGATAGCCGCAATCGCGCCAAACTCGGCCTGGCCCGCGCCGAAGCCCTCGAAACCGAGGGGCAACTTCGCCTCGAACGCGAGCGCCTGGCGGCCGATCTGGAAGCGGCGCGGGTGCGCGTCGAATCGGGTCGGAAGCAACTGGCGGCCGCGGAGAAACGCGCCCAACTGGCGCGAGAGTCGCGGAGTTTCTTCGAGAAGTCCTTCCGTCTGGGCGAAAGCGACCTGCCGACCCGCCTGCGTATCGAACTCGAAGCCGTCGAAGCCGAACGGCAAAGCACTCGCGCCCGGATTGATCTGGCCGCCGCCATCTCTGCGCTGCGTCAGGCCCTGGGCCTGCTCCCCGAACAAAAATGAGGAATCCGAACATGAGAACAACCAACACGCTGGCCACTTTGGGATGGGTCGCCTGGATCGCCCTGGCAGCGCCACTGGCCTGGGCCGGTGACGGGCACGACCATGGCGAGGCGCCGGCTTCATCCGCCAGCCCAGCCTCGCCGCGCTTTGCGGCCGTCTCCGAAACCTTTGAACTGGTCGGCGTCGTCAATGGCAAGCAACTGACGCTTTACCTCGACCGCTATGCCGACGGCAGCCCGGTCAAGGGCGCCAAGCTCGAACTGGAACTGGGCGGCGTCAAAATCCCGGTCGAAGCGCATGCCGAGGGCGAGTTCGAGGCAACCCTGATGCAGGAACTAAAGCCGGGGGCTATATCGGTAGCGGCGACCGTCATCGCCGGCGAGGAAACCGACTTGCTGGCGGGTGAACTGGACATGCACGAAGAGGCGCATGCCGAAGCCACCGCCCACGCCCATGGCTGGAAGGAATACGCCCTGTGGGGTGGTGCCGCCGGTGGGGGGCTGCTGCTCCTTACCACTCTGTTGCGCCGCCTGCGCGCTTCCCGTAATCCGCGTTTCGGAGGTGCCGCATGAAGCCCCGTCTGTTATTGAGCGCCCTTTGTCTCTCCCTGTCGCTTTCTGCCATGCCGACGTTGGCCGGTGATGGCCATGACCACGGCGACGCCCCGCCCGCCGCCAGCGGCAACGGCCCCAAACGCCAGCCGGACGGCAGCGTCTTCCTGCCCAAACCGGCGCAACGCCAGATCGGCGTTCGTACCCTGCTGGTAGAGCCCGGCGAACTGCCCCGCACCCATGAACTGGCCGGCAAGGTGGTCATGGACCCAAATGCCGGCGGCAAAGTGCAGGCCATCGTCGCCGGCCGTGTCACACCGGGGCCACGCGGTCTGCCGCTGCCCGGTCAGCAGGTCAAGAAAGGCGAGGTGCTGGCTTACGTGACGCCGGAAGTCGGCGGCAACAGCCGCTCTCTGGCTGAAAGTCGCCTGCGCCGCCTGCGCGAACTGTCCGACACCGTGCCGCGTAAGGCCATCGAGGAAGCTGAAGCCGCAGTTGCCAACGAACAGCTGGTGGCACCAGTCAGCGGTGTTATCGCCTCGGCCAACGTCGTCTCCGGCCAGGTGCTCGAAGCCCGCGAAACCCTGTTCGAGATCGTCAATCCGGAACGCATGCTGATCGAGGCGCTGGCTTTCGACATGGTCATCGCCAACGATGTGGCCGGGGCCTTTGTTGCCGTTGGTGAGCAGAAGCTGCCGCTGCGCCTGGTCGGCGTTGCCCGCAGCCTGCGTGAGCAGGCCCTGCCAATGACCTTCCGGGGTGAGGGAGGCGCTTTGGCGGCGTTGGCCGTCGGCCAGCCGGTCCGGGTCTTCGTACAGACACGCAGCACGGTGCCGGGAATCCGCGTGCCGGCAGCGGCGCTGATGAAGAACCCGGCCAACCAGAGCATCGTCTGGGTCAAGACGGCGCCGGAACGCTTTGAGCCGCGCACGGTAGCCGCTGAGCCGCTGGACGGCGCCAACGTGGCGGTGACCAGTGGACTGAAAGCCGGGGATCGGGTTGCCGTCCGCGCGGCGACACTGATCAACCAGATTCGCTGAGCGGAGCCAAGCATGTTCAAGTGGCTTCTCGAAAACAGCCTGGCCAACCGCCTGCTGGTCATCATCGCCAGCCTGGTGCTGATGGCTTATGGGGCATTCACGCTCTCGCGCACACCGGTGGATGTGTTTCCGGACCTCAACAAACCGACGGTCACCATCATGACCGAGTCCGGCGGCATGGCCGCCGAGGAAGTGGAGCAGCTGATCACCTTCCCGCTGGAAACGACCATGAACGGTCTGCCCGGTGTGGAAAGCGTGCGGTCAGTGTCTAGCGCGGGCCTATCCTTCATTTATGTCACCTTCAACTGGAAAACGGAGATTTTCCGGGCACGGCAGATGGTGTCGGAACGTCTGTCCTCGATGGAGGAAGGGTTGCCAACGGGCGTCACCCCGCGCATGGGGCCGATCAGTTCGATCATGGGCGAAATCATGCAGATCGCCATTCCCATCGACACGGCGAAGATTTCGCCGATGCAGGTGCGCGAATACGCGGACTGGGTGCTGCGGCCGCGTCTGATGGCCATCGCCGGTGTGGCGCAGGTAATCCCCATCGGCGGCGAAGTGCGCCAGTTCCAGGTGCAGCCGAACACGACCCGGATGGCCGAACTGGGCATCACACACGAGCAGTTGACCGGGGCGCTCAAGGGCTACTCGGCCAACACCTCCGGCGGCTTCCTCGAACTCAATGGGCGCGAATACCTGATTCGCCATCTCGGCCGCACGTCGCGCCTCGACGACCTGAAGAATCTCGCTCTAGCCGCCCGCCACGGTCAACCCGTTTTATTGCGCCAAATTGCCGACGTAACCTTCGCGCCGGCCATCAAGCGGGGCGACGCCGGTTTCGAGGGCAAACCGGCAGTCATTCTCGGCATCCAGAAGCAGCCAACGGCCGATACCATCCATCTAACCCGAAGCATCGAGGCCGCAGTAGAGGATCTGAAGAAATCGCTACCGGCCGGCATGGAGGCCCCCAAGGTGACCTTCCGCCAGGCCAGTTTCATCGAATCGTCAATCAACACGCTGCAAGGCAAGCTGATCGGGGCATCGGTCTTCGTCGCCGTCATTCTGTTTTTCTTCCTGGGTACCCTGCGCCCGACGGTGATCGCGCTGACAGCGATCCCGGTGTCGATTTTTATGACGGCGCTGGTCTTCGACCATTACGGTCTGTCGATCAACACCATGACGCTGGGTGGTCTGGCCATCGCCATCGGCGGCTTGGTCGATGACGCCGTGGTCGGCGTCGAAAACGTGCTGCGCCGGCTGAAGGAAGACCGGGCCAAGCACCACGATCACCGGATGCACCCGATCGAACTGGTTGCCCATGCGACGATGGAGGTGCGTTCGGCCATCCTCTATGCGACGATCATCATCGTGCTGGTATTCCTGCCGCTCTTCGCACTGCCCGGTATGGAAGGGCGCTTGTTCGTGCCGCTCGGTATCGCCTTCATCGTCTCGACGCTGGCCTCGCTGGTGGTGTCGGTAACGGTGACGCCGGTGCTCTCCTTCTACCTGCTGCCCCGCATGAAGTCGCTTGATCATGGCGACACGAAACTGCTGGCCTGGCTGAAGGCGAGCTATGGGCGCAGTTTGCAGACAGTGCTGAACCGGCCAAGAACCGCGTTGGCGGCAGGTGCCCTCGCCATTCTGGTGGCTGCGGCAGCCGTGCCATTTTTCCCCAAGACCTTCCTGCCGCCCTTCAATGAGGGAACCCTACTGATCGGGATGCGACTCAATCCGGGCGTCACGCTGGCCGAGTCGTCGGCCTTGGCCCAACAGGCCGAGGTGCTGGTCAAAGCGGTGCCAGAAGTCGTGCACGTCGGGCGACGCAGCGGTCGAGCGGAACTCGACGAACACGCGGAAGGGGTTCACGTCAGTGAACTGGACGTCGGCCTGAAACCGGCGTCCGAAATGACGCGCTCAATGGCCGAGATTTCGGCCGATATTCGCGCCCGCCTGATCAACCTGCCGGCAGCGATTGCCATCGGCCAGCCCATCTCGCACCGCATCGACCACATGCTGTCGGGCGTACGTTCGCAGATCGCCATCAAGATTTTTGGCGATGACCTCGACACGCTGCGCGGTCAGGCCGATGCGCTGCGCGGCAGGCTGGCCAGCATTCCCGGCATCGCCGATCTGGAAATCGAGAAACAGGTTCTGGCCCCGCAGATCAAGGTCAGCGTCGACTATGCGGCGGCGGCGCAATACGGCGTACCGACGCCACAGATTCTGGCGACACTGCAAAGCTTGGTTGAGGGCGAAAAGGTCACTCAAGTGGTCGAAGGCGGTCGGCGCTTTGCGCTGGTCGTGCGCCTGCCCGAGTCGTCCCGCTCCTTGCAAGGGCTGGGGCAGATCTTGCTGGAGACGCCCGGCGGCCCGATTCCCCTGTCAAAAATCGCCACCATCGAGGACAGCGATGGGCCGAACCAGGTCAGCCGCGACGACGGCAAGCGGCGCATCGTGCTTTCGGCCAACGCCCAAGGGCGGGCGCTGTCCGAGATCGTCGAGGACATCCGCCAGGTGGTCGGCGCAAGCAAACTGCCCGAGGGCTACTTCATCACCCTGGGTGGACAGTTCCAGGCGCAAGAAGAGGCTTCGCGGCTGGTTGGCCTGCTCTCCATCGTCTCGCTGGTCCTGATGTTTGTGGTGCTGTTCAGCCGCTACAAGTCGGTCGTCCTGTCGGCCCTGATCATGGCCAATATTCCGCTGGCGCTGGTCGGCGCGGTGCTCGGCTTGTGGCTTTCCGGGCAGCCGCTATCGGTCGCCGCGCTGGTCGGCTTCATCACACTGGCCGGCATCTCGGTGCGTAACGGCATTCTCAAGGTCAGCCATTACATCAACCTGATGCGCATGGAAGGCGAGAGCTTCGATCAGAAAATGATTTTGCGCGGCTCGCTGGAGCGTCTCGCGCCCGTTTTGATGACGGCGTTGGTCACCGCCTTCGCGCTGGCGCCGCTGCTGTTCGAGGCCGAACGGCCGGGTACGGAAGTCCTGCATCCGGTGGCGGTGGTCATTTTCTCGGGGCTGATCAGTTCAACGCTGCTCGACACCTTCCTGACACCCGCCATGTTCTGGCTGTTTGGCCGCAAGGATGTGGAACGCCTGATGGCCGACCGCGATGCCGGCGCGCTTTGATTATTTTTCAACGAAAGGAAAACCCATGAAACCTATTCATTTGATTGCCGCCATTACCCTGGGACTCTCCGGACTCGCCTTTGCAGCAGGTGGGCACGACCATGGCCACGAGCATAAGCCGTTGCATGGCGGCATCATCACCGAGGTCAAGGACATGGACTACGAACTGGTCGCCAAGCCGGAACAGATCCAGTTGTTTGTGCGAGACCACGGCAAGCCTGCCGACATCTCGAAGGGGTCAGCAAAACTCACCGTACTGTCCGGTAACCAGAAGCAAGAGATCAATTTGCTTCCCGACGGAGAACGCTTCCTCGCCAAGGGAACATTTGCCATCACTCCGGGTGCCAAGGCAGTAGCGCAAGTGAGCCTGGACGGACCTGCGGTAACGGCGCGATTCGTTCTGAAGTAAAGCAACTGCGACGCCTCGGCTACCGAGATTTCATCTGGATGGCCGAGGTATCCTGTCCATTGTGATGACAACGCACTCAGACCATTCGTCTACAACGCATTGCCTGCCAGTTGCTGAGCCATAGCTCTGAAAAAACTGCCATGCCCCAACTCAAACACTTGCCATCCGGACCATACACGCTGACCGACTTACTTCTGGTTTGATCGATGATCCTCGTGGTGTTCGCCGGTTTCTGGCTTCTCAATCGATATCTCACGAAAGCTCAGAAGAAGCGACCCTACGCGAAACGCCTCACGGGGCGGTTGCAAACACGCAACAAACGTCACCAATAACGCGTCCGGTGTCCAGCCAAGTCACCGCGAAGGAGAAGTGGGTGGCAACAGCGTAAAGCGGGTCAATCCTTTGGCCGAACAAACATCGACTTCGCCGCCATGCGCAAGAACAATTGATCGCGTAATGGCCAGTCCGAGTCCCGAGCTTTTCGTAGCCCGCTGTCGCGAACTGTCGGCGCGATAGCACTGGTCGAATCGGCGGGGCAGATGTTCTGCAGGAATCTCGCACCCGTATTCTCGGCAGCAACATGCGTCATGTGTCATCACTCTGATCGATCTGCCCCGTGACCATCCCGCCATTTGGCGTGTCCAGCATTACGTTTTTGAAAACCTTTGAGGGCAAATTGTCAGGAGGCAAACCGTCGATTTCGTACCATTCCCACATGAGTTTCCCACTTAGCCGCCCATCACAACAAATAATCAACCATTATCACGTCTTACAATTCGTATTTCAGCCGCCTTGAATTTCGAATATTTAGTATGTATTATCGTATTACGTAATACGGTATGAAATTCGAGGATGCCATGGCCAGAGCCGGAATCTACAAATCAGAAGTCGTCAGAGCGCGTAACAACCTGTTGGCGATGGGGCGCTATCCATCGATCGACGCCATTCGCAGCGAGTTGGGCGATACCGGCTCGAAAGGCACGATCCACCGCTACCTGAAGGAAATCGAGGAAGAGGAAGGCGGCAGCGCCGGCAACCAGGTCGCGGTCAGCGAAGCCATCCAGGATCTGGCCGCCAGGCTGGCCGAACGCTTGCATGAGGAAGCTGATCAGCGTTTGGCGGCGCTGACCGAAAAGCACAAGGCGGAAACTACCGGGCAGAACGACACCATCTCTGCGTTACGTAATGAAGTGGAATCCTTCCGCAGCCAATCTGAGCGTCTAGCCGTAGAGTTTGCGGCAGAAAAATCGGCTCATGCCGAAACCCTGGCCACGCTTCAGGAGGAGAGAGTTCTTCGAGCAAAAATGGCTCAGCACATCCAGGACATGGAAGGGCAACAGACGAAAGAGGAAGCGCACCGTATCTCGTTGGAGGAAAAGCACCAGCATGCCAGAGAGGCTCTGGAGCATTTCCGCACTGCGGCGAAGGAACAACGGGAGCAGGATCAGCGACAGTTCGAGCAGCAGATTCTGTTCTTGCAGGGCGAACTGCGTGCAGCCAAGGAAACGGTGAACTCGAAACAGCAGGAACTCATCCACAGTCATCAGGATAATGCCCGTCTTTCCAGCGAGCAGGCCCATCTTCGTGGCGAGTTACATCGTTTGGAATCTGAGATTCGTCCGCTGCGTACAGCCCGGGAACATCTGGCCGTTTCTGAACTGAAGAATCAACAACAGGAAGAGCGTTTGGCCCAGAGTGCCGCACGCATTGATGAACTACTTGTGGAAAACCAAAGCCACGCAGAAAAGTTGCAGGATGCGAATCAAGCCGGGCTCCGCCTGGAGACAGAGTTGTCCGCAGCAAAGGCAGTATTGGCCAGCCACGAAAAAATCCTGCAAAGGCTCACCGTCAGTCAGGCACCAGCAACAAAAGGCGGCAGGCATCGCAAGGGGGATGCCGAAAACCAAGAGCCGCTCTTTGACCCGGAGAAATAATCAGGGGGGGATATCCGCCACAGTTGAGCCACAAGTCCGGTTGGCACCATCAGTCGAAATCGTTGATGCCAGATTTCTACGCTAAATCCAACGGTTAGCAGAGTTTTTCGAGGATTTCACACGAATCCCGGCCGACCCTCTTCCAGAGATTGTCAGGGCGATCAAGCCGGCCAACGTTGCCGGATATGCGCACATTCCGGCCATCGGAATGCAGTAGAACGCTGGTGCTGTGCGAGCCTTCGCGGCGACCGGGCAGCGTCTTGAAGCCGCACTTGTCGCCGGTATTGGAAGCGAGCAGGTAAAACACCTTTCCATCCTCTGTGACTGCTTCGATTTCCTTGCCAGTGGCGCGGACACCGCCGATGAACTCCGGATGGCCGGGATAAAGCTCGCCTGACTGCCGCATCGCGTGGGTATAGGCATGGTCTTGGCGAAGATCGACCCAATCAACGAAGATTTCGTCAGCGTTCATTAATGGATTTCCTGAAGCGCGGAGGTGCCAAAATGGCCCTTGGGATCACTCTTTACTAGTTCGTGATCCCAGCCGTCAGCGGAGGCTGGTGAGAGGGATTCTGTGAAGCTGTGGCAAACGCTCGCCGGGGCGACCGGGAAGCGCTTGACGAAGCACCACAACGCACCCGCACGCGCCCCGGAGTGCAGGACGCGTGCAGAGGTGCAGGAAAGGCAGGCGGACATTATTCGGCGCGGGCAAAAGCGCGGGCAGGCCCGCCAAAGGTGCCGATGCTGCGACCGCCGAAAGGACGCTGGCGGCGGATCATTTCAATCCGCCGACGCAGTTCGGCGCGGAAGGCATCAACCGAGATACGGGCGACCATCAAAATCAGTCCTCGATTGCAGAGAGGGCAATATCAACGGCGTAGGCGCGTTGGCCGGTGTTCTTGTCGGTGTAGCTGCGGCGGTAGCCCTTGAGGGTGACGCGTTGCGTGATGTCGTCGTTCGGCTTGCCGAGCAGGCGGGTGGAGACGATGCGGACATGCTGCGGGCTGCTGTACTGGTCGGGGGCCGGCAACACAACATCGGTGTAGCAGGCGTTTTCGGTGCGCTTCACTTCGGTGATACGGCCACGGACAACGGCCTGATTTGCGGCGAGCGCGGCCTTGTTCGGCTGGACTTCTTGAACGTTCGACATTTCGGTTTCCTCGTAGGTGGAACCCTGGCCGGCGGGGCCGGTCTAAGGGCGCTGCAATTTGCAGCTAGGGCGAAGTGAACCATGCAATTTGCAACGGTGTCAAGCTGCAAATTGCAGCCTATACTGTCGACATAAGCACCTACGACGAAAGACATAGACATGACGCCAAGTGAATATCTCGACGCCGCAAAGGCAAAAATGGGTATCGATTCCGACTACGAGCTGGCGAGAAGGCTGGAAGAAAACGCCGGAACTATTGCGAGCATTCGGAGCGGAAAACGGGGCGTACCGGTAGGAATGGCCTTCCGGCTGGCGATTACGCTGGAGCTTGACCCGGCAACGGTGGTGGCCGACCTAGAGAGCCAGCGGGAGAAGAACGAGAAGCGGCGGGCGTTCTGGACGGGTTTTATTCGGCGTGCCGCAGTAGTCGCGGCTTTGGCGTGCACGCTGGCGTTGAACTTTTCCGCTACCTACGAGGGCGGAGCCGCCACGATTGGTGGCGCACTGGCCGCTAGTGCGGTGCTTTGGCTCGTTGCGAGATTTCGTATAATTTGTATTATGTTAAATTAAGTATCAAGGCCGCTCTGGCCTGAGCTTAATTTTTGTCCCTGTCTTTCACCAACGGCAAATGAAGTATTTCGATTCCCTCATCCAGCAAGGCATCGCATTCGTCCTGGCTTGCTTGTCCGCGGATCAGTCGTTCGGGAGCTTCTTGATAGTGGATTTTCCTGGCCTCTTCCGCAAACGACGAACCAACGTCCTCGCTATTGGCGATGATCGTTTGCACCAGCGCACGGTAGGCTTCGGCAAGCTGTGCGCCAACTGGGACCATCGCTGTGGTGGCAGTTGATGAAGAAATCTTGGTGCTTTCTCCGGAGAGGTCGGCGTGCCCCCCAATGGCGACTGCCGAGGGGACGCGACGGACAGTTGCGCTGTCGCACTGCGGACAACGAAGCAGTTTCCGTTCAATCTGGGAATCGAAATCTCCAGCGCTGCGGAACCAGCCTTCGAATTGGTGATCGTTATCGCAAATCAGGTCGTAGATGATCATGGCCAGCCTTGGTGCCCGGGACGGGGGTCGAACCCGTACACTCGAAGAGCGAGAGATTTTAAGTCTCTTGTGTCTACCAATTTCACCACCCGGGCGGGTTCCTGATTATATCGGCAGGCCATATACGAAAAAGGGAAAGCGCATTGCGCTTTCCCTTTTTCAGACTGGAGCGGCAGAAGAGTCTCGAACTCTCGACCTATACCTTGGCAAGGTATCGCTCTACCAACTGAGCTACTGCCGCATGTCCCTTGGAGGCGCGGGCCGGAGTCGAACCGACCTACACGGATTTGCAATCCGGTGCATAACCGCTTTGCTACCGCGCCCCGCCTTCAAACTTTACAACATGAGAAAAGCCATGGGCTTTCCCCGGAAAATCTGGAGCGGCAGAAGAGTCTCGAACTCTCGACCTATACCTTGGCAAGGTATCGCTCTACCAACTGAGCTACTGCCGCGTCAAACAGAGCGCGCATTATAGACGCCCCAAGGGATTTGTCAACACCCTCTTCTACTTTTCCGCACTACGCCTGGCAATTTCCGGCCAGGCCATGCGCAGGTAATAAGCCATCGACCACAAGGTCAGCAGCGCCGCCAGCCAGATCAGCCACTCGCCGGCCAACATCGTATCAATGCCAAACAGGGGCGCCTGGAACAGCAACAGCGGAATCGCCGCCATCTGGGCGGTGGTCTTGATCTTGCCCAGCATCGAGACGGCGACGCTCTTCGCCGCGCCGATCTTGGCCATCCATTCGCGCAGCGCCGAGATGGTGATCTCGCGGCCGATGATGATGGTGGCGACGATGGCATCAGTGCGACCGAGTTGGACCAGCACGATCAGCGCAGCGGCAACCATCAGCTTGTCAGCAACTGGATCCAGGAAAGCGCCGAAGGCTGAAGTCTGGTTCAGTTTGCGTGCCAGGTAACCATCGGCCCAGTCAGTAAATGCAGCGGCCATGAAGATCAGGGTGGCCGACAGGTTGCGCTCCTGCATCGTCGCCCAATCGGCGGGCAGGAAATAGATCGCGATCAGCAGCGGGATGGCGACGATGCGCAGCCAGGTGAGCAGGATGGGAAGATTGAATGGCATAGGCCGTCAGTTTAAGGCGGAATGGATCTTTTCGGCGAGTTCGCGGCCGATGCCGGGAATCTCGGCAAGCTGGTCGACGCTCGCCTCGCGCACGCCGGCCAGGCCGCCGAAACGGGCGATCAGCGCCTTGCGCCGGGCCGGGCCGACGCCGGGCAGGCTTTCCAGCGTCGAAGTCTTGCGGCTCTTGGCGCGTTGTCCGCGGTGGCCGGTGATGGCGAAGCGGTGCGCCTCGTCGCGTACTTCCTGGATCAGGTGCAGCGCCGGGTGGTCGGACGGCAGGTTGAGCGGCGGCCGGCCGTCGGCTTCGGGGAAGATCAGGCTTTCCAGGCCGGGCTTGCGTTCCTCGCCTTTGGCGACGCCGATCATGTTGAGGTGGGTCAGGCCGAGGTCGGCGAGCGCGGCCCAGGCCGAGGCGACCTGCCCCTTGCCGCCGTCGATCAGGATCAGGTCGGGCGCCCTGCCCTCGCCGCTGGCGACGCCGTCGTAGCGCCGCGTCACCGCTTGGCGCATGGCCGCGTAGTCGTCGCCGGGCGTGATGTCGCGGATGTTGAAGCGGCGGTAGTCGCGCTTGCTCATCTGGTTGCCGTCGTAGACCACGCACGAGGCGACGGCGCTTTCGCCCATGGTATGGCTGATGTCGAAGCACTCGATACGGGTGATCGGCTCGTTCAATTGCATGGCTTCCTGCAGCGCGGCGAGGCGCTGTTCCTGTTGCGCCGTCGTCTGGTTGCGCGCCAGGATCGCCAGACGGGCGTTCTGCAGCGCCATCTCGACCCACGCTTTTTGCGTCAGCGTGCGCGCTTCGGCGATGGGCACCGGGCGGCCGGCGAGTTCGGCCAGGCTGGCGGCGGTTTCCTCAAGCTCTTCGCTTTCCGGTAGCGGCGAGACCAGCAAGCGGCCTGGCGCCGGGTGCAATTCGTAATGCTGGCGCAGGAAGGCGGTCAGCGCGTCGGCGGCGGTCGAGTCGCCGGCATTGCTCGGGAACAGCGGCCGGTCGCCGAGGTGGCGGCCGCCGCGCACCATCGCCAGGTTGACGCAGAGCTGGCCGGCTTCGCGCACGGCGACGACGATATCGACGTCCTCGCCCTTGCTGCTCGAGACGAACTGCTTTTCCTGGACCTGGTGCAGCGACTGGATCTGGTCGCGGTAGATCGCCGCCAGTTCGAAGGCGAGCTTCTCGGCGGCCTTCTCCATCGCCGTGTTGAGGCGCTTGATCACTTCCTGCTGCTTGCCGGCGAGGAACATTGCCGCGTACTGGACGTCGGCCGCGTAGTCGTCGGGCGAGATATAGCCGACGCACGGCCCGCTGCAGCGCTTGATCTGGTAAAGCAGGCAGGGCCGCGAGCGGTTGGCGAAGACGCTGTCCTCGCAGGTGCGCAGGCGGAACATCTTCTGCAGCAGGTGGATGCTGTCGCGCACCGCCCACGACGACGGATAAGGCCCGTAGTAGTCGGCCTTGCGGTCCGGGTTGCCGCGGTAGAAGCCGAGGCGCGGGAACTTGTCGCGCGTCAGCACGATGTAGGGGTAGGACTTGTCGTCGCGGAACAGGATGTTGTAGCGCGGCGCCAGCGACTTGATCAGGTTGTTTTCCAGCAGCAGCGCTTCCGCCTCGGTGCGCGTCGCGGTCGTCTCGATGTGGTCGATCTGGCCGACCATGTGGGCGATGCGCGGACTCGACAGATTGTCGCGGAAGTAGGAAGCGACCCGCTTCTTCAGGTTCTTGGCCTTGCCGACGTAGAGCACGGCACCGTCGGCACCAATCATCCGGTACACGCCGGGCAGTTCGGTCAGGGAAGCGAGGAAGGATTTTGCGTCGAAAGCCACGGGGAGCGATGTTAACATGCCGGCCATGCAGCTTCATTGGGACATTTTCTGCCGCGTCGTCGACAACTACGGCGACATAGGCGTCTGCTGGCGACTCGCCCGCCAGTTGTCGGGCGTACATGGCCGCCGGGTCAGGCTTTGGGTCGACGACCTGGGCAGCATGCGCCAGTTGTGCCCAGCGCTTGATCCGCAGGCCGCCGCGCAACACATCGACGGTATCGAGGTCCGGCAATGGACGACGCCCTTTGTCGTCGACCGGGTTGCCGATGTCGTCGTCGAGGCCTTTGCCTGCGAACTGCCCGCCAGCTACCTGCAGGCCATGGCCGACTTGCCCAAGGCGCCGGCCTGGATCAATCTCGAATACTTGACCGCCGAAGCCTGGGCCGAGAGTTGTCATGGCGTCGCCTCGCCGCACGCCAGCCTGCCGCTGATCAAGTATTTCTTCTTCCCCGGCTTTTCCCCGGCGACCGGCGGCTTGCTGCGCGAACCGGGCCTGCCGCTGACCACCGAGCCGGCCACTGGCGAGATCAGCCTGTTCTGCTACGACAACGCCCCGCTCGGACCGTGGCTGGAAGCCCTGGCCAGCGCGCCCGAACCGCTGCGCTGCCTGGTCTCGCCGGGCAAGCCGCTGACTGCCGTGCGCGCCTGCCTGCCCGGCGACGGGCCGTGGCAACTCGGCACAGCCTGCATCGAGCCGGTACCCTTTCTGGCGCAAGCCGACTACGACGCCCTGCTCCGTCGATGCAAGATCAACATCGTGCGTGGCGAGGATTCCTTCGTCCGCGCCCAACTCGCCGGCCGGCCCTTCGTCTGGCACATCTATCCGCAGGACGACGACGCCCACCTCGACAAACTGACGGCCTTTCTCGAGCGCTACACCGCCGGGCTGGAATCCGCCGCCGCGACGGCGGTGCGCAACATCTTCCTGGCCTGGAACACGCCGCTGCCGCCGACGACATTGCCTGCCGCCTGGCAGGATTTCCTGGCACATCTGCCCGCCATCGACCGGCATGCGCGCGAATGGCAAGAGGATTGCATGCGGCTACCGGAATTGAGCGCAAGCCTCGTCAAATTCTGTGCCGACGCGGTATAATCGCGCGTTTTTATTTTCAGCCTCTGGAATATCTCTCATGAAGACCGCACAGGAACTCCGCTCCGGCAACGTGATCATGGTCGGCAGCGACCCGCTCGTCGTCCAGAAAACCGAATACAACAAGTCCGGCCGCAACGCTGCCGTCGTCAAGATGAAGCTGAAGAACCTGCTCTCCGGCAACCCGTCCGAAGCGGTCTACAAGGCCGATGACAAGTTCGAAGTCGTCATCCTCGACAAGAAGGAAGTGACCTACTCCTACTTTGCCGACCCGATGTACGTGTTCATGGACGCCGACTACAACCAGTTCGAAGTCGAAGCCGAGAACATGGTCGACGCGCTCAAGTACCTCGAAGACGGCATGCCCTGCGAAGTCGTGTTCTACGACGGCAAGGCCATCTCCGTTGAACTGCCGAACTCGCTGGTCCGCGAAGTCATCTACACCGAGCCGGCCGTCAAGGGCGACACCTCGGGCAAGGTCATGAAGCCGGCCAAGATCTCCACCGGTTTCGAGCTGCCGGTTCCGGCCTTCGTCGAAATCGGCGACAAGATCGAAATCGATACGCGCACCGACGAATACCGCAGCCGCAGCAAGTAATTCCTGCTTCTGCCGGAATCGCCAGGGGCAGCTTCGGCTGCCCTTGCTTTTTCCGGGGTGTCGCCAAAGCGACATGCTTTTCTGCCAGAATTCCCCATTCGAACAACCCGAACCGCGGACCCCACCATGAGCTACAAAGTCTTTGTCGACGGCCAGGAAGGCACCACCGGCCTGCAGATCAACGAATACCTCGCGCAGCGCGCCGATATCGAAATCCTCAAGATCGACGCCGACAAGCGCAAGGATCTCGCCGAGCGCAAGCGCCTGATCAACGCCTCCGACATCACCTTCCTCTGCCTGCCCGACGCGGCGGCCAAGGAATCGGCCAGCCTGGTGGACAACCCGAACACCTGCATCATTGACGCCTCGACCGCGCACCGCGTCGATCCGGACTGGGTCTTCGGCCTGCCCGAGTTGTGCCCGGAACAGCGCGCCAGAATCCGCGCCAGCAAGCGCATCGCCAACCCCGGTTGCCACGCCAGCGCCTTCATCCTGGCGCTGCGTCCGCTGGTCGCCGCCGGTCTGCTGCCGGCTGCCACCCAGATCGCCGCCAATTCCATCACCGGTTACTCGGGTGGCGGCAAGTCGATGATCGCCGACTACGAAGCCGCTGCCGCCAGCCCCACGCAACTGAAGGCGCCGCGCCCCTACGCGCTCGCCCTGGCGCACAAGCACCTGCCGGAAATGCAGGCCTATACCGGCCTGACCGTGGCCCCGATCTTCCAGCCCATCGTCGGCCCGTTCTACAAGGGCCTGGCCGTCACCGCCTACCTGCAACCGGGGCAATTCACCCGCGCCGCAACGCCGGCCGACGTCCAGAAGATCATCGCCGACTACTATGCCGGCGAGCGCTTCATCAATGTCCTGCCGGTCGATCTCGACGCCACCACCGACGGCGGTTTCTTCAATGTCGAAGCCAACAACGGCAGCAACCGCGTCGACATCGCCGTCTTCGGCAACGCCGAGCGCATGCTGGTGATCGCCCGTCTCGATAACCTGGGCAAGGGCGCGTCGGGCGCCGCCGTGCAGGCGATGAACGTGCATCTCGGCGTCGAGGAAAGCGCTGGTCTGGTTTGATCGTCCTCAGCAAAGTCACCCTGCGTCGCGGCACGAAAGTGCTGCTCGACAAGACCACGGTCACCATCAATCCGGGCGAGAAGGTCGGCCTGGTCGGGCGTAACGGCGCCGGCAAGTCGACCCTGTTCGCGCTGCTCAGCGGCAAGCTGCACGAGGACGGCGGCGATTTCTCGATGCCCAGCCAGTGGCGCATGGGCCAGGTCGCCCAGGAGATGCCGGAAACCGACCAGTCGGCGACCGATTTCGTCATCGACGGCGACACACCGCTGCTCGCCGCCCGCAACGAAGTCGCCGCCGCCGAGGCGAGCGACGACGGCATGCGCATGGCCGAAGCCTACATGGCGCTACACGACGCCGGCGAACACGACGCCGAGGCGCGCGCCCAGGCGCTGATCCTCGGCCTCGGCTTCAAGGTCTCCGAGCTGTATCAGCCGGTCAACAGCTTCTCCGGCGGCTGGCGCATGCGCCTGCAACTGGCGCGCGCGCTGATGTGCCCGTCCGACATCCTGCTCCTCGACGAGCCGACCAACCACCTCGACCTCGACGCCATGGTCTGGCTCGAAGCCTGGTTGAAGCGCTATCAGGGCACGCTGGTGATGATCAGCCACGACCGCGAGTTCCTCGACGCGATCACCCAGGTCACGCTGCACATCGACAACGCCAAGCTGGTCCGCTACGGCGGCAACTACAGCAAGTTCGAAGACATGCGCGCCGAGCAGATGGCGCTGCAGCAGGCGACGATGGCGCGTCAGGCGGACAAGATCGCCCACCTGCAGTCCTTCATCAACCGCTTCAAGGCCAAGGCCAGCAAGGCCAAGCAGGCGCAGAGCCGGGTCAAGGCGCTGGAGCGCATGGAAAAGATCGCGCCGGTACTGGCCGACGCCGACTTCAGCTTCGAATTCCAGGAGCCGCAGAACCTGCCCAACCCGATGCTGTCGATGGTCGATGTCGCCATCGGCTACCCGCCGCCCGCCGACGCGCCGGCCGGCACGCCGCCGACGACCATCGTCCGCAACATCAACCGCTCGGTGATGGCCGGCCAGCGCATCGGCATCCTCGGCGCCAACGGCCAGGGCAAATCGACGCTGGTCAAGACCATCGCCCGCGATCTCGGCGCGATCAGCGGCCAGGTCACCGAAGGCAAGGGCCTGAACATCGGCTACTTCGCGCAGCAGGAACTCGACGTGCTGCGGCCGCAGGACACGCCGCTCGAACACATGATCCGGCTGGTCAAGGAAGCGATCGCCGCCGGGCGCAGCAACGTCCCCGGCCGCGAGCAGGAACTGCGCAACTTCCTGGGCAATTTCAATTTCGGCGGCGACATGGTCAAGCAGGCGGTTGGCACCATGAGCGGCGGCGAAAAGGCGCGCCTGGTGCTGTGCATGCTGGTCTGGCAGCGGCCCAACCTGCTGCTCCTCGACGAACCGACCAATCACCTCGACCTCAACACCCGCGAAGCGCTGTGCGTTGCGCTCAACGAGTTCGAAGGCACGGTCATGCTGGTCAGCCACGACCGCGCCATGCTGCGCTCGGTCTGCGACGAGTTCTGGCTGGTTTCGCGCGGCGGCGTCGGCCCCTTCGACGGCGACCTCGACGACTACCAGCGCTACCTGCTCGACGAAGCCAGGAAGCGGCGTGACAGCCTCAGGGAGAGCGGCAGAGAGGCCCGGGAAAGGTTGGGCCGCGCACCCTCCCCCGGCAATTCGGGGAAAA
>DILW01000140.1:6522-16404 GCA_002425245.1 Betaproteobacteria bacterium UBA5582 | reverse complement strand
GTCGCCGCCGCAACCGAAGACCACCGCCAGGCGACCACCGCGCACCGAGGCCAGAGGACGCAGCGCCGCCAGGGCGTTGGCCAGGGCATCCGGCGTGTGCGCGTAGTCGACCACCACCAGCGGTTCGCCGATTCCGCCCAGGCGCTCCATGCGCCCCGGCGGTGGCGTCAGTTCGGAAAGACGACGACCGATTTCCGCCGGCATCATCCCGGCGTCGTGCAAGACGGCCGCACAAGCCAGCAGGTTGGCAACGTTGTAGCGCCCGAGCAGCGCCGTATCGACCATCGCCCGCCCGCTCGGCATCACCACCTCGAAGCGTTGCCCGCAGGGCGTGTCGACCAGCTTCTCGGCCCGCACCAGCGCGGGAAAATCGCGGCGCGGCGGCAGCATCGAGTAGCCGATCACGCGCATTGCCGTGGTTTCACGCATCAGATGAATGCCGAACTCGTCGTCGAGATTGATCACCGCGGTACGCAGGCGCGGCCACAGGAAGAGCTTCTCCTTGGCAGCCGCGTAGGCCTCCATGGTGCCGTGGTAATCGAGGTGATCGCGGGTCAGGTTGGTGAACACGGCGACGTCGACGCGCAGACCATTCATGCGCCCTTCTTCGATGCCGATCGAGCTCGCTTCCAGCGCACACGCCGCCGCTTCCTGGCTGCGGAATTCGGCCAGGTAGCGCATCAGGGTGGTGGCTTCCGGCGTGGTGAAACCGGTCGTGGTGAGTTCGCCGGGAAAGCCGACGCCGAGCGTACCCACCACCGCGCACGGCCGCGGATAGACACGGCCGAGACACTGGCTGACCGTCGTCTTGCCGTTGGTGCCGGTGATCGCGATCACCGACATGCCCTCGCTCGGGTGCCCGTACACCGCGTGCGCCAGCGGACCGGCCAGCGCGCGCAGGCTTTCGGCCTCGAGGTTCGGCACCGTCCACGCCGGATTCCAGGCAAAGCCACCGCCCGGCTGCCAGACGACAGCAACCGCACCGCGGGCCAGGGCGTCGCCGATGTAGGCACGGCCATCGGCCAGATCCCCAGGATAGGCTAGGAAGATATCGCCAGCCTGCACCTGGCGGCTGTCGTCGGCAACGCCGCCGGCGCTGACGCCGAGGGCTTCCAGACGGTCGAGAATGGCTCGTGGCGTCATCACATCCGCCCCTTTTGATCGTTCACTGCTGCCACCTGAACTGGCGCGTCGGGCGGCACGCCCAGCGTGCGCAAGGCCCCACCCATCACACCGGAAAATACCGGGCCGGCAATTTGCCCGCCGTAGTAACGCCCTGCCGACGGCTCGTCGAGCATCACGGCGACCACCAGGCGGGGATTGGAAATCGGGGCGATACCGACGAAGGAGGAGATGTACTTGTTGGCGTACACGCCGCCTTCGAGCTTGTGTGCGGTGCCGGTCTTGCCGCCGACGCGATAGCCCGGCACTGCCGCCTGCGTCGCCGTGCCGCCGGGTTGCACCACCAGTTCGAGCATGGCCTTCAGCTCGCGGGCGGTTTGCGCCGAGAATACCGGCTTGCCGCGGACCACCGGCTCCTCGGTGCGCAGCAGTGAAACCGGAACGATGTCGCCATCGCGGGCGAACACCGTGTAGGCCCGGGCCAGCTGAATCAGGCTCACGGAAATTCCGTGTCCGTAGGACATGGTCGCCTGCTCGATCGGCCGCCAGTTCTTCCAGGCCCGCAGGCGCCCGCCAACCTCACCCGGGAAGCCGAGCTGGGGCGATTTGCCGAAACCGAGGTTGTCGAACATCTCCCACATCGATTCAGCAGGCATGCTCAGGGCCATCTTGGTCGTCCCCACGTTCGACGACTTCTGCACCACTTCGGCGACGGTCAGAATCTTGTGCGCATGGGTGTCGCTGATCACTGCCCGACCGATGGTGATCCGCCCTGGCGACACGTCGATTGGCGTGTCGTAGCGATACTTGCCCTTTTCCAGACCCAGGGCGACGGTAAACGGCTTGAGCGTCGATCCTGGCTCGAAGGTGTCGGTCACGGCCCGGTTGCGCAGCTGCTCGCCGCTCAGCTTGGCCCGGTTGTTCGGGTTGTAGGTCGGCCAGTTGACCAGGGCCAGGATTTCACCGGTACGGGTATCGAGCACCACCACACCGCCACCCTTGGCATGGTGCTCGGCCACCGCCGCCTTGAGATGGCTGTAGGCCAGGTACTGGATCTTCGAATCGATGGCCAGGGTGATGTCGGTACCATCGCGCGGCGGCCGGGTGGCGCCGACATCCTCGATAATGCTGCCACGGCGATCGCGAATTACCGTGCGGGCCCCGGGTCGTCCGAGCAGCGACTGCTGGAAGGCCAGCTCCACGCCTTCCAGCCCCTTGTCGTCAACGCCAGTAAAGCCCACCAGATGGGCAGTCATCTCGCCGGACGGGTAGTAACGCCGATATTCCTTTTCCTGGTGGATGCCGGGCAGTTTCAGTGCCGCAATCTGTTCTGCGGTCTGCGGCGGCACCTGCCGCTTGATGAAGACGAAGGTCTTTTCCGAGGCCAGGCGGGCATCGAGTTCGCGCACCTTGAGTTCGACCAGCTGTGCCAGCTGGCGCTTCTGTTCGGCACTCATCGTCCGCGCATCGGTAGGAATTGCCCAGATCGAGCGCATCGGCGTCGACACCGCCAGCATGTCGCCGTGGCGGTCGGTGACCTTGCCGCGCATTGCCGAGATCTCGATATCGCGCAGATAGCGCGAATCGCCCTTCTCCTGCAGGAAATCGTTGTTGATCACCTGCAGGTAGAAGGCACGCAGCAACAGAACCAGGAAGGCGCCCATCAGGAGCAGGCCGACCATGCGCGAACGCCAGCCCTGCAGGGCCAGCTCGAGGATCGGGCTTTCCGTGTAACGGTGTCCGCGTTGCGGGCGACGACGCACGACCATCAGCGCACCTCCCCGCTCACCGGCACCGGCGGAGCCGGGCGCATCGGCGGCACTTCCATGCGCAGACGCTCGCGCGCGATCTTCTCGATGCGTGGATGGGTCGCCCAGGTCGACATCTCGATCTGCAACTGACCGAACTCGATGTCCAGTCGACGCACTTTCTCCTGTTCAGCCTCCAGGGCCTGGAACAGCTTGCGCCCACGATGCTGGGCGGTAACCACCGCCAGCGCGCAGAGCACGAGGACAAACACGAGAAAGAGATTCAGACGGAACATCAGACTTTCTCCGCCACCCGCATCACCGCGCTGCGCGCCCGCGGATTTGCCACCACTTCATCGGACGATGGCTTGACTGCCTTGCCGACCAACTTCAGCTTCGGCTTCGGCAATTGATCGGCGCGCAGGGGCAGCCCCTTGGGCAGGGCATCGGCGGTTGACTGCGCGCGCATGAAGTTCTTCACGATGCGGTCTTCGAGCGAATGAAAGGAAATCACCACCAGCCGGCCACCAGGCTTGAGCAACTCGAGGGCCTGCGGCAGAACTACCTCCAGCTGGCGGAGTTCCTGATTGATATGAATCCGTAGAGCTTGAAAGCTGCGCGTCGCCGGGTCCTGCCCTGGCTCACGGGTGCGCACGGCCTCGCGTACGAGGGCCGCGAACTGAGCTGTTGTGACAATTGGTTGTTCGCCCCGAGCAGCCACAACCTTCTTTGCAATCTGGAAAGCAAACCGTTCTTCGCCATAATTCTTGATGACCTCCGTAATTTCCCGCAATTCGGCCCGCGCCAGCCACTCGGCCGCCGTCTCACCCTGCGTCGTATCCATACGCATGTCGAGCGGCGCGTCGTAACGGAAGCTGAACCCCCTCCCCGCATCGTCGATCTGCGGCGACGACACCCCCACATCCAGCAACACCCCATCCACCGCGTTCACACCGGCCTCAGCCATGGCCTCGGCGAGCTCGCCAAAGGCCCGATGCAGCAGGCAAAAACGCGGATCGACCAGATTCGCCCCGGCCAGCAGCGCCTGCGGATCGCGATCGAGTGCCAGCAGCCGGCCGTTTTCGCCCAGCCCATCGAGAATTCGCCGGCTGTGCCCACCACGCCCGAAGGTGGCGTCCACGTACACACCGTCTTTCTTGATTGCCAGGGAATTCACCGCCTCGTCGAGCAGCACCGTGACATGGGCGCCGCCGGAGCTCACAGCACAAGATCTCCGAGACCGGCCGGCAGGTCGCCGGTAAGCGCCTCGGCCGCAAGGTCATTCTGTTGCTGCCAGCCGGCTTCGCTCCAGATTTCGAAATGACTACCCATGCCGACCAGGTAAACGGTCTTCTCGAACTGCGCATAGGCACGCAACTCGGGGGCTATGAGCAGGCGGCCGGCCGAATCGGGCTCCTCGGTACGGGCATTACCGACCATCACCCGCTTGATCGCCGCCGCCCGCGGATCGAGGCTGGAGGCTTTCAGAATCTGGTCGCGGATCGGCTGCCAGGCTGGCGCCGGATAGAGCAACAGGCAACGATGCGGATGCGCGGTCAGAACCAGCGAACCCTCACCGGCGGCGAGCAGGACGTCACGGTGCCTTGCCGGAATGGCAAGCCGTCCTTTCGCATCCAGGTTGAGTGCCGCAGCCCCCTCGAACATCCCCGTTTACCCACTTTTCAACACGTTTACCCACTTTAGAGCATGTCATCTGTTGCGTCAATAGAAAAACCGGGGATTTTTTCTTACGCAACAATGACTTAGCGGCCTTTTCGCAGAAGCAAAAGACAACAAAAAAGCCTTGAAAATCAAGGCTAGAAAAAATTAACTTAAAGTGGAATATCAGGAGTTTTTCGCCACCAAGGGCGACGCACACGACATATTGATGTGTGGCTTTTTGTGGGAAATGGGAAACAGCATACACCGCTTCCCGAAGGACGACAGCAAGTCGTCGGCGTCGCCCACGCGGCGCCGGTAAGAAGTCACTTCAGCGACTTCAGCTTCTGCTCGAGGACATTGAGCGGAACAGCACCGGGCACGCGCTCGCCGTCGGCGAAGAACAGGGTCGGCGTACCGGTGATATTGAGCTTGCGGGCATATTCCTGGTTGCGGGTGATCGCAGTGGTATCGCAGTTATCGCGCCCGCCCGGCGTCTTGCCATCCAAGATCCAGTCGTTCCAGGCCTTCTGCCGATCTGCCGAGCACCAGATCTGACGCGATTTCTTCAGCGAATCCTCGGACAGGATGGGCAGCAAGAAGGTGTAGATGGTCACGTTGTCGAGCTTTTCGAGATCCTTGGCCAGACGCTTGCAGTAACCACAATTGGGGTCCTCGAAAGTCGCCAGGACCCGCTTGCCGTCGCCCTTGACCTGCTTGATCGCCCGGTCCAGCGGCAGGTCCGAGAACTTGATCGCGGTCAGCTGGCGCAGGCGGTCGTCGGTGACGTTCCGGTTGGTCTTGAGATCGATCAGGTTCATCGCGTGTGGCGAACGGATCAGATCGCCGCCGACCAGCATGGCCGAGACCTTGTCGTCGGTGTAGAACAGATTGCCGTCGGCGTAAACCTCGTAAAGACCGAAATAGCCGGCCTTGGTGACGCTCTCGACCTTGATGCCCAGCTTGGCCTCGATGGCCTTGCGGATCTCGGCTTCATTCGCATGCGCCGTTGCGACCAGGGCCAGCATCGAGAAGAGCAGGACAGACAGGGTTTTGACGGACATTCAATTCTCCTAAATCGCCCCCAGGGCGTAACGAACCAGAAAACTCTTGGCCACCGGCAGGCGGTCAGTCAGCCCCAGGCCGATGTTGCGCAAGGGGCGCAGCACCGGTGAAGGGCTGGCAAAAAGACGCCGCAGGCCATCGGTCGTCGACTGCAGCAGCAGGATCTCCTCACGCCGGGCGCGCTGGTAAGCCTGCAGGAAGCGCAACTGACCAATATCCTCCCACGGACGGCTGGCCAGCAGCCGCTCGGCCAACTCGCGAGCGTCCTGGAAACCCAGGTTGATGCCATGCCCGGACAGCGGATGAATGCCATGCCCGGCGTCGCCGACCAGCGCCAGACGCGGCGCTACGATCTCAGGCACGCGCATCAGGCGCAAGGGAAAAGCCTGCGGCGCGGTAATCAACTCCAGCGTTCCCAAAACATTGCCACCCGCGTCAGCCACCTGCTGACAGAATTCCGTGGCAGGCAACGCACACAACGCATCCGCCGCCGCGTCCGGCGTAGACCAGACGATGGAGATGCGGTTCCCGGGCAGCGGCAGCCAGGCCAGCACGCCGTCGTCGCGGAACCACTGCCAGGCAATGTTGCGATGCGGCTTGGCGCAGGCAAAGTTGGCAACCACGCCCTTCTCGCCGTAATGGCTGTTGATCGCCGTCAGGCCAGCCGCCTCGCGCACCCAAGAATCGCGACCGTCGGCACCGACCAGCAACGAGGCCGACAGCGCCTGGCCGTCATCGAGCGTCAGATGCGCTGCCTCGTGGCGGAATTCGAGGGCCCGCGGCCGACCGACGAACAACTGCAGATTCGGCTGCCGCTTGAGATTTTCCCAGAGCTCGCAGGCAATCAGCGACGATTCCATGATCGAGCCGAGATCGGGAACGCCGGTCTGGAAGGCCGAGAACTCCAAAGCCCCACCCGCATCGCCGCGCACCTGCATGGCACTGATCGGTGCCACCCGGGCCGGGTCAAGGTGCTTCCAGACGCCGATACCATCGAGAAATTCGGCGTTGGCCGGACTGATTGCATAAATCCGGGCGTCCCACCCGTCGGGGCGCTGCGGTGGCCGGGACTCGACCAAGGCGACGCGCAAGCGACTGTTGCGCAGGGCAACCGCGAGACTGGCGCCAGCCAGGCCGCCGCCAACAATGATCAGATCAAAATGTTGCATGCCGTATCCGGCGGATCAACTTCTGCCGTTCAGGCCGCATCACCGCCGCCGGGCTTGCCGCCCGGGCGCGGACGCCGGTTGTTCTTGGTCCGCGGGCGATGCTTCTTGGCCTGGGCACCGGCACCAGCACCGGCAGCACCCGGATTGCCACCCGCGGCATGAGCCGCGCCGCCGGATTTGCCATGCCGGGGCTGGTTATGCCGCGGCTGCCCGCCCTGGGGCTCGCTACCCGATATACGGTTGCCCGGCGCCAACTGGATTTCCAGCTCGATGATTTCGTCCCACACTTCATCGCTGCGATCCCGCTCGGGAACCGACAGCAACTCGCGCAGTCGCCGACGCATGTCGAGCGGCTGGAACTCCGGCTGCGCGACCTCGACGGGCGTGTTTTCGGGCAGCTCGGCCTCAGCCGGCGTTTCTTCTATCTGGGTATCGCTGTTCGGATTGTTCATCGCAAAATAAAAAGCGGAGCCCGTATTTGACGGTCCCCGCATTGATTGAAACCACGATTATTTCTTCTTCGCGCCTTTCTTGGGCGCAACGGCAGCCTTGAAGGCCGTACCAGCGGTAAACTTCGGCACCGTGGTAGCCGGGATCTTCAGCGTGGCGCCCGTCTTCGGATTTTTGCCGGTACGTGCGGCGCGCGGAGCAGACTTGAAAGTGCCGAAACCGACGAGCGTAACCGACTCGCCCTTGGCAACGGCCTTCACTACCGCGCCGACGATGGCCGACAGCGCCTTGTCAGCGGCGGCCTTGGTAATACCAGCTTCTTGTGCAGCAACTTCGACCAGCTCGGATTTATTCATCTAAGTGCCTCCTAGTTACCCAATCAAGTTAAGAAAACTGGCCGTTTAAACGGCAGCGCAATAAAAGTAGCATACCTTTCCGGCTTCGTGTTGGCCCTTCTGCGCTGACACAGGGGATTCCAGGGCTTTTTTCGGTCATCATATGGTGAAAGCGCCAATGGCAATCAGGAAAAATAGCGGGCCGCTATGTGGCATATTTACGCAATCAATTGGATCAATAAGGACTAGCGTCCTAACATTGCTCCCGTTGTGAAACCCAACCACCAAGGAGAAAACGAATGTCGCTCATCAATACTCAGGTTCAACCGTTCAAGGCCCAGGCTTTCCACAACGGCAAGTTTGTCGAGATCACCGAAGCCAACATGCAGGGCAAGTGGTCGGTCGTGATCTTCATGCCGGCTGCCTTCACCTTCAACTGCCCGACCGAAGTCGAGGACGCCGCCGAAAATTACGCCGAATTCCAGAAGGCCGGCGCCGAAGTGTACATCGTCACCACCGACACCCATTTCTCGCACAAGGTCTGGCACGAAACCTCGCCGGCCGTCGGCAAGGCCAAGTTCGCGCTGGTCGGTGACCCCACCCACACCCTGACCCGCAACTTCGACGTGCATATCGAAGAAGCTGGCCTGGCACTGCGTGGCACCTTCGTGATCGATCCGAACGGCATCATCAAGACCATGGAAGTTCACGACAACGCCATCGCCCGTGACGTGACCGAAACCGTGCGCAAGCTCAAGGCTGCCCAGTACGTCGCGGCTCACCCGAACGAAGTCTGCCCGGCCAAGTGGAAGGACGGCGAGAAGACTCTGGCTCCGTCCATCGACCTCGTCGGCAAGATCTAAGCTTCGCGCCTTTACGCCGGGGCTCAGTCGTGCCCCGGCAGCATGCCCTGCAGCCGGCCAAACGCCGGCTGTGTCGTATCTGGCCTGCCGAAAACATCGGCAGCCCTCTATTGAAAGAAGGAAGTCATCATGCTGGACGCCAATATCAAGACTCAACTGAAAGCCTACCTGGAGCGGGTGACGCAGCCGATCGAGATCGTGGCGTCGCTGGACGATGGCGCAAAATCCCATGAAATGCAGGAACTGCTGCGCGATGTTGCCGAGCAGTCCAGCCTGATCACCCTGATCGAGCGTCGCGACGACAATGAGCGCAAGCCCTCGTTCTCGGTGGCGCCCAAGGGGGGCGAAGGGCGCGTGCGTTTTGCCGGCCTGCCGATGGGGCATGAATTTACCTCGCTGATCCTTGCGCTGTTGCAGACCGCAGGCTATCCGCCCAAGGTCGAGGCCGATGTGATCGAGCAGATCAAGGGCCTCGAAGGCGAGTTCAACTTCGAGACCTATATCTCCTTGTCGTGCCACAACTGCCCGGACGTGGTGCAGGCGCTGAACCTGCTGGCCATTCTCAACCCCAATATCCGTCACACGATGATCGACGGCGCGCTGTTTCAGGCCGAGGTCGAGGAGCGCCAGATCATGGCGGTGCCGACGGTGTACCTGAACGGCAAGGAGTTTGGCCAGGGTCGTATGGAACTGGGCGAGATCCTCGCCAAGGTTGATGACAATGCGGCCCAACGCGATGCCAGGAAGCTGTCCGACAAGGCGGCATATGACGTGCTGGTCGTCGGCGGTGGGCCGGCGGGCGCGGCTGCGGCGATCTACGCGGCGCGCAAGGGTATCCGTACCGGCGTGGTGGCGGAGCGTTTCGGTGGCCAGGTCATGGACACGATGGCGATCGAGAACTTCATTTCGGTGAAGTACACCGAAGGTCCGAAACTGGTTGCCAGCCTGGAAGAGCACGTCAAGGAATACGGTGTCGACGTCATGAACCTGCAGCGCGTCGCCAAGGTGGTGCCGGGCAGTGAAGACGGTGCGACCCTGACCGAGGTGCAGCTCGAAAATGGCGCGGTGCTGAAGTCGCGTGCCGTGATCGTGGCGACCGGTGCCCGCTGGCGTGAGATGAATGTGCCGGGCGAGAAGGAATTCCGCGGCAAGGGCGTGGCCTATTGCCCGCACTGCGACGGCCCGCTGTTCAAGGGCAAGCGCGTTGCTGTGATTGGCGGCGGCAACTCGGGCGTCGAAGCGGCGATCGACCTTGCAGGTGTGGTGGCGCATGTCACCTTGCTGGAGTTCGCTGACGAATTGCGCGCCGACGCCGTGCTGCAGAAAAAGCTCTACAGTCTGCCCAACGTTACCGTGATCAAGAGCGCACAAACCACCGAGGTTACGGGTACGGACAAGGTCAACGGCCTGGTCTACAAGGATCGCAAGAGCGATGAGGTGCGTCACATCGAGCTCGAGGGCATCTTCGTGC
>DILW01000140.1:3836-6306 GCA_002425245.1 Betaproteobacteria bacterium UBA5582 | reverse complement strand
CGTGCAGATCGGCCTGCTGCCCAACACCGACTTCCTGAAAGGCACGCTCGAACTGACCCGCTTCGGCGAGATCATCGTTGATGCCAAGGGGCAGACTTCGGTGCCGGGCGTGCTGGCGGCAGGCGATTGCACCACGGTACCGTACAAGCAGATCATCATTGCGATGGGCGAAGGCGCGAAGGCTTCCCTGGCGGCCTTCGATCACCTGATCCGTACGTCTGCACCGGCCTGATTGCCGCTGCTGTGTTTGTTCCGAACCCCGCCCAGTGCGGGGTTTTTTATTGTGTGATCGTTACGTGTCGGGCGGTCATGCCGCACGCGCCGCATCCATCCGGCTCGAGCATTTGTCCTGCCGACGCTGCGCGTGCCTGCGTTCGCCGGCGAGTACGGCCGATGCATCCAGCGTCCGGATTGGCACTTCAGGTGATGCAGGAATCAGTCCCTGCAGTTGCAGTTGAAGGTAACGGGTGCAAGTGACGCGCAGGAACGAGGTGAAGTTGGCACGGTCTCCCAGGGTGCCAGCCTGCTCCAGTTCATTGTGCAGGCGGCTGACCAGTTGCGGTACGCTCAGCCCGTCACGGGCGCCGATCTCTTCCAGCGCCTGCCAGTAGATGTTCTCCAACCGTAGGCTGGTTGCCACGCCACTCAAACGGATCGCGCGCGCCCGGCTGGCGTAGAGGTCGGGGGCGGCAGAGGTGAAGATCTGGCACATCGCACGGTCCTTGGCGGCTCGGTCATTCGATTGTAGTCGAATGACGCGGCAATGCCCGGAGACGACATGCCTGTCGTGCTCCGGGCGCGGTGTGCTCAGTGGCTGATCCGGGGGCCCAGCAGTGTGATGAACTGGCTCAGCCAGGCAGGGTGGGCAGGCCAGGCGGGGGCGGTGACCAGATTGCCGTCGGTGACGGCCTGGTCAATGGGAATGTCGGCGTAGCGTCCGCCGGCCAGCTCCACTTCGGCACGGCAGGCCGGGTAGGCGGAGCACAGGCGCCCTTCGAGCACGCGTGCGCCGGCCAGCAACTGGGCGCCATGGCAGACTGCCGCCACCGGCTTGTTGGTGCTGAAGAAGTGACGGACGAGTGCAATGACTGCGTCGTTCATCCGAAGGTACTCTGGCCCGCGCCCACCTGGAATCACCAGCGCGTCGTAGTGGCTGGCGTTGACGTCGTCAAAGCTGGCATTCAGCGCAAAGTTGTGTCCGCGTTTCTCGCTGTAGGTCTGGTCCCCCTCGAAATCATGAATCGCGGTGGCGATGCTGTCGCCCGCCTTCTTGCCTGGACACACCGCATGTACGGTATGGCCGATCGCAAGCAGGGTCTGGAACGGCACCATGGTCTCGTAGTCCTCGCAGTAGTCACCGCAGATCATCAGTATCTTCTTGCCCATGTCGGTCTCCTCGGTCGGGTGGTGGATGGCGCTTGGTGGCCATCAGGGCAAGTCTGCGACGAGGGTGGGGAGAGTGGGTGGTACGGGAGTACCACAGTGGAAACGCTGTCAGACCTTTCGCAGCGCAGCGTCAGGCGCCGTGTGCGACCACAAGTACATGGAATAGGGAAGTGATCGTGTTCTCCGGGGCAGGGGAAGTACAAGCGCGGCTCCCGGACGAGCATGGTGCCGCGGATTTTGCCGACGCGCTGCATCTTGCCTGTTGCAGCGCAGAGCAGGCGCTGCCCTTCCTGACCTTCGACGAGAAGGCTGCCCGGCTTGCGGGCGCACGCGGGGTGGCCGGCATGGCCTGACGGCCGACGAAAGCTGGCGCCCATCGTTGTTAGCCCGACACAAAAGCAAAGGGGCCTGCATCGCTGCAAGCCCCTGAATTTTTTGGTGGTGATGGGCAGAATCGAACTGCCGACCTACGGGTTATGAATCCGTCGCTCTAACCGTCTGAGCTACATCACCAACCGAGCGCGCTACTATAGCGGGTGATCCGAGAGGACGTCAATACATGCGTGTGCTGGCGGGTGCCGCACGAGTCGTGATGAAAGGTTTCATCTGTGCTGAGGGTGGTGCAGGAGGGCTTGATTTATAAGGATTTTACATTGACAGCGAAGGGCTGATCGGGGATCATCGGTGGCCTATATCCTAGTCCGCAGTGTCCTTATCGTGCGCCTTGTTCGTGCCTTGTTTGCCCTTTCGGCGACTTTCCTGTGCATTCAACAGCTTGGGGCGGCGGTGTCGCGCGCGTTTCCCGCTGATGCGGTGCGTGCGGTCGCCAAGTTTGCGGGTGAAAGCCGGGTTGCCATTGATGGCAAGCTGTTGATGTTGAGCCCGGGTGCGCAGATTCGGGATGCCAACAACCGCATCGTGCTGCCAGCGTCCGCCAGTGGCGAATACAAGGTGCGTGTACAGATCGACAACGGTGGGCAGATCCGCAAGGTATGGATCCTCACGCCCGAGGAGATCGCCATGCCAGACCCCAAGCAGTGAAGCATTCTGAATGAAGAAACTCTACATCCGCACCTTCGGGTGC
>DILW01000140.1:0-3631 GCA_002425245.1 Betaproteobacteria bacterium UBA5582 | reverse complement strand
CGACTCCGACAAGATGGCGGACGTACTCGCTGCAGGCGAAAGCCTGACCAAGACCGATAACCCTGAAGACGCGGACATCATCCTGTTCAACACCTGTTCGGTGCGCGAGAAGGCGCAGGAGCGGGTGTTTCATGATCTGGGCCGGGTCCGGATGCTCAAGCAACTGAAGCCTGACCTGATCATTGGCGTCGGCGGATGTGTGGCCAGCCAGGAGGGCGAGGCCATCGTCAAGCGCGCGCCTTATGTGGATGTGGTGTTTGGTCCCCAGACCCTTCATCGCCTGCCCAAGCTGATTGCGGCGCGCAAGCAGACCGGGCGCTCGCAGGTGGATATTTCCTTTCCCGAGATCGAAAAGTTCGACGCCATGCCGCCGGCGCGTGTCGAGGGGGCGAGCGCCTTCGTGTCGATCATGGAGGGGTGCTCGAAGTACTGCACTTTCTGTGTGGTGCCGTATACCCGCGGCGAGGAAGTCTCCCGCCCGCTTGACGACATCCTGACCGAAGTGGCCGGGCTGGCTGCGCAGGGGGTCAAGGAAGTCACCCTGCTGGGACAGAACGTCAATGCCTGGCGTGGCGAGATTGTGCGCGAGGGGGGGGAGGAGGGTGACTTTGCCTTCCTGCTGGAGTGCGTGTCGGAGATTCCCGGCATCGAGCGCATCCGCTATACCACTTCTCATCCGCGCGAGATGAGCGCACGCCTGATTGAAGCTTATGCCCGCCTGCCCAAGCTGGTGTCGCAACTGCACCTGCCGGTCCAGTCCGGCTCGGATCGTGTGCTGGCGGCGATGAAGCGGGGCTATTCGGTGCTGGAGTTCAAGTCGGTGGTGCGCAAGTTGCGTGCGGCCCGCCCTGATCTGTCGCTGACGTCGGACTTTATCGTCGGCTTTCCTGGTGAGACCGAAGAGGATTTCGAGAAGACCATGAAGCTGATTGACGATGTCGGATTCGATGGCTCGTTCAGCTTTGTGTACAGCGCGCGCCCCGGTACGCCGGCGGCCGATCTCGAGGATCCTGTGCCGCAGGAGACCAAGCTGCGCTGGCTGGCCCGGTTGCAGAAGCGTATCGACGAGCAGTATCAGGTCGTCAGCGAATCCATGGTTGGGTCGGTGCAGCGCATCCTGGTCGAGGGGGCAGCCAAAAAGAATGCCGAAGAAGAGTTGATGGGTCGTACCGACAACAATCGAGTGGTGAACTTTGCCGCGCCATCGCCAAACCGCGATCGTCTGGTGGGACAATTCATCGAGGTGCGCATCACCGCTGCCTTGCCGCACAGCCTGCGCGGCGAGATTGTGGTCCGGGAATCCTGAATGGCTAAAACGCTTGAGGTGTTTTTCGAGCCGGTGGACAACGCCCGGCTGGCAAACCTGTGCGGTGTGCTGGACGAAAATCTGCGTCAGATCGAAAACGCCTTCGATATCACCGTCAGCCGCAGGGGTGAGCACTTTACCCTGCATGGACATCAGGCTCAGGTGCTGCGCGGCGAGATGGCGTTGAAGCATTTTTATGAGCGGGCTGCCAAGGATCTGTTGCGCGAAGATGTGCAGCTTGGCCTGATCGAGATCGCCAACAAGGGCAAGGATGAGCCGCCCGCGCCGGTGCTGCTGACGCGGCGTACCGAGTTGCATGGGCGCACCCCGCGGCAGGTGGAATACCTGCGCAATATTCAGGATCACGACATTACCTTCGGCATTGGTCCGGCGGGTACTGGCAAGACGTATCTGGCGGTGGCCAGCGCTGTCGATGCGTTCGAGCGCGATCTGGTCGAGCGCATCATCCTGACCCGACCTGCGGTCGAGGCGGGCGAGCGGCTGGGTTTCCTGCCGGGCGATCTGGCGCAGAAGGTCGACCCCTATCTGCGGCCGCTGTATGACGCGTTGTACGATTTGATGGGATTTGATCGCGTCACCAAGCTGTTCGAGCGTGGCAGCATCGAGGTTGCACCGCTGGCCTTCATGCGCGGGCGCACGCTCAACAACGCCTTCATCATCCTGGATGAGGCGCAGAACACGACGCCGGAGCAGATGAAGATGTTCCTGACCCGGATCGGCTTTGGTGCAAAGGCGGTGGTGACTGGTGACCTGACCCAGGTTGACCTGCCGCGTGGCAACCGCAGTGGCTTGCTCGAGGCGCGCGAGGTGCTGGGCAAGGTGCGTGGTCTGGCGTTTACCGAGTTCCAGAAGGAAGACGTCGTGCGCCACCCGCTGGTTGCGCGTATCGTTGAGGCATATGACAATCAGGCGGCACGCGATGCGCGTGCAGCTGAACAACGCAAGAAGGGTTCGCAGGATGGCGAAGCAGGCTGAAGGCACACGTATCACCGCGTTCGACGATAACGGCAAGGCAACCCGAATGCGGGCTGAGCGCATTGAGATCGAGCTGTCCGGAGGACGTCGGCTGACGCTGTCGTTTCCGCCGCAGGCCTGGGGCGATCTTGAACTGGAGGCTGATACGGCCGCCGAGGACGAGGTGCCCGTCATCACCCTGCAATCGGCTGCCTGTAATGTGGTCACGCTGCGGGTGGATGTACACCATGACATGCAGCCAGTCGAGTCCATTGATCTGCCAGTAACCCTGGCGCCTCCGATGCTCAACCTCGAGGTGCAGAAGGTGCTCGACGGCGCTGACCGTCTGAGTGCCCCCAAGAAGCACCAGATCCGGCGTTGGGCGCAGGCTGCGTTGTTGCGCGATGTCGAGGTGACCGTGCGACTGGTCGGCGAGGACGAAGGGCGTGAGCTCAATCGTGGCTACCGGGGCAAGGATTACGCCACCAACGTGCTGACCTTCGTCTATGGTGGTGAAGGTGAGGGCTTGCCGGCGATCGAGGGCGCACCGTTGATGGGCGACCTGGTCCTTTGTGTGCCGGTGGTGGTGCGTGAAGCCGCCGAGCAGGGCAAGTCGCTGGACGCGCATTTTGCGCATCTGGTGGTGCATGGCATGCTGCACCTGCAAGGGTTTGATCACGAGGTCGAGGCCGACGCCGAGCACATGGAGGCGCGCGAGCGCGAAATCCTGCGTGGCCTGGGCTATGCTGATCCGTATGCATGAGCTTGAAGTCAAGGGGTGAGGCGTAAGGCGTGGATGCCTGCCTGCACGTTTCGTGCTTGCAGGTATGCAGTCCTTATTCCTTACCCACCAACAACATGGACAGTCCCAGTAAACCGTCATTAATCGAGCGACTTTCGGCCCTGATCTCGCGCGAACCGGAAGATCGCGATGAACTCCTCGCGCTGCTCCACTCGGCGTACGAGCGCAATCTGCTCGATGCCGATGCCCTCTCCATCATCGAGGGCGCCCTGCAGATGTCGGACATGCAGGTGCGCGACGTGATGATTCCCCGCGCCCAGATGGATGTCATTCATCTCGGCGACTCCATGGAAAAGATCGCAGGTTTTGTCATTGATACGGCCCACTCCCGGTTTCCGGCAGTGGGTGAGGGCAAGGACGATGTTGCCGGCATCCTGCTGGCCAAGGACTTGCTGCGCTATTTTGCCGGTCGCGAGTTCGATCTTCGCGACATGCTGCGACCAGCGGTCTTCGTGCCCGAATCCAAGCGACTCAATGTCTTGCTGCGCGAGTTCCGCGTCAGTCGCAACCATATGGCCATCGTCGTGGACGAGTACGGCGGCGTGGCC
>DILW01000022.1 GCA_002425245.1 Betaproteobacteria bacterium UBA5582 | reverse complement strand
CTGCCATGAACGCCGCCTGCCGCGCGCCGTCCCGCCCGCCGTGCAACAGGCCGTGGGCAAGGCAGGCGGCGTTCATGGCGCCGGCGCTGGTGCCGCTGACGCCTTCAAAATCGATCGACTCGTCTTCGAGCAGCGCGTCGAGCACGCCCCAGGTGAAGGCGCCGTGAGCGCCGCCGCCCTGCAGGGCGAGGTTGATCCGGGCGGGCAGGGCTGGGCTGGACATCGGCAGGAACTCCGCGGTGACGACGCCCCGATGATAGCCGCCTGCGGGCCGGATTGCTCGCTCAGCGTGCCAGTTTGCTGCGCAGTGCTGGCAGGGCAGCCTGTGCCGCCCGCTCGCCTTCGATCATCGCTTCGTGGCGGGCGTTGAAATCCCAGGACTTGACGTAGGGCAGGCGCGGCCGGATGACGACATCGGCTTCGGCCAGTTCGGTCTTGCCGATGACGCTGCCCATGATCGTCGTCGTCTGCCAGAGAATGGCGCTCATGCTATCGACTGGCTGGCCTTCGGCGACCGCCGAGATGTCGACGGCGATGACGAAATCGGCGCCCATTTCGCGCGCCGCGCGCACCGGCACCGGGCTGGTCAGCCCGCCGTCGACGTACTGGTGGCCGTTGATCGTCACCGGCTGGAAGACGCCGGGAACGGCGGCCGAGGCGCGTACCGCCATGCCGCTGTCGCCGGTCCGGAAGACGACGCGCTCGCCGCTGTTGAGGTCGGTGGCGACGGTGCCGAAGGGCAGCTTGAGTTTTTCCAGCGGGCGCCGCTTCAGGTGCTGGTTGATGAAGGATTGCAACGCCTCGCCCTTGAGCAGGCCGGGGCCGCGCAGCGTCCAGTCGGCGAACAGGGTTTCGTCGAGCTGGATTGCCAGCTTCTGCATGGCGAAGGCGTCGAAACCGCCGGCATACATCGCGCCGACGACGGCACCGGCGCTGGTGCCGACGACGTAATCGGGGACGATACCGTGCGACTCCAGCATCTTGATCACCCCGATATGGGCAAAGCCGCGCGCCGCACCGCCACCGAGGGCGAGGCCGATCTTCGGCTTGGGTTGGGCCAGCGGCTGTGAGGTGACGACAGGCGCCGGGGTTGGTTCCGGCTTGTTGCCGGGCAGGCTTACGCAGCCGGAGAGCAGGAGCAGGCCGCCGACGAGGAGGCCGCGGCGGTAAAACGAGGCGGGCTTGGTTTGCATGGTGGGCGGATCATAACCGCACCGGGGCGGCAGCCACTTGACCGTGCTGCACTTTTGTTCGGATGTTTTGTAACTGTACAGGCGGAGCCGGACACGGTCCTTTCAGGCAAAAAAAAGAGGAAAGCCGATGCTTTCCTCTCTTACTGAGCCGGCAGGACTAAGTTAGCGGCCGAGCGAGCCCAGGGTGCCGAGCACGCCGCCGAGCAGCGAGGTGACCGAACCGAGGAGAAGGCCGGCAACGGCATTGACCGTGGCGAACAGGTTGCCCAGGTTCAAATCCAGATTCAGGATCGGGGTGGTGGCGTTGGCGCCGACACCGATCAGCAGACCACCGGAAACTTCCTTGATTTCTTGCTGCTGCAGAACTTGAATAGCCATCTTGAGTGCTCCAAAAATGATAATGCTTCCAAAGAAGCGACGATTGCCGGAACGGCCTTCTCAGAACGATAAGACGTGATCTGATCCGGCCACCCGTGCCGTCAGTAAATTATCATATTTTCGCGTTGATTCAAATTATTTGAATTCAGTGTTTTGTTTCGCCGGTTCTGCGTGGCTGTTGCCGAAACTCCTTACACGTCGGTTTCCACCAGCCCACCGTCCTTCTCCATCCACTGCCGGCGCCCCGAGGCTTCGCCCTTGCCCATCAACAGCGTGAAGGTCTGGTGCATGCGGCGGATCGTCTCGCGCTCGGCCTGGAACGGCACCAGGCGGCGGGTGTCCGGGCAGAGCGTGGTTTCCCAGAGCTGGTCCGGGTTCATTTCGCCCAGGCCCTTGAAGCGCGAGACGGTGATCTTGTTTTCATTGACGCCTTCGTCGCGCAGCTTGCGCAGGGTCTGTTCCTTTTCCGCCTCGTCGAGGCAATAGACCTTGCGCGTGTGGCCCTTGGCTTCGACATCGACGCGGAACAGCGGCGGCTGGGCGACGTGGATGTGGCCCTTCTCGACCAGCGCCGGGAAGTGCTTTAGGAAGAGGGTGAACAGCAGCACCTGGATGTGCGAGCCGTCCACGTCGGCGTCGGACATGACGATGATGCGGCCGTAGCGCAGGCCGGAGAGGTCGACGCTGTCGAGCTGGTCGAGGCCGTGCGGATCGACGCCGACTGCCACGGAGATGTCATGCACTTCGTTGTTCTTGAACAACTGGTCGCGCTCGACTTCCCAGGTGTTCAGGACCTTGCCGCGCAGCGGCAGGACCGCCTGGGTTTCCTTGTCGCGGCCCTGTTTGGCCGAGCCACCGGCGGAATCGCCCTCGACCAGGAAAATCTCGTTGCGCGAAACGTCGTCGGATTCGCAGTCGGTCAGCTTGCCGGGCAGGGTGGCGATGCCGGAGGATTTTTTCTTCTCCACCTTCTGCGTCGACTTCATGCGGTTCTGCGCCGCCTTCACCGCCAGCTCGGCGATCTTTTTGCCGTGCTCGGCGTGGCTGTTCAGCCACAGCTCGAAGGGGTCGCGCACCATCTGGGCGACCAGCTTGTAGGCGTCGCGCGACGTCAGTTTTTCCTTGGTCTGACCCTGGAATTGCGGGTCGAGCACCTTGGCCGAGAGGAGAAAAGTCATCCGCCCGCAAACGTCCTCCTGCGCCAGCTTGACCTTGGCTGGCAGGATCGCGTGGTGCTCGGCGAAGGCCTTCACCGCGTCGAACACGCCGGCTTTCAGCCCGGCCTCGTGGGTGCCGCCGTCAAGCGTCGGGATCAGGTTGACGTAGCTTTCCGGCTTGCCGCCGCCTTCCTCGAACCAGGCCAGCGCCCAGGTGGCGCCTTCGCCGACGGCAAAGCCGTTTTCCACCTCGACGTACTTCTCGCCGACGAAGATCGGCGCTACCGGCGTGCCGGCCATCATCTCGGCCAGGTAGTCGGCCATGCCGTTGCGGTAGCACCAGGTTTTGGTTTCCTGGCCGTCGACCGCCAGTTCGACGGTGACGTTGGGCATCAGCACCGCCTTCGAGCGCAGCAGGTGTTCGAGCTGGCCAAGGTTGACCTTGGGCGAATCGAAATACTTCGGGTCGGGCGCGATGCGCACGGTGGTGCCGGTGGTGCGCGGGCCGACCTCGCCGATCTTCGCCAGCGGTTCGACGACGAAGCCGTCGGCAAAGACGATCTTGTGCACACCGCCGCCGCGCTTGATCTCGACTTCCAGCCGGGTCGACAGCGCGTTGGTCACCGAGACGCCGACGCCGTGCAGGCCGCCGGAGAAACGGTAGGCGTTGCCGGCTTCCTTCTTGTTGAACTTGCCGCCCGCGTGCAGCTTGCAGAACACCAGCTCAACCGCCGGCCGACCTTCTTCCGGGTGAATCTCGACCGGGATGCCGCGCCCGTTGTCGGAAACTTCGATCACCCCGTCGGCACCGACGCGCACCGCGATCTTCTTCGCGTAGCCGGCCAGCGCCTCGTCGGCCGAGTTGTCGATGACTTCCTGGACGATGTGCGTCGGGCAGGTCGTCCTGGTGTACATGCCAGGACGTTCCTTGACGGGTTCGAGATCCTTGAGAACGCGGATCGAGGCGGCGGAGTAATCGGTCATCGGGCGGTTTCGGTTGGGCGCGGCAGAGACCGCGGGATGTTCAAAACCGCCCGATTCTAACGTCAGGCGTCGGGCGTCGCCAGTTGCTCAGGCGATTTCCAGATCCGCGATGTAATCCTCGGCGGCATCGCCGAGCTTGTCTTCCACCGCGTCGCGCAGGCGGGCGTAGTGCTTGGCGTTGAAAGTCATCTTCTGGGCGGCGGTCCACAATTGCACCGAGCGTTCGCCCCAGGAGAAGAACAGGAAGCGGCGGCGCTGGTCGTCGGAGGTGAAGTGGAAGGCGCCGAGCGCCATCGAGATGACGCCATCTTCCGATTTCTGCACGGCGCCGATCTGGAAGTTGCCGCTCGCCTCGGCGGTGGTGTGGAAGTCGAACAGGCGGATCGCGCCGTCTTCCTCGGCCAGCGCCTTGAGTGCGTCGAGCGACTGGTTGAGCACGGCGAGCTGGTTCTGCGTGGCGATGGCGGCGATCACGGCGAGCGCCGCCTGGTCCATGCGCAGTTCGCCCTCGGCCTGCTCGTACTTGCTGAAAGCGAACTGTTCGCTGGTCCAGCCAAGTTTTTCCAGGGTCTCGATGTACTTGCCGTACCAGGCTTCGGTGTCCTTGAAGCGGTCGAACAGGGCACTGGCGCTGCGCGAGGCGAGCTGGACGGAATACAGCGCGTCCTCACGTTCCTGCGGGCTGACGCCGACGACGAAGGAGAGCAGGGCGTTGGCGTCGACGGCCGGGGGCGGCTTGCGCGGCGGCTTCGGCTGGCGGCGTTCCATCAGGTTCATGCCGAATTCGAGGAGCGAGGCGCTTTCCTCGATGTCTACCGTCTTGCTCACCGGTTCGACAAGTTCGACCTCGGTTTCTTCCTGCGGCAAGGGCGGCAGGCACAGCGTGTCGATGGCGAGTTCGTGTACGTACTTCTCTTCAGCTAACATAGGCTCCTCCGGCGTAGAAAAACGATAGTTGTCGAGTATGCCGTACGAATAGGCGTTTTGTCGTGCTATGACGAACGCCAGAAGCAAATTTTCCCCCTCAATTGGAGATGTTCATGAACGTTGCCGAGATTGCTACCGCGCGCCGCACCTGCAAGGCCTTTGATCCGACCCGCAAACTCGATCCCGACACCGTCGACCAACTGAAGACGCTGCTGCGTTTCGCGCCCTCGTCGGTCAATTCGCAGCCCTGGCACTACATCATCGCCAGCACCGACGAAGGCAAGGGCAAGATCGCGGCCACCCTGGCCGGTCGCTTCGAGTACAACGCTCCCAAGGTGCTCAACGCCTCGCATGTGGTCGTCCTCTGCGTTCGCCGCGACCTCGACGACGCGCATCTCAAGGCGCTGGCCGACCAGGAAGAGCGCGACGGCCGTTTCGCCACGCCGGAAGCCAAGGAAACCCAGCATAACGCCCGCGTCTTCTACACCACGCTGCACCGCGACCAGTTGAACGACATGCCGCGGTGGACCGAGAAGCAGATTTACATCGCCCTCGGCTCGCTGCTTTTCGGCGCCGCGGCGCTGGGTATCGACGCTTGCCCGATGGAGGGCATCGACGCCGCCGCCATCGACGCCGCGCTCGACCTGGAGGCGCAGGGGCTGCGCTGCGTCGTACTGACCGCGCTCGGCTACAGCAGCGACAAGGATTTCAACGCCAAGTTGCCGAAGTCGCGCCTGCCGGCTGCGGCGGTGATCAGCGAAATCTGATCGGTCAGCCGGCCGGCCGCGACATGTAGCGCGCCGGTCCGGGGTAGCTGGCCAGGGCAGAGGCGCCGGCCTGGCTCAAGCCGGGGTGGTCGGCAAAGCCCTGCGCCTGCCAGAAGCTGAAAGCATCCAGGACGCAGACCAGCGCGGCGTGGGCTAGTCCCAGGCCGCGCGCGGCCTGCAGCGCCCGCCCGACCAGAGA
>DILW01000054.1 GCA_002425245.1 Betaproteobacteria bacterium UBA5582 | reverse complement strand
AATGATCCGGCGCCCCCCGACACCCCCCCCCTTCCCCTCCCCGCCCCCCTCCCGCTCCCTCGCCGCCTATTTGGGTTTCGAGCGGCCCGCCGCCGATGCCGCCGAAAGCCGTTTGCAGTGGCGCTGGTGGTGCCGCAGCGGCGACCAGGTGCTGCGCCGTTCGCTGGCCTACCCGGGCTTGCGCGGGCCAACCCAGCTGTTGAACGCCAGTGTTGCCCTGGCCGCGCTGGAGGCGATTGCCGACAAGTTACCGGTGACCATGCAGGCAATCCGCCCGGGCTTGATTGAAACCGAACTGAGCGGCCGTTTCCAGGTCATCCCCGGTAAACCGGCGATCGTCCTCGATGTCGGTCATAACCCGCAGGCGCTCAAGGTGTTTGCCGACAATCTCGGCAACATGGGATTCTTCGACCGTACCCATGCCGTCGTCGGCATGTTGGCCGACAAGGATATTGCCGGGGCCCTGGCGGCGCTCAAGGGGCGCGTAGACTGCTGGCATCTGGCCAGTCTGCCCGGGCCGCGCGGCACCTCCGCCGAGGCTCTGGCGGAAATCGTCCGTGCCGGCGAACTCGGCGGCGACATCGTTACGCATGCGACGCCGGCCGAGGCGATGGCTGCGGCGCGGGGACGGGCCGGGGAAAGTGATAGAATCCTGGCCTTCGGATCGTTCTACACAGTGGCCGGCGCCCTGCAGGCGCTGGGCAGGAAAGCCTGATTGATGGAAGACAACGACGCTCAGTTGCAACTCAAGAAGCGCGCTCGCCGCCGCCTGGTCGGTGCCGTGTTCTTCGTCTCGCTGGTTGCCCTGGTGCTGCCCATGTTGATGGATCACGATCCGCGCCCGCCGGTGCAGGACGTCGAAATCCGCATCCCCGGCCAGGACGAGAAGCCGTTCAATCCGGCGATGGTCGCGGTGCCGGTGGAAAGCCCGCCGGACAAGCCGCTCGCCCCGCCAGTCGAAGACAAGGCGCCGCCGCCGGTGGAAGAGAAGCCGACGGCTCGGGTGGTTGAAGTCACGCCGCCCGCCGCTGATCCCCCGACGGCTCCCCGGGCTGCTGAAAAGCCGGTCGAGAAGGCACCAGTGAAAGTGGCCGAGAAGCCCGCACCAGCGCCCGAAAAGAAAACGCCGGTACCGGAAAAGAAGACGCCGGCTGTCGCCGAGAAGAAGGCCGAGCCGCCGGCAGCCAAATCGCAGGACGATGCCAAGCGTGCTGCAGCCATCCTGGCCGGGCAGTCGTCGGCAGCCGCGCCTGCCGCGGCCGGCGGTGCGCACCTGATCCTGATCGGCGCTTTCGCCAACGAGGCCAACGTCGCCAATATTCGCAAGAAGCTCGGCGAGCAGGGCATCAAGACCTTTACCGAAACGCTGGACTCGCCGCAGGGCAAGAAGATCCGCGTTCGCGCCGGCCCCTTCCCCAATCGTGAGGCCGCCGACAAGGCGCTGGCGAAGATGAAGCGTATCGGCGTCTCCGGCGTCGTCGCGCCCAAGCCATGACCCTGTTTGACTACATCGTCCTGACCATCGTCCTGCTGTCGCTCGGTTTCGGCCTGTGGCGCGGCATGGTCAGCGAGATCATCGCCCTGCTGGCCTGGGGGCTGGGCATTTACGCGGCCTTCAGTTTCGGTCCCGAACTGGGCGGCAAACTGCCCGGCGGCATCGCCGATCCCATGCTCAGGACCCTGCTTGGCTGCGTCCTCATTTTCATCGGCGTGCTGGTGCTCATGGCCATCGTTCGCATGCTCATACTCCGGGCGGTCAAGGCGCTCGGTCTGTCGGTGTCCGACCGCCTGCTGGGCATGTTCTTCGGCCTTGCCCGCGGCGTGTTGCTGACCTTGCTGCTGGTCGCCGTCGGCGGCATGACCGCGGCGCCGAGCCAGGCCTGGTGGCGCGACGCGACCCTGGCCCAGCCGCTGGAAACGGCGGTGCTGGCAGTCAAGCCGATGTTGCCGGCCGATCTGGCCAAACGTATTCGTTTCAGTTAATCAGGAAAAAATCATGTGCGGGATTCTTGGCGTATTGGCAACCACACCGGTCAATCAACTGCTGTACGACGGGCTCATGGTGCTCCAGCATCGCGGCCAGGACGCAGCGGGGATTGCCACGGCGGAGGGCAATACCTTCCATCTGCACAAGGGACCGGGTCTGGTGCGCGATGTCTTCCGTACGCGCAACATGCGCGCCCTGCCGGGTAATTGCGGCATCGGCCACGTCCGTTATCCGACCGCCGGCTCTGCCTACAACTTTGCCGAAGCCCAGCCCTTCTACGTCAATTCGCCGTTCGGCATCGTCCTCGGCCACAACGGCAACCTGACCAATGCCGAACAGTTGAAGGAAGAGATGTTCCGCCTCGACCGCCGGCACATCAACACCAATTCCGATTCCGAAGTCCTGCTCAATGTCCTCGCCCACGAGCTGCAGTCGGCGGCGCACGGTTACGAACTCGACGTCGACAGCATCTTCCAGGCGGTGGCCGGTGTCCATCGCCGTTGTCGCGGTGCCTATGCCGTTGTCGCCATCATCGCCGGCTACGGCCTGCTTGCCTTCCGCGATCCGCACGGCATTCGCCCGCTGATCTACGGTCAAAACGAGACCCAGGAAGGCACCGAGTATCTGGTGGCTTCCGAATCGGTCGCGCTCGACACCCTGGGTTTCCAGGTGGTGCGCGACATCGAGCCGGGCGAGGCGGTGTTCATCGATCTCCAGCACAATCTGCACAGTCGCCAGTGCGCGCAGCAGCCGATGTACGCGCCGTGCATCTTCGAATACGTCTATCTCGCCCGCCCGGATACGGTGATCGACAGGGTGCCGGTCTACGAGGCGCGTCTGGCCATGGGCGAACTGCTGGCCGAAAAGGTGCGCGCGGCGATTCCGGTCGAGGAAATCGACGTGGTCATCCCGATTCCCGACTCCAGCCGGCCGTCGGCCATGCAACTGGCGCATGTGCTCAACATTCCGTTCCGCGAAGGCTTCGTCAAGAACCGCTACGTCGGCCGCACCTTCATCATGCCCGGCCAGGCGATGCGCAAGAAGTCGGTACGCCAGAAGCTCAACACCGTCGGCCAGGAATTCCGCGGCAAGCGCGTGCTGCTGGTCGATGACTCCATCGTCCGCGGCACCACCAGCCGCGAGATCGTGGAAATGGCCCGTGCCGCCGGCGCGACCAAGGTGTACTTCGCCTCGGCGGCGCCACCGGTGCGTTTCCCCAACGTGTACGGCATCGACATGCCGACCCGTGCCGAGTTGATCGCCACCGGCCGCAACGATGCCCAGATCGCCGCCGAGATTGGCGCCGACGCGTTGGTCTACCAGGATATCGAGGCGCTCAAGAAGTCGATCAGCAAGCTGCGTCCTGACCTCACCGTGTTCGACGCCTCCTGTTTCGACGGCTGCTACATCACCGGCGATATCGACGACTACTACCTCGACGCAGTCGAAGGCAAGCGCGGCAAGAAGCCCGCCAAGAACGACGACAAGGGCGACGACGACGGCGACAGCCGCGCCTCGCAGCAGATGGTGCTGGGCCTGAGCAACGGTGGGCAGGAGTGATGGACGATCAACCGGTTTACCGTCCGCAGACGCTGGCCGTTCGTGCCGGCCAGACGCGCAGCCAGTTCGGCGAGCACGCCGAGGCACTGTACCTGACCTCCAGCTTCGTCTTCGGCAGCGCGGCTCAGGCCGCCCGTCGCTTTTCGGGCGAAGAGGAGGGCAACGTCTACGCCCGTTTCTCCAACCCGACCGTGACCATGTTCGAGGAGCGCCTGGCCGCGCTCGAAGGCGCCGAGGATTGCGTTGCTACGGCCAGCGGCATGTCGGCGATCATGGCCCTGTGCCTGGCGCACCTCAAGCAGGGCGACCACATCGTCGCCTCGAACAGCCTGTTCGGTGCCACCGTACAGTTGTTCAGCAACATCCTGTCGCGCACCGGGATCAGCACCAGTTTCGTTTCGCATACCGACCCGGCGGCCTGGGAAGCGGCGATCCGGCCGGAGACCAAGCTGTTCTTCCTGGAAACGCCGTCGAATCCGCTGACCGAAATCGCCGATATCCGGGCCCTGAGCGCCATCGCTCACGCTCGTGGCATCCTGGTCGCGGTCGATAACTGCTTCTGCACGCCGATCCTGCAACGTCCGCTCGAACTGGGCGCCGATCTGGTCGTCCATTCGGCGACCAAGTACATCGACGGCCAGGGGCGGGTGCTCGGTGGCGCCGTCTGCGGGCCGAAGAAACTGACCGAGGAAGTGTTCAAGTACCTGCGTACTGCCGGCCCGACGCTGTCGGCCTTCAACGCCTGGGTGCTGCTCAAGGGCCTGGAAACGCTCGCCATCCGCATCGAGGCACAGTCAGCCAACGCCCTGCGCCTGGCCACCTGGCTGGAAAGCCATCCGCAGGTGGCGCGCGTTTATTACCCCGGCCTGTCCTCGCATCCGCAACACGCGCTGGCCCAGACCCAGCAGCAATCGGGCGGGGCGATCGTCTCCTTCGAAGTGCGCGGGGCGCGCGAGCAGGCGTGGACGGTGGTGGATCACTGCCGCCTGCTGTCGATCACCGCCAATCTGGGCGACACCAAGACCACCATCACCCACCCCGCATCCACCACCCACGGCCGCATTTCGCCGGAAGCGCGGGCCGCCGCCGGGATCGGCGAAGGGCTGCTGCGCGTTGCCGTCGGCCTGGAAGCGGTCGAGGACCTGCAGGCCGATCTGGAACGCGGTCTGTCGCTGATCGGCAGATGAAGCACACGGTTTCGGTCGATCGCCTGCAGCCCGGGGTGTTCATATCGATCAGCGGGGTAGGCTGGCTCGACCATCCTTTCCTGCTCAACCGTTTCCGCCTTGCCAACGCCGACCAGATCCGGGTGCTGCGCAGCCTGGGCCTGAAGGAAATCGAATGGGACCCGGCGCGCAGTACGGCCCAGCCCTTGCCGGTGGCACAGGAGCGCGAACCCGAGGAAGATTTTTCGGCGGCGGTGATCGCCTCGATGCTCAATACCAAGCGCGACCGTACCGAGCGGGTGCGTGAGCAGCGCGAGGGGCTGGCCCGTTGCGAGCGGCTCTACGAGCAGGAAGCGACCGGTGTGCAGGACATCCTGCGCGATCTCGGCAGCCGGCCGGCCGAATCCTTCGGCCGGGCCCGGGCGACCGTCGGGCGCATGGTCGGCAGCCTGCTCGGCAGCCAGAGCATCGCCATCCACCTGGTCAACATGAAGGTCAAGGAACCCGGCATGGCGCAGCATGCGATGAACGTCGCCGTGCTCTCGCTGCTGCTTGGCAAGGCAGCTGACCTGGACGAGGAGCAGATGCGCCTGCTCGGCCTTGGTGCCATGTTCCACGACATCGGCAAAACCGAGGTGCCGGCGCGGGTCCTGCGCAACGCCCAGCGCACCCATGCCGAGGAACAGTTCTATCAGTCGCACGTCGGCTACGGGGTCAAGCACGCCGCGGTCATTCCCGAACTGCCGACCGCGGTCAGGAACATCATCGCCTGCCACCACGAGCGCTGGGACGGCAGCGGTTTCCCGAATCGTCTGCAGGGCGCCAAGATTCCGCGCCTGGCCAGGATCGTCGCCATCGCCAACCGCTACGACAACCTGTGCAATCCCTTCGACCTGAGCACTGCGAGAACGCCCGGCGACGCGGTGGCCCACATGTTCAAGCGCGAAGCTGCGCATTTCGATCCCGAACTGCTGCAGCTCTTCGTCAAGGCGGTCGGCATTTACCCGCCGGGTTGTTTCGTCGCCATCAACGATGGCAGCATCGGCCTGGTGGTCGAAACCAACAGCAAGGATCTGCTGCATCCGCTGGTGATGGTGTACGATCCGGGGGTGCCGCGTAGCGAAGCGCTGCTGGTCGATTTGCGCGAAGCCGAAGCCAAGATCGAAAGCGTCCTCAACCCGGCCAAGATACCGCTCGAAGTGGTCGAGTATCTGGCCCCCCGCGGCCGGGTCGATTACTACCTCGAAGGTCTGCACTGACCTTCATCGCCGACCGTTCGGCCTGCCCAAGAATTTTCCGGAGTAAGACATGCTGTTTTCCGAGCTCGGCCTGACCGCCGAAATCCAGCGCGCCGTCGCTGAACAAGGCTACGACACGCCGACCCCCATCCAGCAGCAGGCGATTCCCGCCGTGCTCGCCGGCCACGACCTGATGGCTACGGCGCAGACCGGCACCGGCAAGACCGCCGGTTTCACGCTGCCCATCCTGCACCTGCTGGCCACCGGCCGTAACGACCGCCTGTCGCGCGTCGCCAAGACGCCGCGCGTGCTGGTGCTGACGCCGACCCGCGAACTGGCGATCCAGGTCGAGGAAAGCGTGCGCACCTACGGCAAGCACCTGCCGATCAACTCGCTGGCCGTCTTCGGCGGCGTCGGCATCAACCCGCAGATCGCCAACCTGCGCCGCGGCGTGGACATCCTGGTGGCGACGCCGGGGCGCCTGCTCGACCACGTCCAGCAGCGCACGGTCGACCTCTCGGCGATCGAGATCTTCGTCCTCGACGAAGCCGACCGCATGCTCGACATGGGCTTCATCCGCGACATCCGCAAGATCATCGCACTGCTGCCCAAGCAACGGCAGAACCTGCTGTTCTCGGCGACCTTCTCGCCGGAAATCCGCGAACTCGCCGCCGGCCTCCTGAACCAGCCGGTATCGGTCGACGTCGCGCCGCGCAATACAGCGGCCGAGACGGTCACCCAGAAGGTCATCGAGACCGACCGCGAGCGCAAGAAAGAGCTGCTCTGCCATCTGTTCCAGACGCACGGCTGGCACCAGGTGCTGGTCTTTGCCCGGACCAAGCACGGCGCCGACGCGCTGGCGCGGACGCTGGACAAGGCCGGCATCAAGGCGGCGGCGATCCACGGCGACAAGTCGCAGGGCGCGCGTACCCGCGTCCTCTCCGAGTTCAAGGAAGGCAAGCTGGTGGCGCTGGTCGCCACCGACATCGCGGCGCGCGGCATCGACATCGACGCCTTGCCCTACGTGATCAACTACGAACTGCCCAACGTGCCCGAGGACTACGT
>DILW01000144.1:4563-4727 GCA_002425245.1 Betaproteobacteria bacterium UBA5582 | reverse complement strand
TGCTCTTCCGATCTCTGCGCGAGTGCCAGAGCGAGATGCAGCGCGCGCTCGGCGCCAGCGACCTGGTCACCGCCGCCGACTGCGACCTGCGCTTTCACCTGGCGCTCGCCGAGCTTTCCGGCAACCCGGCGCTGGCGGCGATCACCCAGCATTTCCAGGCCCAG
>DILW01000144.1:0-4242 GCA_002425245.1 Betaproteobacteria bacterium UBA5582 | reverse complement strand
GCTCTTCCGATCTATCACCCAGCATTTCCAGGCCCAGCTCGCCTACAGCCTGCGCCTGCCCTTCGCGGACAGCAGCCACATCTGGCAGCCGGCCGACGAACACGCCGCCATCCTCGCCGCCGTCGCCGCCGGCAACGCCGCCAGCGCGCGCAAGGCGATGCAGCAGCACCTGCTTTCCGCCGCCGGCCGTGTCGGCATCCGTTTCGTCCAACCCTGATTTCCCACCCATCCAGGAGCTTCGTCATGCAGAAACGTCAATTCCTCAAGTCCCTCGTCGCCGCCTCGTTGCTCGCCGGCGGCATCGGCCTCGCCCAGGCCGATGTCCTGGCTGATGCCGTCAAGCGCGGCACCCTGCGCGTCGCCGTGCCGCAGGACTTTCCGCCCTTCGGCACCGTCGGCCCCGACCTCAAGCCGCGCGGCTACGATATCGACGTCGCCAACCTGATCGGCCGCGAACTCGGCCTCAAGGTCGAACTGATCCCGGTCAGCAGCACCAACCGCATTCCCTACCTGACCACCGGCAAGGCCGACCTGGTCATCTCCAGCCTGGGCAAGAACCCGGACCGCGAGAAGGTGATCGACTTCTCGATCGCCTACGCGCCCTTCTTCAACGGCATCTTCGGGCCGGCCGACGTCGCCATCAAGGCGGCCGCCGACACTGCCGGCAAGACCGTCGGCGTCACCCGCGGCTCGGTCGAGGACCTGGAATTCAGCAAGATCGCGCCGGCCAGCGCGACGATCAAGCGCTTCGAGGACAACAACTCGACCATCTCGGCCTACCTGTCCGGCCAGGTGCAACTGATCGCCACCGGCAACGTCGTCGCTGCCGCGGTCAATGAGCGCACCAAGATCCGCCGCCTGGACACCAAGTTCCTGATCAAGAACTCGCCCTGCTACGTCGGCGTGAACAAGGGCGAAGCGGCGCTGCTGGCCAAGGTCAACGAGATCATCGGCAAGCTCAAGGCCAACGGCGAACTGAACCAGGTTTCGCAACGCTGGCTGCAAGCCCCGCTGCCGGCCGGTCTCTGATAAACCACTGGGCGCCGCCCGCGGGCGGCGCCGGAGGATAGCCGATGGCTTACGCATTCGATTTTGCTTCCGTGCTCGAATACCGCGAGGTACTCGTCGACGGCACCCTGAAGACGCTGGCGCTGACTGCCATCGGCACCGTCTGCGGGCTCGCCGTCGGCATCCTCGGCGCGGTGTCGCGGGCCTGGAAGCTCGCCCCGTTCGACCGGCTGTTCGCGGTTTATGTCGAGGCGATCCGCAACACCCCCTTCCTCGTCCAGCTCTTCTTCATCTTCTTCGGCCTGCCCTCGCTCGGCGTGCAGATCAACGAATGGCAGGCGGCGATCCTCGCCATCGTCGTCAATCTCGGCGCCTACACCACCGAGATCATCCGCGCCGGCATCGAAGCGACGCCCAAGGGGCAGATCGAAGCGGCCCAGTCGCTGGCGATGAGCCGGGCGCAGATCTTCCGCCACGTCGTCCTGCCGCCGGCCCTGCTCAAGGTCTGGCCGGCGATCTGCAGCCAGGTGGTGATCGTCATGCTCGGCACCTCGGTCTGCTCGCAGATCGCCGCTGAGGAACTGACTTTCGCCGCCAACTTCATCCAGTCGCGCAACTTCCGCGCCTTCGAAACCTACTTCGTCGTCACCGCGATCTACTTCCTGCTCGCCATCGCCGTCCGCCAGGTGCTGATCCAGGCCGGCCAGCGACTGATCGCCCGGAGAACGAAATGAACGACATCTCGACCTGGGACATCGCCCGCAACCTGCTTGACGGCGCGCTATGGACCGTCGGCCTCTCGCTGACCGCCTTCGTCCTCGGCGGCATCGCCGGCCTGGCCGTGCTCTTCGCTCGCATCGCCAAGGCCCCGCTGCCGCGCCGGCTGGCCAAGGGCTACATCGAGGTCTTCCAGGGCACGCCGCTGCTCATGCAACTGTTCATCATCTTCTTCGGCGGCAGCCTGATCGGCCTCGAAATCTCGCCGTGGATCGCCGCCGCCATCGGTCTGACGCTGTTCACCAGCGCCTACCTCGGCGAAATCTGGCGCGGCTGCGTCGAATCGATCCCGAAAGGCCAGTGGGAAGCCTCGGCCAGCCTGGCGCTGACCCACGTCGAGCAGATGCGCTACGTGATCCTGCCGCAGGCGCTGCGCATCGCCATCGCGCCGACCGTCGGCTTCTCGGTACAGGTGGTCAAGGGCACCGCTGTGACTTCGATCATCGGCTTCGTCGAACTGACCAAGACCGGCTCCATGCTCGCCAACGCCACCTATCAGCCCTTCCTCGTCTTCGGCCTCGTCGCGCTCGGCTACTTTGCCCTGTGCTACCCGCTCTCCGCCTACTCCCGCATCCTCGAAAGGAAAATCCATGGCTCTCGTGCGCATTGACGCCCTGCACAAGCATTTCGGCAGCAACCACGTGCTGCGCGGCATCGACCTCGACATCGAGGAAGGCCAGGTGATCGCCCTGATCGGCCGCAGCGGTTCGGGCAAGAGCACGCTGCTGCGCACCATCAACGGCCTGGAAAGCTTCGACGACGGCTGCATCGAAGTCGACGGCGAACGCATCCACCCGCACGAAACCGACCTGCGCGCGCTGCGCCAGAAGGTCGGCATGGTCTTCCAGCAGTTCAACCTCTTCCCGCACCTGACCGCCGGCCAGAACGTCATGCTCGCCACCCGCGTGGTCAAGAAAATGCCCGAATCCGAATCCCGCGACCTGGCCAAGGCGATGCTGCTCAAGGTCGGCCTGCAGGACAAGTTCGACGCCTACCCCGACCAGCTCTCCGGCGGCCAGCAGCAACGCGTGGCGATTGCCCGCGCCCTGGCCATGCAACCGCGCGTCCTGCTCTGCGACGAAATCACCTCGGCGCTCGACCCGGAACTGGTCAACGAAGTGCTCGCCGTGGTCAAGAACCTCGCCGCCGAAGGCATCACGCTGATCATGGTGACCCACGAAATGCGCTTCGCGCGCGAAGTCGGCGACAAACTGGTCTTCATGTACCAGGGCCGCATCCACGAAGCCGGCGACCCGCAGGAATTGTTCGCCAACCCGCAGACGGCGGAACTGGCGAGCTTCATCGGCTCGATCAACTGAACGCCGATGGTGCGCCGGGTGCGGCCGACGCGCGAATGCGGTGCGCCGAAAGCCGCCCAAACGCCGGAAAACGCCGGTTTTCCGGGCAACCGGCAAAGGCGCGCTTATTGCTACGAAATACCGACAACAATTTCGACTAGGGGAAAAGCATGGCTGCGAGTTGTTCCTGGGAATCGATCGACGTGCATCTGTTGCAGGTGCTGCACGCGCTGCTCACCGAATGCAGCGTCTCCAACGCCGCCCGCCGCCTCAACCAGTCGCAGCCGGCGGTGAGCACCGCGCTGCGCCGGCTGCGCGACATCACCGGCGACCAATTGCTGGTGCGCAGCCGCAACGGCATGACGCCGACCGAGCGCGGCCAGTCGCTGCTCGAACCGGTACGCATCGCGCTTGCGCAGATCGAGGCCATCGGCCTGCAGCAAGTGCGTTTCGACCCGATGAAGACGAAGCGCGTGTTCAACATCGCCACGCCGGATTACCTGAACGCCATCCTGATCGGCAACATCGTCGCCCACCTGCGCCAGCACGCGCCGCATTCGCAGGTCGTGCTGCATTCCTTCGGCCCCGAACACGATTACACCAAGGCGCTGGAAACCGGCGAGCTCGACATCGTCATCGGCAACTGGCCGCAGCCGCCCGAGCACCTGCGCCTGGCGCCGCTGTTCGAGGACGACGTCGTCTGCCTGATGCGCAAGCGCCATCCGCTGGCCGGCCACCGGTTGACCGCCGACGACTACCAGAACGCCGAACACCTGGTGCCGACGCCCTACGCCGTCGGCCAGCGCGGCGTCATCGACATGCAACTGGCGCGCGACCGGATCAAGCGCAACGTCGTCGCCAGCGTGCCCTACTTCAACCTGGTGCCCTACGTGCTGCAGCAGGCCGACCTGATCTTCTCGGCGCCGCGCATCTTCGCCGAGCACTGCTGCGCGCTGGGCGATCTCTGCTACGCCGAATCGCCGGTCGAATTTCCGAAGATGCAGTTCTACCTGCTCTGGCACGACCGCACGCACCACGCCGAGGAATGCCGCTGGTTCCGCGAGCAGATTGGTGAAGTGATCCGCCGCCGGATCAACCCGGAAGCTGCCGACAGCGCTACGCGCCAGCGCCTGCGCGCCTGAGTTCAGGCGGCGAGCAG
>DILW01000084.1:9866-10105 GCA_002425245.1 Betaproteobacteria bacterium UBA5582 | reverse complement strand
CGAGTGGTGCCCTGCGCGGCTGCTCAGCAGGGCCTGCTCGGCCTCGTGTTGCGGGGTCATGTCGGCCAGGGCGCCGATCATCCTCAGCGCACGGCCGTGCTCGTCGCGGCCGATCACCCCGCTTTGGCGGACCCACAGATAGTCGCCCTGTCGCCGACGCAGGCGGTGCTCGGAGACGAACTGCTCGCCGTTACCCGCCAGGCTGTCTTCAAGTTCGCGGGTCAGCCGTGGCAGATCGT
>DILW01000084.1:0-9518 GCA_002425245.1 Betaproteobacteria bacterium UBA5582 | reverse complement strand
GCTCTTCCGATCTTTACTCGCCTGCAGGTTGTGGCGTTCCGTCTGGAATTGGTCGACTACCCGGTCAAGTTGTCGCCCCAGGCTGGCCACGGGTGACAGACCGCGAAAACCGGTGCGTGCCGTCAGATCGCCGCGCTCAAGCCGGGTCAGCACCTGCTGCAGCCGCCGCCAGCGCGTGCTCAGGAAATACCCGGCCAGCGCCGCCACCGCCAGGAAAACGAAAAACTCGATCATGGGTGCAGGATAAGCCAAAGCCAGCCGTTCGGGCAGCGCCGGTTCGTGAGCGAGGGTTCCGAGCATGAGGCAGACCCCCGCCACCAGCAGGATCATGGGGACGCTTGAAGCACCTGACTGCGAGAGAGTTTTCATATTTTGCGTGGCCATCACATTGCCCTGCGAATAATGTTGCAATTGTAGATTATTTGATTATCATTGCCACTCGGTTTGCATTTTCAAGAGATTGCCGGCCTGATTTTCATATTTTACGCCGATGCAGACCAACCTTTGTTCCAGTCTGGGGACAGTAGCTGCCACATCCGTGGCGATCTTTAATCTCTAAAGGAGTAGCAACATGGCAATTCAAGAACTGAACAAGACCGAAATCGAAGCTGTTTCCGGCGGCGCTCTGGACCTCAGCGGCCTGCTCGGCGGCCTGCTGAACCCGGTCCTCGGCCTGGTTGGCGGCCTGCTGACCCCGGTTGTCGGCCTGGTGCAAGGCCTGGTGGGCACGGTCACCGGCCTGCTCGGCGGCCTGCTCGGCGGTCTGTTCGGCAACACCTGCCGCTAAGGTAATGCCGGCGGGGCGGGCCCCTGAACGACACCTCCACCCGCCCCGCTCGATCCAGCCTCGCCCGCGTCCGTCAAGGCGCTTGCAGACTGGGCCAGGAGGTATCCCGAAAGACTGTGCAGCATGGCCCAACAGCCAAACCAACCTCTTTTCCGCGACGCTGCCCTGGCAGCGCAGAAGCCCAAATCCTTCGGCGACATCCTGCTGATCAGGCCCCTCAGCTACCGTATCCTCAGCGTGGTGGCCGCGCTTTGCGCGCTGAGCATCGTCCTGTTGTTCACCTTCGGCAGCTACACCAAGCGCAGCAGCGTCGCTGGCCAACTGGTGCCCGATACCGGCCTGCTCCGCATCTACACGCCGCAGGCCGGCATCATTCAGGAGAAGCGCATCGGCGAAGGCCAGGCGGTGCGCGCCGGCGAGGTCCTGTTCATGCTTTCCAGCGAACGCCAGAGCGCTACCCTGGAGTCGGTACAGGCCAGCATCAGCGAGCAACTGGGCAGCCGTCAGGATTCGTTGCGCCAGGAACTGGAACGAACCGACCGGCTGCACAGGGAAGAACAGGAAGGGCTGCGCCGGCAGATTCAGGCGCTGCAGTCGGAACTGGAGAAGATCGCCAGCCTGCTCGAAGGTCAGCGGGCGCGGACGGCCCTGGCCGAAGAAAGCAGTCGCCGTTACCAGGGCCTGCTCGATCGTGACTACATTTCGCGTGAACAGCAACAGCAGAAGCATGCTGACTGGCTGGACCAGCAGGCTCGCCAGCGCAGCATCGAGCGCGAACAGATTGCCCTGCAGCGCGAGCTCGGCCTGCGCCAGGAAAGCCTGTCGGCGTTGCGCCTGAAGCATGCCAACCAGTTGGCCCAGATTGAACGGGTGATTTCCAGCACCCGCCAGGAATTGAGCGAGAGCGAGGGGCGCCGCCTGCTGGCGATTACCGCGCCGATTGACGGCATTGCCACCGCCGTCGTCGGCGAGGTCGGGCAGATGGCCGACGCCCGCCGCCCGCTGATGAGCATCGTTCCCGGCCAGGCCCGCCTGGAGGCCCACCTGTATGCGCCCAGCCGCGCGGTCGGTTTCATCACCCCGGGTTCAAGCGTGCGCCTGCGTTACCAGGCTTATCCCTATCAAAAGTTCGGCCACGCCGAGGGCAAGGTCCGTTCGGTGGCCCGCACCGCGCTGCCGGCCAGCGAGATCTCCGCCCTGCTGCCGAGCGCCTTCGAGAACCAGATGCAGGAGCCGCTGTACCTGATCACCGTCGAACTGGCCGAGCAGGCGATCCAGGCCTACGGCCAGCCCTATCCGCTACAGGCCGGCATGCTGCTCGATGCCGACGTGCTTCAGGAAACCCGTCGCCTCTACGAATGGGTGCTGGAGCCACTGTTCAGCCTGACCGGCAAGCTCTGAGCGACCTTTCACTTTCTTTCGGACACCGCATGTCCTTTCTCGATCATCTCTCCTTCGGCCTGCGCCGCAAGCTGCCGCAAATCCTGCAGACGGAAGCCACCGAATGCGGCCTCGCCTGCATCGCCATGGTCGCCGGCTATCACGGCTTGCGTACCGACCTGGCTACCCTGCGCCGCTTGTTTCTGGTTTCGATCAAGGGCAGCACCCTCGCCCACCTGATGCAGATGGCGCATGCGCTGAACCTGAGCACGCGCCCGGTCAAGCTCGACCTGGAAGACCTGGCGCAACTGCGCACGCCGTGCATCCTGCATTGGGATTTCAACCATTTCGTGGTGCTCAAGGCGGTCGACCGCCACACCGCGACCATCCACGATCCAGCCTTCGGCGTGCGCAAGCTGCCGCTGAGCGAAGTGTCCGAACACTTCACCGGGGTTGCCCTGGAGTTGTGGCCGAACACCGATTTCAAACCGGTCGTGCTCAAACAGCGCGTCCGCCTGCGCCAGCTCATGGGCCACGTCACCGGGCTCTACCGCTCGCTCGGCCAGGTGCTGCTGCTGGCGGTATCGCTGGAGGTGTTCGCGCTGGTCAGCCCCTTCTTCCTGCAGTGGGTGATCGACAACGTCATCGTCTCCGGCGACCGCGACCTGCTGACCACGCTGGCCATCGGTTTCGGCATGCTGATGCTGATGCAGCAGGGGGTCGGCACCCTGCGCTCGTGGGTGATCATGCACCTGGCGACGACCCTGAACCTGCAATGGCGGGCCAACGTCTTCAGTCACCTGCTGCGCTTGCCGGTCGACTACTTCGAAAAGCGCCACCTCGGCGACGTGGTATCGCGCTTCGGCTCGATCGACACGATCCAGAAAACGGTGACCACCGCCTTCGTCGAGGGCATCCTCGACGGCATGATGACCCTGGTCGTGCTCGTTGTCATGTTCGTGTACAGCCCGCTGCTGGCCTGGATTGCGGTCGGTGCCATGGCCCTTTACGGGATCGTCCGCTGGCTGTGGTACCGGCCGCTGCGCAACGCCACCGAGGAGCAGATTGTCCATGCCGCCAAGCAGCAGAGCCATTTCCTTGAAACCGTGCGCGGCGTGCGCAGCATCAAGCTGTTCCAGCGCCAGGAGGAACGCCGTTCGACCTGGCTCAGCCTGCTGGTCGATCAGATCAACGCCGAGCTGCGCAACCAGAAACTGCAGATTCTCTACCGACTGGCCAACGGCCTGCTGTTCGGCATCGAGCGCATCCTGATCATCTGGCTCGGGGCTCGCCTGATTCTCGATGGCCACTTCTCCGTCGGCGCCCTGATGGCCTTCAGCGCCTACAAGGACCAGTTCGATTCCCGGGTCAGTGCATTGATCGACCGCATCGTCGAAATCAAGATGCTGCAACTGCAGGGCGAGCGCCTCGCCGACATCGTTTTCTCGACCGCGGAAAACGACGGCCAGGCCGTGCCGGTGGCCGGCCAGGCGGCACCGGCCGATGCCTCGATCGAGCTGCGCGAACTGGGCTACCGCTACGCCGATAACGAGCCCTGGGTGCTCGACGGCATCAACCTGCACATCCGCCCCGGCGAGTCGATTGCCATCATCGGCCCGTCCGGTTGCGGTAAATCAACCTTGATCAGCACCATGCTCGGCATCCGCCCGCCCAGCCGCGGCGAGGTCAGGGTCGGCGGCCAACCGGTCGACCAGGTCGGCATCGGCGTGCTCCGCGGAATGGTCGGCACCGTGCTCCAGGACGACGTCCTCTTTGCCGGCTCAATCGCCGACAACATCAGCTTCTTCGACCACCACCCCGAGCCCGCGCGGATCGAGGAATGCGCCCGCCTGGCCGCCATCCACGACGACATCGTGGCCATGCCGATGGCGTACAACACGCTCATCGGCGACATGGGCGCCGCCCTCTCCGGAGGCCAGAAACAGCGCCTCCTGCTGGCCCGCGCGCTGTACAAACGACCGCAGATCCTGTTCCTCGACGAAGCCACCAGTCATCTCGACATTTCCTGCGAGCAGCGGGTCAACGACGCCATCCGCGGGCTCAACATCACCCGCGTGATCGTCGCCCACCGCCCGGAGACGATTGCCAGCGCTGATCGCGTGCTGGTCCTCGAACAGGGGCGGATCGTGCGCGACCTGCCGGCTGCCCAGCTCGATCTCGCCAGCATCGCCCGGGGCGGCCAATGGTGACAGCCATGCTCGGCTGGCGACGGCTGGCCTTGTGCGCAAGCCTGTTGCTGCCTTGCGGCAGCAGCCAGGCCGTCGATCCGTTCGCCACCGGCAAGCTGGTCGCCGCTCAGGCGCATGCGCTGACAAGCGGCGAACAGGACGATTTCTCCTGCGACTTTGCCGCGCCCACGGCCGTCCTCGAACTGGCCGAGGCCATCGAACGCGCCCTGTGCGCCCACCCGGAAACCCGTGCCGCCTGGGCTCAGGCGCGTATTCAGGCAGCCCAGCTCGGGGTTGCCCGCGGCGCCTACCTGCCGCAACTGCAAGCCAGCGTCGGTCGCCTCGAACAGAAGAGCAGCACGCGTTACGGCAATCCCTACGACCTGCTCGACAAGACCGAGCCGCGCACCCGTACCGGCAACCTCAAACTGAGCTGGACCATTGCCGACAGCGGCCTGCGCAGCGCCACCGTCGACCAGGCCCGGGCCCTGCTCGACGCCGCCAACGCCAGCCATGATGCAAGCATCCAGGCGACGCTGCTGAATGCCGCCAAACGCTATTTCGATGTCCAGACAGCGGCAGCCGTACTGCGCGCCAGTGAGCAGGCCGAACGCTCGGCGCGGCAGAACCTGGAAGCCACCAGCGCCATGTACGAGGCTGGCGCCAGTGCGCTCACCGACAAGCTGCAAGCGGCAGTCGCCTATTCCGATGCCGAACTGAAGCGGGTCAGCGCCTTCGGCGAACTGCAGACGCTGACCGGCAGCCTGGCCAGCATCCTGGGCCTGCCACCCAACACCCGCCTGCAACTGCCGGCCCGCGACCTGGAACTGCCAGCCAGCGGCGCCGGGGTGGCCATCGAGCAACTGCTCGACGATGCCCGCCAGCACCACCCGCTGGTCAAGGCCAGCCGCGCCGAACTGGAAGCGGCCCGAGCGCGGGTCCGGGCAGTGCGCGCCGAAGGCCGGCCGACCCTGACGTTTACTGCAGAGGCCAGCGAAAGACGGCAGGACAAGCACATCCCGGTCTATAACGCGGCGCCGACCACGATGGTGCTGCGCGACAAGGTGATCGGCATGCAGTTGAGCATCCCGCTGTTCGAGGGCTTTACCCGCAGCTACAAGACGCAGGCCGCCAGCAGCCAGGTGGACAAGCTCGAAGCCGAACTGGAACGCCGCGAACAGGAAGTCGCGCTCGATGTGTGGAAACATTACCAGGCACTACACACCCGCCAGGCCCACATCGCAGCGGCGCGTACCCTGCAGGACAGCGCCCAGCGCTCCTACGAGGTGGCCGAAGGACGTTACCGGGCCGGCGTCGGCAATATCCTGGAACTGCTCAGCGCCCAGGATGCCCGCGCCCGCGCCGAACAAAAGCGGATCGAGGCACTCGCCGGCTGGCTGAGCGCGCGACTGCAGCTTGCCGCCAGCGTCGGCAAGCTCGGCCTGTGGGCGATCAGGTAAGGCTCGGGCCGGTGCCGTTCAAGTCGTCGCGATCGACGCAGACCCGGTTGCGGCCGGCGCGCTTGGCCGCGTACATGGCCGCATCGGCCCGGCGCAGGATCTGGTCGATTTCCTCCGAGGCCTGGCCGGCAAACAGGGTCAGACCGATGCTCGGCGTGTTGTGATGTACGTGGCCGGCCAGGTGGTAAGGCTCGCCCAGGCTGTGCAGGACCTTGTCGGCGACGCTCCTGGCGTCGGCCAGGGCTGCCTGCGGATCGGACGCCAGTTGCGGCAGCATCACCACGAATTCGTCGCCGCCCAGCCGGGCGACCGTGTCGACGCGTCTGACCGCGTGCGTCAGGCGTTGTCCGACCTCGATCAGCAGCATGTCGCCGTGGTCGTGGCCGAGTGTATCGTTGAGCTCCTTGAACCGGTCGAGGTCGATGAACAGCAAGGCGCCCAGGCTCCCCTGGCGGCGATTCTGTTCAACCGCCAGGGTCAGGCGGTCGCTTAGCAAGCGTCGGTTGGGCAGGCCGGTCAGTGTGTCGAACAGCGCCATCTGCCGGTATTCGTCCTCGATCCGTTTCATTTCGGTGATGTCCTGCAAGGAGCCGACCATGCGTACGGCACGACCGTCCGCCGCCCGCTGCACGACCCGACCGCGCGCCTGGACCCAGAGGTGCCAGCCGGCTTCGTGGCGGATGCGGAATTCCATGGCAAAAGCCTGATCGCCGACCAGACAGGCTTGCCAGCGACGTTCGACCTCGCCCCGGTCCTCGTCGTGGATACGCGACCACAGGTCGGCCAGCGGGCGGCTGCAAGTGCTCCCGGGAAGGCCGAGAAGCCGGCACCAGGCCGCGTTATGGCGCATTTCCGGCTCGTCCACCGCCCAGTCCCAGATGCCTTCGCCGGTCGCATCCATGACCTGACGCAGGCGCTCTTCGCTTTCCAGCAGGCGCATTTCCGCCTGTTTCCGTTGGTCCACGTTGCGATAAGTGCCAATCACCAGGCCGTCACCGCCCGCCTTGCCATAAACATTGAACCAGGCCCAGCCACCGTCCAGGCGAGGCAGCCGCATGTCTACCTCAAAGGCGGCATGGCGTCCGCTCCGGTAATTCTCGGTTGCTTCGGTTACGCGCTTCACATCGTCGGCATGACAGACCGTTGCCCAGCCGATGAAGCGGGACAGGCGGCTGATCCCGTCGCTGCTCAGGGCTTCGCTCCAGGCGGCCGAGACGCGGACTTCGCCGCTGGCGGTGTGCCAGGTCCATAAGCCCTGTTCGGCGCCGGCCAGGGCCAGGCTGAGCAGGCGCTGCAAACGGACGCGTTGCAGTATGTTGGCGATGCGCAGGCGGACCAGGTTGGGCTTGAACGGTTTGGTGATGTAATCGTCGGCCCCCAGTTCGAGGGCGCTGCATTCGCTGGCCAGGTCGTCCATGGCAGTCAGGAAGATGACTGGCGTTGCCGCGAATCCAGGGAGAGCCTTCAGCGCCTTCAAGGTTTCCAGGCCATCCATCTCCGGCATCATCAGGTCGAGCATGACCAGGTCGAACTGGCTTTTCGGGAAACGTTCTATCGCTTCCCGGCCGGACTCGACGGTGACGACCTCGTAATCCATGCCTAGCGCCACCTCCAGCAACTGGAGGATGGCCGGGGTGTCGTCCACCGCCAGGATGGTGGCTTTCTGCGCGTCGAGCAACAAGGACTCAAGTGGCACGAAATACCTCGGTGATGAATATTGCTGAAAATATGATAACCGCCTTGCTCAGCGATCCAAAATGAAACTCAAGCTTTCTGATACCTGGCTGAACAGCGCGCCCAGCGCGTCGCCGTAATAGGGCAGGGTGGCCGCAATCATCAGGGCGCCGGAGAACTTCAGCAGTGCTGCCGGCAACGGGCTGTGCCCGGCTATGGCGGCGCTTCCTGAGCGGGAGCGGGGGCGCCGGGGAATGACGGTACGGCAGGGCATCGGGGAGAGCGGGTGTTTGCTGGTCATGATCTTTCCTTGCTTGATTCTGGTTTGGAAAGACCATCGTTGGAGTACTTGCTGCCCGGTGGGCAGACAGTCTCGGCGGATGGCCGAGATCTAGGCCGAGGCAACCCCGCTATCTGACCGGCAAGCAGTCAGACCGGAGGCTTTGCGTCCCTGCGTCGCCGCAGGTTTGCCATTGATCACGGGGTGCATCGTATTAATCCTGAGCTGAACAGTCAACTATGTGTTTGATGAAAACAAAAAACAACTAAGGTGTTGGCGCCTGAATTCATAACAAATGAAAATCATCGACTAATTTGATTTTTTCGTATAATTTGAAACATCAGGCACCCACCCAATCATGCCGGGTGTTTCCCAGTTCGGCGCGAGGAATCTTCACATGTCACAAACCAGTTCAATCGCTCAGGTCGTCAGCGTGCGCGGTAGCGCCTTTGCAATCTCCCAGGATGGCCAGAGTCGTCGCCTCAAGGTCGGTGACACGGTCGCCGAACAGGAGGCCGTGGTCACCAGCGCCAATGGCGAGCTGATCCTGGCGACGCCTGAAGGTCGGGAAATTCGCCTCGACAAGGGGCAGCGTCTGGTGCTGGACGCAGAAGTTACCGGCACCGCGAGTGCCCCAGAATCTGCCCTGCCTGCCGGCGCCCGCGGTCTGGCGCCGCTGGCCCGCGCGCTCACCGACAACCAGTCGCTGGATGCCCTGATCGACGAGGAAGCGCCCGCCGCCGGCCAGGCCGGGCCAAGTAGTGAGGGCGGGCACAGCTTCGTCCAGTTCGCGAGGATTGTCGAGCAAATCGATGGGGGCGGCGCCAGCTATGTCTTTGGTGCCACCAGCCGCGGCAGCTTCGGTGCCAGCGAGGATGAGCCGCTGCTGGCCCTTGCCGCGACGCCGGTCATCCCCGATACCACACCGCCCAACGGCGGTGCTGCCCCGAGCGTGGTGATCACCGAGGACGCCAACAACGACGGCTTCATCAACCGCCAGGAACTGCAAGGCGATGTCGATGTGCGCATCAGCTTCGACCAGGCCAGGGTCGATGTCGGGGATGTTGTCAGGGTCAGCGTCGATGGTCGTCGGGTCGATCTCGTCATCGATGCGCAGGCCAAGGCCAATGGCTACGTCGATCTGGCCGTGGCGCCGCCAGTGCCCGGCAGCACGCTCGCGGTCAGCGCGGTGATCGTCGATCCGGCCGGCAACAGCACCCCGCCCGGCCGCGACAGCGCCAAGATCGACACCAGCAATCTGCAGGGACTCAAGGTCACGATCGTCGAGGACAGCAACGGCGATGGTTTCATCAACAAGGCCGAACTGCAGGGCCAGGTCGATATCCGCATCGATCTGCCGCCCGAGGCCATTGCCGGCGACCTGCTCAGCGTCCGCATCAGCGGCCAGCCCGTGCGTACCTTCGTCCTCAGCCAGGCCGAGATCGACGCCGGCTACACCATGGCCACCATCGATGCCCCCGCCAACGGCACCCGCATCGAAGTCAGCGCCCAGGTCAGCGACCCGGCGGGTAACCAGTCCAACACCGGTTTCGCCACGGCAACCGTGATGATCGGCGACGTCAAGGCGCCGACCGTGGTCATCGCCGAAGATGCCAACCGCGACGGCTACATCAACGCCGCCGAACTGCGCGGTGACATCGACGTCTTCATCGGCCTGCCGGATACCGCCTGCGCTGGCGACCTCCTTCTGGTCAGGGGCAATGGCGCGGGCCCGGTGGGCGTCCCGG
>DILW01000030.1 GCA_002425245.1 Betaproteobacteria bacterium UBA5582 | reverse complement strand
GGCGACCTTGTCGAGCTTCTTCAGCTCGCGCATCACCAGCTCGCCCAGTTGCTGCGTGCTGACTTCGCGCTCGCCCGCGGTCAGCAGCTTTTCCTCGATGTCGGTGACTGCCGCATCGACCGACTCGATCGATACCGGCCGCTTGCGCAGCGCCAGCTCAAGGCTGGCGCGCAGCTTGGCACGGCTGAAGTCGGCGCGCAGGCCGTTCTTCTTGACCACCTGCGGCAACTGGATCTCGGCCCGTTCGTAGGTGGTGAAACGCTTATCGCAGGCCGCGCACTTCCTGCGGCGACGGACGATGTCGCCCTCTTCGGAAACCCGGGTGTCGACCACCCCGGTTTCGTCATTGCCGCAGAAAGGGCACCTCATGCTTGCTTAAGCGCCGTAGACCGGGAAGCGCTTGCACAAGGCCGACACCTTCTCGCGCACCTGTGCAGCAACCGCTTCGTCGTTCGGCGCGTCGAGCACGTCGGCGATCAGGTGAGCGATCTGCTCCGCTTCGATCTCGGTGAAGCCGCGCGTCGTCATCGCCGGCGAACCGATGCGGATGCCGGAGGTGACGAAAGGCTTCTGCGGGTCGTTGGGGATACCGTTCTTGTTGACGGTGATGTGGGCATTGCCCAGCGCCGCCTCGGCTTCCTTGCCGGTGATGTTCTTGGAACGCAGGTCGACCAGGAAGACGTGGCTCTCGGTACGCCCGGAGACGATGCGCAGGCCGCGCTCTTCACCGAGCACTCGGGCCATGACGCGGGCGTTCATGATCACCTGTTCCTGGTAGTTCCTGAACTCGGGCGTTGCCGCTTCCTTGAAGGCGACGGCCTTGGCGGCGATCACGTGCATCAGCGGGCCACCCTGCAAGCCCGGGAAGATGGCGGAGTTGATCGCCTTCTCGTGCTCGGCCTTCATCAGCACGACGCCGCCCCGCGGACCGCGCAGGGTCTTGTGCGTGGTGGTGGTGACAACATCGGCGAAGGGCACCGGGTTCGGATAGAAACCGGCGGCGATCAGGCCGGCGTAGTGGGCCATGTCGACCCAGAAAATGGCGCCGACTTCCTTGGCGATCCTGGCGAAGCGCTCGAAGTCGATGCGCAGCGCGTAGGCCGAGGCACCGGCGACGATCAGGCGCGGCTTGTGTTCGCGGGCCAGCGCTTCCATCTTGTCGTAGTCGATCTCTTCCTTTTCGTTGAGGCCGTAGGAGACGACGTTGAACCACTTGCCGGACATGTTGAGCGGCATGCCGTGGGTGAGGTGACCGCCTTCGGCCAGGCTCATGCCCATGATCGTGTCGCCCGGCTTGCAGAAGGCCATCAGCACGGCCTGGTTGGCCTGCGAACCGGAGTTCGGCTGAACGTTGGCGGCATCGGCGCCGAACAGTGCCTTGATGCGCTCGATGGCAATCTGCTCGGCGACGTCGACGTGTTCGCAACCGCCGTAGTAGCGCTTGCCCGGGTAACCTTCGGCGTACTTGTTGGTCAGCTGCGAGCCCTGGGCTTCCATGACCGCCTTGCTGACGTAGTTCTCGGATGCGATCAGTTCGATGTGATCTTCCTGACGCTGGTTCTCGGCCGTGATGGCCTGCCACAGTTCAGGATCAACTTTCGCCAGGGTGTCTTGCGCAGAAAACATGGGGATGCCTCAAGCCGTTGAAAAGGGCGGAGATTTTATCACGAAGGGAGTTCGTCCAGCGCACCGTCGGCCAGGTGCCCGGTTTCCCCCCAGCTATCGACCGCCCACTGCCCGGCACGCAGCGAAATCCAGTTGATCCCGGCGTTGGGAATCAGGAAGTCGCGCGGCATTTCCAGCGGGTTGCCGCGCACGAAGCGGTTAATCACATCGAGCACCCCGCCATGGACAACGACGGCGATGTTCTGGCCGGAATGGCGGGCGGCGATTTCGCTCAGCTTGCCGGTGACACGGGCAAACATCACTTTCAGGCTTTCACCGTTCTCGAACGCATAGTCGGCATTGCGCCCCTCGAAGGCGGCGTAACCTTCGGGAAAGCGGCGCGCCGCCTCGGCGTAGGTCAGCCCCTCGAAGACGCCATAACGGCGTTCGCGCAACTCGGGCGCGGCTTCCGCCTGCAGCCCCAGGGCACGGCCGATTTCGGCCGCGGTATCCCAGGCCCGGCGCAGGTCGCTGGCGTAGAGCGCGCTGATCCCGGCGCTCTTCAGCCAGCGCCCGGCCGCCAGCGCCTGGCGGCGGCCGGTGTCGTTGAGGCCGATGTCGATCTGCCCCTGAATGCGCCGTTCGGCATTCCATTCCGTCTCGCCATGGCGGACGACACAAAGGCGGGTGAGATTTTCCGGAGTATCGGGCATCGTTTCAGGCCTGCGACTGGAGGAAGACATCCATGCGGTTCTCAGCGACGCTGAACCAGGCGTTCTGGCTGCGCCGGTACTTGTTGTAGGCTTTCAGCACCTTCTTGAACGCCGGGTTTTTCTTCGCCTCGTCGGCATAGAGCTGCTGCGCCGCCTTGTAGGCCGCGCCGAGTATGGGTTCGGAAAATTCCTGCAGCTTGACCCCGCTCTGCAGCAGCTTGGTCAGCGCAATCGGGTTCTGGTGATCGTAGCGCGCCATCATCGTCACATTGGCCTCGTAAGCCGCCGCCCGGAAGGCTTCCTGGTACTCGCGCGGCAGCTTGTCCCACTCGCCCTGATTGACGAAGAAATGGATGGTCGGCCCCGGCTCCCACCAGCCCGGATAGTAATAATTCTTGGCCACCTTGTAGAAACCCAGGCGCTCGTCGTCGTAAGGACCAACCCACTCGGCGGCGTCGATGGTGCCGCGTTCGAGCGCCGGGTAGATGTCGCCGCCGGCGATCTGCTGCGGCACGACGCCGAGCTTCGACATCACCGCGCCGGCGAAGCCGCCGATGCGGAACTTCAGGCCCTTGAGGTCGTCGACGGTGTTGATCTCCTTGCGGAACCA
>DILW01000031.1:3915-11680 GCA_002425245.1 Betaproteobacteria bacterium UBA5582 | reverse complement strand
TCGACGCGGTAGAAGCGTTCGGTCAGCCGCGGGATATGCTTGGCGTCGATGCCGATACCGGTATCCTGGACGGCGAATTCGGCACCTTCCGCCGATACCTTCCAGCTCAAGGTGATCGTTCCGCCGTTCGGGGTATAGCGCACGGCGTTGGCCACCAGGTTGGCAAAGGCGCTGATCAGTTCCGATTCGGCGCCGAGCAGGTCGCCCTGACCTTCGCTTTCGAGCTGGATACTGTGGCGACCGGCGGACAGTGCTTCGGCATCGCGATAGAGCTTGTCGACCAGGGTCGCCATGTCCACCACCTCATCCTGCGGCGGCGGCGCCGATTCGATCGACGACAGCGTCAGCAGATCCTGGACGATCGACAGCATGCGCGTCGATTGCTGCCCCATCAGTTGCAGGTAGTGCTTGCGCGATTCGGCGTCGACGTCGATTTCCTGCAGGGTCTCGACGAAACCGGAAAGCACGGTGAGCGGCGTGCGCAACTCGTGCGAGACATTGGCGACGAAGTCGCGGCGCATGCTGTCGAGGCGGTCGGTCTGGGTGATGTCCTTGACCTGCAGCAGCCAGCAGTCGTCGGCGTAGAGGATCAGATAGAGCGAGAGCACGCGCTCGAAGTAGCGGTCGAGGCGCAAGATCAATGGCCGCGAGAAATCGCCCTCGGCGAGGTAGGTGACGAACTGCGGCTGACGCAGGATGTTGGCAATCGAGCCGCCGTGGTCGCGCACCGAATCGAGGCCGAGCTGGCGTTCGGCGGTCTTGTTGCAGAACTGGATGAAGAAATTGGCATCGAGCAGGACAATGCCGTCGTTCATCGAATGCACGGCAGCAATCAGGCGACCAATGTCGCGCTCGCGCTGCTCGATCTTTTCCAGCAGCTCCCGCTCGTGCCGGTACAGGCGGCGGAAGATCCGGTCCCAGTCGCCGTCGCCCTCCAGGCTGGCGTCAAGGACCGGCTTGCGCGACCAGCGTTCGAGTCGCGAGAAGTTGCGGTAATGCATGGCCAGGTGCAGGCTCATGCCGGCGTAGAAGAGGACCCAGCCCATCCACTGCTCGACGAAATAGCCGAGCGGAAAAGCAACCGCCGCCGTCAGGGCGGCGTAGAGCAAGGCTCGCTGCACGCCGTTCAGGCTCCCCGGAATCGGTAGCCGGTGCCGCGCACCGTCTCCACCCGTTCATGGTGACCGGACGGCTCCAGGGCCGCACGCAGGCGGCGGATGTGCACATCGACCGTACGTTCCTCGATGAACACATGGTCGCCCCAGACTTCGTCGAGCAACTGGGCGCGGGTGTAGACGCGCTCGGCATGGGTCATGAAGAAGAACAGCAGGCGGAACTCGGTCGGTCCGAGATCGATCGGCTGGCCAGCGGCGAGGACGCGGTGGGTGGCCGGATTGAGCTGCAGGCCGCCGACATCGACCGCTTCGCCGGCCAGGTGCGGCGCCCGGCGACGCAACACGGCGCGCACCCGGGCAACCATTTCCTTGGGCGAGAAGGGTTTGGTGACATAGTCATCGGCCCCGGCGTCGAGCCCCTGGACCTTGTCCTCCTCATGCACGCGGGCGGTCAGCATGATGATCGGAATGTCGCGGGTGCGCTCGTCGGCGCGCATCTTCTTGGCCAGGGCGACACCGGACTGACCGGGCAACATCCAGTCGAGGATGACCAGGTCAGGCAGGGCGGCGCGAATCGCCGACTCGGCCTCTTCCGCGCTCCCGGCGCGGACGACCAGAAAACCTGCGTGCTTGAGGTTGATTACAACCAGTTCCTGGATCGCCGGTTCGTCCTCGACGACCAGAATCGTCGGTGTCACTTGATCGCCTCCTTGTTATGACGAATGTCACGTCCTTCCGCCACGAAGATCACCTGCTCGGAAATGTTCTTGGCATGATCGCCGATCCGCTCGATGGCCCGTGAGATCGAGATGATTTCGATCGAGGTCGTAATGGTACGCGGGTCTTCCATCATGTGTGTGATCAATTGGCGGATGATCGACTTGAATTCGACATCGACGTCGGCGTCGGCGCGGATGACGCTGACCGCCTGGGTGCCGTCGAGTCGGGCAAAAGCATCGAGCGCCTGACGGACCATGGTCAGGGTGGCCTCCGCCAGATGACGGATGCCGACGCCATACTGGCTGGGCAGGTGACCGGCTTCGTAGATGCGGCGCACGCCCTTGGCGATCTTCTTGGCCTCGTCGCCGGCCCGTTCGAGGTCGGTGACGATCTTGCTGATGCCGAGCACCAGGCGCAGGTCGGAGGCCGCCGGCTGGCGCTGGGCGATGATGTGGGCGCAATCGTCGTCGATTGCCTTTTCCAGTTCATTGACCTTGCGGTCGGTCTCGACGATGGTCTTGACGCTGGCCACCTCGCCGGTGGTGTAGGCGTCGATTGCCGCTGAAATCTGCGTCTCGACCAGACCACCCATCTGCAGTACATGGGTGCGCAAACGACCAAGGTCTTCGTCGAACTGGCTGGATACGTGTTGGGACTGGTTCATTTTCCTGCTCCTCAGCCCATGCGGCCGGTGATGTAATCTTCAGTACGCTTGTCTTTGGGCTTGATGAAAATCTCGTCGGTCTTGCCGAACTCGACCATCTCGCCGAGGTACATGTAGGCGGTGTAATCGGAAACGCGCGCCGCCTGCTGCATGTTGTGGGTGACGATGAGGATGGTGACGCGCTTCTTGAGCTCATGCACCAACTCCTCGATGGCGCCGGTAGCGATCGGGTCAAGCGCCGAGGTCGGCTCGTCGAACAACAGCAGTTCCGGGTCGGTGGCCAGCGCACGGGCAATGCACAGACGCTGCTGCTGACCGCCGGAAAGGTTGGGCGCCAGGTCCTGCAGGCGGTCCTTCACTTCTTCCCAGATGGCGGCGCCGCGCAGGGCGTTCTCGACCTTCTCGTCGAGCACGCGCTTGTTGTTTTCGCCGCGCACACGCAGGCCGTAGGCGACGTTCTCGTAGATGGTCTTGGGGAAAGGATTGGGCTTCTGGAAGACCATGCCGACACGCATCCGCACTTCGATCGGATCGACCTCCGGCGACAGCAGGTTGGTGTTGTCCGGGTAGAAGCGGATCTCACCCTCGTAACGGTTGCCCGGGTAGAGATCGTGCATGCGGTTGAAGCTGCGCAGGTAGGTGGACTTGCCGCAACCGGAAGGCCCGATCAGCGCGGTCACCTTCTTGTCGTAAATCGGCATGTTGATCTTCTTCAGCGCCTGGGCCTGACCGTAGAAGAAGTTGAAATCCCGTGCTTCGGCCTTGAGTTGGGGGCTGTCGTGAGTTTGCATTTGCGGTTCCATTTTCAGTATTCGGTTGGCGGAGTTTGCCGGTTCAGGATTTCCCGGGCTTACCACTTGATGTTCTTGCGCATGCGATAGCGCAGCCAGATGGCGACGGCGTTCATCGACAGCACCATGCCCATCAGCACGAAGCCGGCGGCGGCGGCGTTGACCTCGAAGGCCGGATCGGGGCGCGAGGTCCAGTTGAAGATCTGGATCGGCATCACCGTGAAAGGCGACATCACCCAGTCGAACATGCCGGCCGTGGCACCGTCCATACCGGTCGGCGCAAACGGCGCGGGCGGCAGGAAGGCGATGAAGGTCAACGCACCGATGGTGATGATCGGCGCCGTCTCACCGATGGCGCGGGCCAGGCCGATGATGACGCCGGTCAGGATGCCGGGCATGGCGTAGGGGATGATATGGTAGCGGCAGGTCTGCCAGCGCGTGGCACCGACCGCCATCGAACCTTCGCGGATCATCGCCGGAATCGAGCGGATCGCTTCCCGGGTGGCGACGATGACGATCGGCAGGATCAGGAGCGCCAGCGTCAGGCCGGCCGACAGGATGCTCTGCCCGAAGCCGAAGGTGTACACGAAGATGCCGAGCGCCAGCAGGCCATAAACGATGGACGGGACGGCGGCGAGGTTGGTGATGTTGATCTCGATGATGTCGGTCACCCAGTTGCGCTTGGCGTATTCCTCAAGATAGATGCCGGCAGCAACCCCGAGCGGCACCGCGGCGGCGGCGGTGACCAGCATCACCAGCAGCGTGCCGACCCAGGCCGACAGGATGCCGGATTGCGAGGCGCGACGCGAGGCGAACTCGGTGAAGAACTCGATGTTGAGACGTTCCATGCCGCGCATCAGCATGTCGCCGACCAGCAGGAAGATCACCAGCAGGCCGATGCCCAGGCACAGGATGCCGATTGCCTGGAACAGCGTGTCCTTGAGTTTGCCGCGGGCGATCAGCGCGCGGATTTGTTCGGTGGTCATGGGTTGCATGTTAGTAAGCCTCACGGTAGCGACGGCGCAGCCACTGGCCGATGATGTTGAAGACAAGCGTGATCAGCAGCAGGGTCAGGCCGGCGGCAAAGATCGTCTGGTAGCCGATCGAGCCGTGCGGCAAGTCGCCCAGCGCCACCTGGACGATGTAAGAGGTGATGGTGGCAGCCGGTTCCATCGGGTTCCAGGTCAGGTTCGGCTGCATGCCGGCGGCGACCGCCAGGATCATGGTTTCACCGACCGCCCGCGAGATGCCGAGAATGTAGGAAGCGGCCAGGCCGGAGACGGCGGCCGGAACGACGACGTGGATCGCGGTGTAGAGCTTGGTCGCGCCCATCGCGTAGGAGCCTTCGCGCATGCTCATCGGCACTGCGCGCATCGCATCCTCGGACAGCGAGGCGATGTAGGGAACGATCATGATGCCCATCACCAGACCGGCGGAGAGCAGCGAGAAGCCCGGCAGCTCCGGGAATATCTTCTGCAACAGCGGGGTGACGATCAACAGCGCGAAATAGCCGAAGACGATGGTCGGGATACCGCCGAGCAGTTCGAGCACGGGCTTGGCCACCTCACGCACCTTGGGATTGGCGAACTCGGAGAGGTAGATCGCGATGATGGTACCCATCGGGATGGCAACGGCCAGGGCAACCCCCGAAGAAACCAGGGTGCCCGAAATGAGCACCATGATGCCGTAGTGGGCGTCGTCGAACAGCGGGGTCCATTGATTGTCGGTCAGGAAGTCGACGATGCTGACATTCTGGAAAAAGTGGATGGACTCGGAAACGAGCACATAGACGATACCGACCGTCGTCAGTACCGAAACCGCCGCAGCGGCAAAAAGGACGAGTTCGATCAAACGCTCGTTAACGTTGCGCAAGGCGTTGTGGGCCAGGCGGTCGCTGACCTGATGCAGGTCGGAGGCGGATTTTGCGGACATGGTGTGATTCACTGGAAGGTTCCTTTCGGAAACAAGGCCGGTCCGTTCCCGGACCGGCCTTTTCGGCGACAGGCCGAAAAGGCCCGCCGGGCGAGGCTTACATCTTGGCTTCGCGCTTCAGGATTTCCTCGACGGTGATGCCGACTTCGTTGTGGCCACCGAACACGGTACCGATCTTGCCGTCCTTGGCATGCTTCAGATTGCCTTCGTAGGCCACCTTCGGCAGCGGCACGTACTTGACTTCGCGGATCAGCTTGTCGGCGTTCTTCATGTAGAACTCGATGAACTCCTTGACTTCCGGCTTCTGCAGCGACTTGGCCTTGACGTAGATGAAGATCGGGCGCGACAGCGGCACGTAAGTACCGTTCTCGACGTTGGCGCCGGACGGCTCGACCGCCTTGCCGGTCTTCGGATTGACGATCGGCAGCCCCTTCAGGCGGGACATGTTCTCGGCGTAGTAGGCGTAGCCGAAGTAACCGATGGCATTGACGTCACGCGAGACGCCCTGGACCAGCACATTGTCGTCTTCCGAGGCGGTGTAGTCGCCGCGCGAGGACTTGGCCTTGCCGACGATGGCTTCGGTGAAGTATTCGAAGGTACCCGAATCGGCACCGGCGCCGAACAGCTTGACCGGCGCATCAGGCCAGGCCGGATTGACCTGGTTCCACTTCATCACCACGCCCTGGGCCGCCGGTTCCCACAGCTTCTTCAGCTCTTCGACGGTCGCCTGCTTGAGGAAGGTGTTCTTCGGGTTGATGACCACAGTCAGGGCATCGTAGGCAATCGGCATTTCGACGTAATCGACGCCAGCCGCCTTGCAGTCGGCCATTTCCTTGGAAGTGATCGGGCGCGAGGCGTTGGAGATGTCGGTTTCGTCGCGGCAGAACTTCTTGAAGCCGCCGCCGGTACCGGAGATACCGACCGTCACCTTGATGGCGTTCTTCTTGGCCTTCTGGAAATCTTCGGCAACCGCTTCGGTGATCGGGTAAACGGTCGAGGAGCCATCAATCTTGATGACCTGGGCGTGGGCAACTTGGGCAAACAAGGCAAAACCGGCAACGGCCAGCGCGGAAACAAGTTTGGACTGCTTGAACATGAGGGGACTCCTTGGGGGGAAAAAAAGCAACAGAGCGCAGGTTACCGGGCCATTGTTACAGTCCGATGACAAGCAGCCTCATATCCTGGAAACCCCAACGCCGCGCAAAACGCCTGAAACATTGGCAGGCTAACCTGACGACTTTGATATTTAAGTCACATTAATCCAAAAATCATGAAAAATTTCTCCATTCGCGGCGGGATTCTGGCACTGGTTGGCGTGGGTGGCGCCCTGGGCATCACCCTTCTCATCACCGCCCTGCTCAGCCTGCAAGGTTTCCGTGACGATGTTCATCAGGTCGCGGCCCAGCTCGCCCGCAGCAGTCAAGCGCTGGCAGAGGTAAGCGCCGCTCAGAACGCATTTCAGCGCCAGCAACGCGGCCTCAACGCAATGATGCTGCGCAGTTTCATGAGCAGCGAGTTCGACAAGGGACGCGCCGAATTCACCGCGGGTCGCCAGCAGTTCCTGAGCGCCATCGACGAACTGGAAGCGCTGCACCGCGCCGGCCTGCAAAACGCCGGGCGGATTGACGAACTTCGGCCGCTGGCAGAATCACTCAACCAGCTTTACGACGAGGTCCTGGCAAGCAACGAACCCGGCGAACCCAAATACATACAGATGGTCGATGCCGGCGTCCGCGACGCCGACGCCCCCTTGATCGCAGCCCTGGCCGAAACCTTCGCCTCGATCTCCGCGGCCAGCAGCGACAGCGCCGGCATCGCCGCGCAACTGGCCGACCGCCGCTTCGGCGAAGCCGCCTTCTGGGTCGTCGCGGTCGGCGGCGGTGGCTCGGCATTTTTCCTGGTTCTCGCCCTCGCCATCGGCCGCAATATCCTCGGGCGTCTGGGGGGCGAGCTCGCCACCGTGGTCACAGCCACCCGCCGCGTCGCCGACGGCGACCTCAGCCAGGCATTGGGCAAGGGCAAGGTCGCCGCGCACTCGCTGGTGGCAGCAATCGACGACATGCAGGCACGTTTGCGCAAGCTGATCGGCGAAGTCAAGGACGGCAGCAGCACCACTGCCGACAATGCCCGAGCCTTGCGCGACTCGGCCCGCGAAGTTGCAGAAGCGAGCAACCAGCAAAGCGATTCGGCAGCAATGATCACCGCCGCCATCGAGGAACTGACCACCGCCATCGCCGTCATGGCAGAAAGCGCCGGCAGCGCCGCCGACGCCACCCGGACCACCCGGGAAACCGCCAGCGAAAGCGGTCGCATCATCCATGCGGCGATACTGGAAATCGGCAACATCTCCGACGAAGCGCGCAGCTCCGCCGCCTCGATGCAGGAACTGCAGCAGCACACCCGGCAGATTTCCGGCTTCGCCCGTGAGATCAAGGAAATCTCCGAACAGACCAACCTGCTCTCGCTCAACGCCGCGATCGAAGCCGCACGCGCCGGCGAAAGCGGCCGCGGCTTCGCCGTCGTCGCCGACGAGGTGCGCAAGC
>DILW01000031.1:0-3696 GCA_002425245.1 Betaproteobacteria bacterium UBA5582 | reverse complement strand
GCCGACGAGGTGCGCAAGCTGGCCACCCGCACCGCCGACACCACGCGCATGATCGAAAGCCTGGTCGGCCAATTGGCTGACGCCGCCGGGCGCAGCAGCAACGCCGTCGCCGCCACTGCGGAACGCTCGCGACGCGGCACCGAACTCGCCTCGCAAGCGGAAAGCGCCATCGCCCGCATCGAAGACTTCTGCGAACGCTCGGCCGTCGCCGCCCGCGAAATCGTCGACGTCCTCGCCGAGCAACGCCTGGCCGCCGAACAGATCGCCCAGAACACCGAGCGCATGGCGCAAATGATCGAACGCGGTGCCCGCGCCGCGGAAAACTCATCCACCAACGCCGACCAGGTCGCCGCGCTGGCCGACCGCCTGCGCGAATCGACCTTGCGCTTTTGCGTGTGAGCGTGGTCCTTCGCTGGCGTGGCAAGGCTTTCACGCATTGCGTCAACCTGCTGGTTGCGACTGAACCCCAAAAGAGTTTTACCAGCCACGATATTTCGACTATTCTATAAATATGAATATTGAACTTGCCACCACTGCGCTCAAGGCGCTTGCCCATGAAACCCGGCTGCGGGTCTATCGTCGCCTGGTCCAGGCCGGCGCGAACGGACTCTGCGTTGCCGACCTGGCGACCGAACTCGGCGCCGAGGCCAACGGCAGCTTCAGCTTCCACCTCAAGGAGTTGAGCAACGCCGGGCTGATCCGCAGCCGCCAGGAAGGCCGCTTCATCTACTACAGCGCCGATTACCCGGCGATGAACGAGCTCCTCGCTTACCTGACCGAACACTGCTGCGCCGGCCAATCCTGCGGCGAGCAAGAACACAGTTGCACCATTCCGGAGAACCCATGACCGCGAAAGCCTTCAACGTGCTGGTGCTGTGCACCGGCAATTCCGCCCGCTCGATCCTCGGCGAGGCACTCTTCAACCATCTAGGCGAGGGGCGCATCCGCGCTTTTTCGGCGGGCAGCCAGCCGACCGGCAAGGTCAATCCGGTGGCCCTGGAAACCCTGGAAAAGCATGGCATCCCGCTGCCGGAAGCGCGCAGCAAGTCGTGGCATGAGTTCGTCGGCGTCGACGCGCCGAAGATCGATTTCATCTTCACCGTCTGCGCCTCGGCGGCCGGCGAGGCCTGCCCGATCTGGCCGGGCCATCCGACCACCGCACACTGGGGCATCGATGATCCGGCGCATGTCGAGCCCATGGAAGCCCGCCGTGCCGCTTTCGAAAGAGCCTACGAACTGCTGCGCGAGCGCGTCGAAGCCTTTGTCAGATTGCCGCTGGAAACGCTGTCGACCGCCGAAATCAAGGCGGCGGCGCGCAAGATTCACGAAGAGGCCGCGTCATGAGCGCCCAGTGCGGAGTCGTCGCCAAACAGGCGGCCGGAGCCCCGATGGGCTTTTTCGAGCGTTACCTCAGCGTCTGGGTGGTGCTCTGCATCGTCGCCGGCATCCTGTTCGGCCAGTGGTTCCCGGCCGCCTTCCAGGCGCTCGGTCGGATGGAAGTGGCCCAGGTCAACATCCCGGTCGGCCTGCTGATCTGGGTGATGATCGTGCCGATGCTGATGAAGATCGACTTCTCGACGATCAACGAGGTCAAGGACCAGAAGGCCGGCATCGGCATCACGCTGTTCGTGAACTGGGCGGTCAAGCCCTTCACCATGGCTGCACTCGGCTGGCTGTTCATCCGTCACGTTTTCGCGCCTTACCTGCCGGCCGAACAACTGGACAGCTACATCGCCGGCCTGATCCTGCTCGGCGCAGCGCCGTGCACGGCGATGGTCTTCGTCTGGAGCAACCTGTGTCGGGGCAACGCCAACTTCACCATCTCGCAGGTGGCCTTGAACGATCTGGTCATGGTCTTCGCCTTCGCCCCCATCGTCGCGCTGCTGCTCGGCGTCTCGGCGATCCCGGTACCGTGGGACACGCTGCTGCTGTCGGTGGTGATGTACATCGTCATCCCGCTGGCCATCGCCCAGGGGCTGCGCAAGCATTTCCTGCGCAACGGCGAAGCGGCGCTCAAGGCCGCCCAGGAACGCATCGGCCCGTTCACCATCATGGCGCTGCTGGCGACGCTGGTGCTGCTGTTCGCCTTCCAGGGCGAAGCCATCGTCGAGCAGCCGCTGATCATCGGCATGCTGGCCGTGCCGATCTTCCTCCAGGGACTGCTGATCGCCGCCATCGGCTACTGGCTCTGCCGCAAGTTCCAAGTCCAGCATGATGTCGCCGGGCCGGCGACGATGATCGGTGCCTCCAACTTCTTCGAACTGGCGGTGGCTGTGGCCATCGTCCTTTACGGCTTCGACTCCGGCGCCGCCCTGGCCACCGTGGTCGGCGTGCTGATCGAGGTGCCGGTGATGCTGTGGCTGGTGAAGATGGTCAATTCGACCAAGACCTGGTACGAAAAAGCCCTTTGAACTCAGGAGACAACCATGAAAAAGCTTGAAATCTACGACCCCGCCATGTGCTGCTCGACCGGCGTCTGCGGCGTCGATGTCGATCCCGCCCTCGTCCAGTTCGCCGCCGACCTGGCCTGGATCGGCGAGCAGGGCGTCAGCGTGCAGCGCTACAACCTCGGCCAGGAGCCGCAGGCCTTCGCCGCCAATCCGGCGGTGGTCAAGGAAATGGAAGCCGGCATGGATCGCCTGCCGATCATCGCCATCGACGGCCAGATCGTCACCACCGGCCTCTATCCGTCGCGCACACAACTGGCGCAGAAACTCGGTTTGACGCTGACGGCTGGCGAGGCCGCACCAAAGAAATCCTGCTGCTCGCTGAAATCCGGCTGCTGCTGAGGAAACCCCATGATCGACCTGAACGGCACACCGCGGTACCTCTTCTTCACCGGCAAGGGCGGCGTCGGCAAGACCTCGCTGTCCTGCGCGACCGGGCTGGCGCTGGCTGAACAGGGGAAACGGGTGCTGATCGTCAGTACCGATCCGGCATCGAATCTCGATGAAGTCCTGGAAACGGCGCTCGCCGGCACGCCGACGCCGATACGCGGCGTACCCGGCCTGGCGGCGCTGAACATCGACCCGGAGGCGGCGGCCGCCGCCTACCGCGAGCGGATGATCGCCCCCTACCGCAACATCCTGCCGGCGGCGGCGATCCAGAGCATGGAAGAACAGTTCTCCGGCGCCTGCACGGTCGAGATCGCCGCCTTCGACGAGTTCGCCAAGCTGCTCGGCGATGCCGGCGCCACAGAGAACTTCGACCACGTCATCTTCGACACCGCGCCGACCGGCCATACGCTGCGCCTGCTGACCCTGCCGTCGGCCTGGAGCGGCTACATCGACAGCAACCAAGGCGGCGCTTCCTGCCTCGGCCCGCTGGCCGGGCTGGAAAAGCAGAAGGCCTTGTACGCGGCGACGGTCGACCGCCTGTCCGACCCGGCGCAGACGCGTGTCGTCCTCGTCGCCCGGGCCGACAGCGCGGCGCTGCGCGAGGCGGAGCGCACCCGCCACGAACTGGCCGAACTCGGCGTCGGCAACTTGCACCTGATCGTCAACGGCCTGTTCTCGGCTCGTTCGGACGACGCCATCGCCCAGGCCATGGACCAGCGTAGCAGCGCTGCCCTGCTCGCCATGCCGCCCGGTCTGGCCGGGCTGCCGCGTGAGGTCGTGCCCTTCCTGCCGCGTGAGGTCGTGCCCTTCCTGCCTCGGCACGCTGATCGACGAACTGGCCAGCGCCGGCCGCGGCGTG
>DILW01000099.1 GCA_002425245.1 Betaproteobacteria bacterium UBA5582 | reverse complement strand
CTCACCAGCAGGCGTTCGAGACGGCCGGCATCGTTGTCCATGAAGGCCAGCGCAGCGGCAACGACGGCGGCGTCGGGCGTATCCGCCTCGACCATGGCCAGCGTTCGCCGTGCCGCCGTCGCGTAGTGCGCCTCGGCATCGTCGGTGACCGCCGGCTGGGCGCCGAAGCGGGAGAGGAAAGGCATCTGCCGGGCCAGCCCGGCACACAGCGCGTCGAGCGTGGTGACGCGCAAGCGGCCGGGGTGCGCCAGCAGGTTCCAGCCCAGCTCGCGATCGCGCGCCAGGACAGCGAGCGCCCACTTGCGCGTTTCAAGCTTGTGCGATGCCAGTTCGCCGGCGTCGCGGGTGGCCGCTTCGAGGCTGCCGAGGATGCGGTCGCGCATCTCGGTCGCTGCCTTGTTGGTGAAGGTCAGCGCCAGCACTTCTTCCGGTGCATCGACGATGGCCAGCAGGCGCAACGTACGCTGGGTCAGCAGTTCGGTCTTGCCGGCGCCGGCCGGCGCTTCGACGATGAAGGAAGCGAGGTCGAGCGCACGCTGGCGAGCGGCGGCGTCCTCAGCCAGGCGGTCAGCGCAGCTCATGGGGTTTTCCCGGCAAGGACTGCAGCTTCATCTGCGTCTGCGCGCGCACGTCGCCCATGCGCCGGGCCCAGGGCTTGCCCGCCAGCAGCGGCGCCGGCACTTCCGGCAGGGCGCGGCGGGCCGCCCCCGTATCGGCAAACTGCCCGTAGAGCAGGGCGTACCAGCGCCGCCCGTCGCGTTCGAAACTGAGCAACGCGAGCTCGCGCCGCCAGGCATAGCGCCCGGCGACGGCGCGCGTCTCGTCCTCGCTGACGGATGCGAACACCTGGATCGTCGCCGCCGTCACCGGCGCCTCCAGCCAGGCAGCATCCGCCCCGGACGGCTGCGCTACAGGCGGCGCGACGAGCGCCGGCTGAGGTTCCGGCTGAGGTTCCGGCTGAGGTTCCGGCTGAGGTTCCGGCTGGGGTTCCGGCTGAGGTTGCGGCTGAGGTTGCGGCTGAGGTTGCGGCTGAGGTTGCGGCTGAGGTTGCGGTTGCGGTTGCGGTTGCGGTTGCGGTTGCGGATCAGCTTGCGGCTGGAGTTCGCTTTGCGCTTGCGCGAGCGCCACTGTGGGTGGCGGCAGCACCTGCCCGGGGGGTGCCGGGGTGGCGGACGGAGCGGTCTCAGCCTCAAGCACGAAGCCGCGTCGGGCGGCCTGGGCATAGTAATCGGCCGCCTGCTCGCCCCCCTGGGCCGGAACCAGCCCGGCTGTCAGCAGTTCGGCCAGGTTGAACAAGGCCTGCGGGTGCCCCTGGCGTCCGGCGAGACGCCACCAGCGGGCCGCTTCGGCGTAGTTGGCGGCAAACATGTTGTAGTAGTTGCCGAGGTTGAACTGGGCCTCGCTGTGGCCGGCTTCGGCCGCCCGGCGCAGGTATTCCAGCGCGCGCTTTTCGCTGCGCGGCACGCCTTCGCCGGCAAAGTAACGCAGCGCCATGGTGAAGTCGCCGGCCGGATCGGGGATCGCCTTCAGCCGCAGCTCCTCCTTCACGCTGGGCGGCGTGATCCCCTGAGCACCTGCCCAGGCAGGCAGCAGCATGAATGCCGCCAGGGCGGCGCAAGTCTTGATCATGGAAGTTCCCGGAAGCGCCTGTGGCGGCGTGACGCCCGCCATTCTAGAGCCAGCGCGGCAATGCCGGCCAGACTTTGCATGCCCCTGTCTTTTATCGGGGACAACGCTGCGCCGCGAGGGCCGGTGCTACAATCTGCTGCACCGCACCATCGATACCGAGTCGAGTCCGTCATGCACCCGCGCCTGATCCTTGCCGAACTGGAAGAACACCCGCTGCGCCAACGCCTGAACAACGAGTTTCACGCGCGGCCGTCGACCGTCCTCACCGGCTCGGTGCTGGTTTCGCACCTGGTGTTCAAGCACGGTGCGAGCACCGGCGAGGCAGAACGGGAAAACCTGGCCAAACTCTGCCAGGGCCACGTGTGCAGTGCCATCGACAGTTCCGACTCGCACCTGATGATCGAGACCGGCGCCTTCCGCATGCGCTGGGAGTTGCACACCGAGTTCTCGACCTACACCTTCTACCGCGACCTGAACCCCGGCGAGGCGCTGCATCCTGACGCTACCGCCTTCGATGCGGTGCACCCCGACTGGCTGCGCGGCATTCCCGGCAAGCTGATCGTGGCGACCCAGGTGGAACTGCGCCCGAGCGCGGAAGTTTCGCCGGATACGGTGCTGGCCGGCCTCAGCCCGACCGGGCGCACGCTCGGCGGCGCGCGGGTGGCCGACGACGCGGCCTGGGTGTTCACCGATTTCATGATCGACAATGGTTTCTCCCGCTTCCTCGTGCTCAACGAGTGCATGACGCCGCGTCAGGCCGGCCGCACGGTACAGCGCTTGGTCGAGATCGAGACCTACCGGATGATGGCGCTGCTTGGCCTGCCGATCGCCAAGGAGGTCGGCCGCTGGCTGTACACGGGTGAAAAGCAGCTGGCCGAGCTGATGGAGCAGATCGGTCGGGCGCGAACCCCGGAAGACGAGCGCAACGTCCTCGCCTCGCTGTCGGCGCTGGCCGCCGACGTCGAAAACTCGGTCGCCCGCACCACCTTCCGTTTCGGCGCCTCGCGTGCCTATCACGGGCTGGTCGCACAGCGCATCGAGGAACTGCGCGAGACGCGCATTCCCGGCCTGCCGACGCTTTACGAATTCATGCAACGCCGCCTGCAGCCGGCGATGAAGACCTGCGAGGCAATCAGCCGCCGCCAGGAAGAGCTGTCGGCGCGGGTCGCGCGCAACAGCCAGCTGCTGCGTACCCGCGTCGATATCGAACTGGAGCGCCAGAACCAGGAACTGCTGACCCAGATGAACAGCCGCGCCAAGCTGCAGTTGCGCCTGCAGGAGACGGTCGAAGGCCTGTCGGTGGTGGTGCTCACTTACTACGGCTCGCAGCTGGTGCAGTACCTGGCCAAGGGCAGCAAGGACCTGCACCACCTCAACACCGACGTGATCACCGCCGTTTCGATACCGGTCATCGCCGGCCTGGTCGCCTGGGGCACCCGGCGCATGCGCAAGAAGCTCGCCGCCGAGGAACCCGGCGGCCATTGAGTCGATTCAGCCCGCCGGTCTGGCCGCTGCCATCGCGGCCGGCAGGTCGGCCAGGGCCAAGGCCACCAAGCCCGCATCGACCCGTCCCTGGTCGGCCAGTTCCTGCATGAACTTGGCGACTTTTTCCGCCGGCAGACCGGCCCGATACGGACGGTCCTGAGCCATCGCCTGAAAGATGTCGGCGACGCGCAGAACCCTGGCTTCCAGGCACAGGCGCTCGGCGCTCACCCGGAAGGGGTAACCGTCGCCGCCGGGCGACTCGTGGTGATACGCTGCCCACAGGGCGATCTCGTCAAAGCCGGGAATCGGCTTGAGGATCTGGTAGGTCTCGAAACTGTGCGCGTTCATCACCTTGCGCTCGCGCTCGTCGAGCTTGGCCGGCTTGTCGAGAATTTCATCCGGCACCCGCAGCTTGCCGATATCGTGCAGCAGGCCGGCAATTTCCAGCTGGTCGCAACGCTCCGCCGACAAGTCGCAACGCTCGCCCAACCAGCGGGCAAGCCGGGCAACGCCGAGCGAGTGTTCGGCGGTGAACGGGCTCTTGGCATCGACGATGCGCGAGAAGATGGTTGCCAGTTGCTTCAGCTCACCGATATTCATCTGATGGCGGCGCCCGCGCGTGCGCATGTCGTTGAGGTAGGTCTGGATGCTGCGCGGCTCCAGGTTCAGCCAGAAGGATTCCGAACGCGATGCCCCGAGGAACAGTTCGACCAGCTCCGGCGCGAAGAAGCTGCCGGCACGGGCAGCGATCTCACCGCGGATGCGCTCGGTGTTCATCAGCAGGCTGCCGTCGGCGTAATGCGGTGCAGACAGCGCATCGACCCGGTCGACGAGGTAGATCAGGTTGGCCTGCAGGATCACCTGCCGCTCGTGGTCGCGCTGGATCAGGTCGTCCCAGTGCGTGTGGTGCAGGCGAACGGGCAGCGCCATGTCGGCCAGCGGCGGGAAATCGTGCAACAACTCATACCCCGTCTGGCAATGCTTCTGCGAACTCTCCCAGTCGAACTCCCTGACCAGATGACCATGGGTGACCGTAGACGACACACCGATATCGTGCAGCAGGCCGAGATCGAAGATGAAACGCGTCTCTTCGTCGCCCGCCCCCTGGCCGCGCAGGCATTCGGCGGCCATGATGCCGACGCGTTTGCCGTGCGCCAGATCGTCGATACCGACCAGGTCGAGGGCATCGGACAGGGCGTAGATGACGGAACGGAGATCGGCGCCAACGGCAGCATGCGGGGACTGTGTGCTCATGGGACGATTATGCATCAATCGCTGCCCGGTGCCTTGGCCGCGCCCCTCCCTTATAATTCGCCCTTTGATCTTTCGGGACCACGACCGTGACCGCTCCGCTCTTCGAATCCTCCATCACCAGCCTGCCGCTCCTGTCCAAGGGCAAGGTCCGCGACATCTACGCGGTCGACGCCGACAAGCTGCTGATCGTCACCACCGACCGCCTGTCGGCCTTCGACGTCATCCTGCCGGACCCGATTCCGAGGAAGGGCGAAGTCCTGCAGGCCGTCGCCAATTTCTGGTTCGACAAGCTCGGCCACATCGTGCCCAACCAGCTTACCGGTGTCGCTCCGGAATCGGTCGTCGCCGACAATGAACGCGAGCAGGTGCGCGGTCGCGCCGTCGTCGTCAAGCGCCTGAAGCCGCTGCCGATTGAAGCGGTCGTCCGTGGCTACGTGATCGGCTCGGGCTGGAAGGATTACCAGGCGACCGGCGCCATCTGCGGCATCGCCCTGCCGGCCGGCCTGAAGATGGCGCAGAAGCTGCCGCAGCCGATCTTCACCCCGGCGACCAAGGCCGAAGTCGGCGATCACGACGAAAACGTTTCCTTCGAACAGGCCGCCGCCAACTGCGACGCGACGCTCAACGACCTGCTCAAGGGCACCGGCAAGACCGGCGCCCAGCTCTGCGCCGAAGCGCGCGACGCCGCCATCCGTCTGTACCAGGAAGCGTCCGACTACGCGGCGACGCGCGGCATCATCATCGCCGACACCAAGTTCGAATTCGGCATCGACGCCGCCGGCACCCTGCACCTGATCGACGAGGCGCTGACCCCGGATTCGTCGCGCTTCTGGCCGGCCGATCAGTACGCCGAAGGCAGCAACCCGCCGTCCTACGACAAGCAGTACGTGCGCGATTATCTGGAAACGCTCGATTGGGGCAAGGTCGCCCCGGGACCGAAGCTGCCGGCCGAAGTCATCGCCCGCACCAGCGCCAAGTACATCGAGGCCTACGAAAAGCTGACCGGTAAAGCACTGTAACAAAACGCCGGGAACCCCTTCCCGGCGCGCTTGTCCGAAGGGCATGTCCGTCATGACAGAGGAGTCTGACCATGCATGCCCTCAATCCACTTCCGTCCGCCCGTGATGGCAGCGCCGCCATCCGCCGCATCGACGCCCGCGCTCCCAGCCGCTGGCTGGAGGCCGCCTGGCAGGACATTCGCGCCAACCCCCTGCCCTCGCTCGCCTATGGCCTGCTGTTCGCCCTCGGCGGCGACCTGATCCTGCTGGCGCTGGTCAGTTATCCGCACCTGCTGACTTTCGCCATTTCCGGCTTCTTCCTGGTCGCTCCGCTGCTTGCAGCTGGGCTGTACGAACTCAGCCGGAGTCGTGAGCACGGCGAAAAGCTGATGTTCATCGACTCCTTGCGGGCGTTCCGCCGCAACGGCCAGTCGCTGGCCCTGTTCGGCCTGTTGCTGGCGCTGACGGCGCTGCTCTGGGAACGCTTCACCGCCATCGCCTTCGCCATGCTCAGCGGCGGCGGCGCCTTTGGCGGTAGCGCCCTGCTCACTGAAATCCTGCTCGCTGGCGAACATCTGGCCTTCGTCGCCACCTGGGGGGTGCTTGGTGCCCTGCTCGCCAGCTTCGTCTTCGTTCTCGCCGTCGTCTCGGTGCCGATGATGCTCGACCGCAACTGCGATCCGGTCACCGCGATGGCCACCAGCCTGCGCGCCGTGCTTGCCAACCCCGGCCCGCTGGCGCTGTGGGCGGTACTGATCGTGATCCTGACGATGACCGGCTTCGCCACCCTGCTGTTCGGCCTGATCATCCTCATGCCGATGTTGGGTCATGCCTCGTGGCATGCCTATCGCGAGCTAGTAGAATAGGACGCTGACGCCAAAACCCCGGGGCGGCCACGACCGCCCCTTTTTCTTGCCCCGCGAAAAGACCATGACCACTGCCAACCCGCTGCTCGATTTCACCGACCTGCCCCGCTTCGACCTGATCCAGCCGGAACACGTCAAACCGGCGATCACCCAACTGCTGGCCGACGGCCGCGCCCTGGTCGACCGCCTGACTGCCGACAGCACGCCGGCCACCTGGGCCGACTTTGCCGGTGCCCTGAGCGAAGGCCTGGAAGGTTTCGGCCGCGCCTGGGGCGTCGTCGGTCACCTGCATTCGGTCAATGATGTGCCGGCCTGGCGCGAGGCCTACAACGAGATGCTGCCGGAGGTTTCGCGCTTCTACACCGAGCTCGGCCAGAACCTGAAGCTGTTCGACAAGTACCGGGCGCTCAAGCAGAGCCCGGAATACGCCACGCTCTCCGCTGAGCGCCGGAAGATCGTCGATAACGAGATCCGCGATTTCCGTCTGGGCGGCGCCGAACTGCCGGAAGACCAGAAGCCGCGCTTCCAGGCGATCATGGAAGAGCTGTCGCAGCTTTCCGCCAAGTTCTCGGAAAACATCCTCGACGCGACCAACGCCTTCGCCGAGATCGTCACCGATGAGACGCTGCTGGCCGGCCTGCCCGACTACGCCAGGGACGCCGCCCGCGAAGCCGCCGAAAAAGCTGGCATCGAGGGCTGGAAATTCACCCTGCACGCGCCGTCCTACGGCCCGCTGATGCAGTACGCCGACAACCGCGAGCTGCGCGCCCGCATGTACCGCGCCTACGCCACCCGCGCCGCCGAGATCGACAACGGCTACTCGAAGCCGGAATGGGACAACGGCCCGATCATGAAGCGCCTGCTCGAACTCAAGGCCGAGGACGCGGCCATGCTCGGCTTCAACAACTTCGCCGAAGTCTCGCTATACACCAAGATGGCCGACACGCCGGCACAGGTGCTCGACTTCCTGCGCGACATGGCGAAGAAGGCCAAGCCTTTCGCCGAGAAAGACATCGCCGAGCTGAAGGCCTTCGCCAAGGACGAACTCGGCCTGACCGACTTCCAGCCCTGGGACGCCGCCTACGCCTCCGAAAAACTGATGCAGGCGCGCTACGCCTTCTCCGAGCAGGAAGTGAAGCAGTACTTCACCGAACCCAAGGTGATCGCCGGCCTGTTCAAGGTCATCGAAAGCCTGTTCACGGTCAAGGTCAAGGAAGACAAGGCGCCGGTGTGGCACGAGGACGTGCGCTTCTACCGCATCGAAACGCCGGCCGGCGACCTGGTCGGCCAGTTCTACATGGACCTCTACGCCCGCGAAACCAAGCGCGGCGGCGCCTGGATGGACGAAGCGCGCTCGCGCAAGCGGGTGGCCGGCGGCATCCAGAAACCGATCGCCTACCTGAACTGCAACTTCGCCCGTCCGGTCGGCGGCAAACCGGCAACGTTCACGCACGACGAAGTGATCACCCTGTTCCACGAAACCGGCCACGGCCTGCACCACCTGCTGGCGCGCGGCGAGGAGCTGGGCGTCTCCGGCATCCACGGCGTCGAGTGGGACGCCGTCGAGTTGCCGTCGCAGTTCATGGAAAACTACTGTTGGGAATGGGACGTGCTGCAGGGCATGACCGCCCATGTGGAAACCGGCGAACCGCTGCCGCGCGCGCTCTACGACAAGATGCTGGCGGCGAAGAACTTCCAGAGCGGGATGATGACCGTGCGCCAGCTCGAATTCTCGATCTTCGACATGCGCCTGCATTATGAATTCGACCCTGCCGGCGAGAAGACGGTGATGGATGTGCTCGACGAGGTCCGCCGCGAAGTCGCCGTACTGATTCCGCCCGAATGGCACCGCTTCCCGAACAGCTTCTCGCACATCTTCGGCGGCGGCTACGCGGCCGGCTACTACAGCTACAAGTGGGCGGAAGTGCTATCGGCCGACTGCTACGCGGCCTTCGAGGAAGCCGGCGACCCGTTCGACCCGGTCGTCGGCAAGCGCTTCCTGGAAGAGATCCTGTCGCGCGGCGGCGAGCGCCCGGCGCTGGAAAACTTCAAGGCCTTCCGCGGCCGCGAACCCAGCCCCGACGCACTGCTTCGTCACAGCGGTATGATTGCAGCCTGAGCCAAACCGGGGACTTCCATGCAACGTCTGCTCACTGTCTGCCTGCTGTTGTGCTGCGCCGGCGCACACGCCGAAACCTACCGGTGGACCGATGCCAACGGACGGGTGGTTGTTTCCGACACACCGCCGCCGGGTCAGGCGCGCAACGTCGAGAAAACCGGCGGCAAGGCGCAGCCGGACGATGGCCTGCCCTACGCCACCCGCCTGGCCGCGGAAAAGCACCCGGTGCTGCTGTACACCGCGGCAGAATGCACCGGCGAATGCCAGCAGGCCCGGGACCTGCTCAAGGCACGCAAAATTCCCTACACCGAAAAACTGGTGAAGACACCTGAGGACCTGGCCGAACTCAAGCAACTGGTCGGCGACGCCTTCGTCCCCAGCCTCAAGGTCGGCAAGACATCTCATCGCGGCTTCACGCGCAGTGCCTACGACAGCCTGCTCGACATCGCCGGCTATCCGAAGGCGCCGGTCGGGAGCAAACCGTGAAGATCGCCGCCTGGAACGTCAATTCGCTGAAAGTCCGCCTGCCGCACCTGCTCGACTGGCTGGCCGAAGCCACCCCCGACGTGGTCTGCCTGCAGGAACTCAAGCTCGAAGACCCCAACTTCCCGCGTGCCGAAATCGAGGCCGCCGGCTACCACGTCGCCTTTTCCGGCCAGAAGACCTACAACGGCGTCGCCCTGCTCGCCCGCTCGCCGATCAGCGACGTTGTCTGCGGCAACCCGCTGTTCCCGGATGAGCAGAAACGCCTGATTTCCGGCACCGTCGACGGCGTGCGCGTGGTCTGCGCCTACATGCCGAACGGACAGGAAGTCGGCTGCGACAAATACGACTACAAGCTGCGCTGGCTCGACGCGCTGGCCGAATGGCTGGACGGCGAACTGCGCCACTACCCGCAACTGGCCCTGTGCGGCGACTACAACATCGCCCCCGACGACCGCGATGTGCACGACCCGGCACGCTGGCGCGACTGCATCCTGGTTTCCGAACCGGAGCGTGCCGCCTTCCGCCGCCTGCTGGCGCTCGGCCTGTCCGACAGCTTCCGCCTGTTCGAGCAGCCGGAGAAAACCTTCTCCTGGTGGGATTACCGCATGCTCGGCTTCCAGAAAAACCTTGGCCTGCGCATCGACCACATCCTGCTCTCCGGCCCGCTCGCCGAAAGGTGCACGGCGGCCGGCGTCGACCGCGGCCCGCGCAAGCGCGAACGCCCCTCCGACCACGCCCCGGTGTGGGCGACGCTGAGCTGAACGTGAGCGCAGCCAGCCTCGACCGCAGCGCCCTGCTCCGCCTCTACCCGGCGCTGGCCGACTTGCCGCCGGCACGCCTGGAACGGCTGTTGCAATCACCGGCACTGTTTCAGCTACCGGCCGGCGCCTGCGTCTTCTCCGAGCATCAGCCCTGCGCCGGCTTCCCGTTGCTGCTCGACGGCAGCATCAAGGTCGTCAAGCAGGCCAGCAGCGGCCGCGAACTGCTGCTTTACCGGGTCAGTCCCGGCGGCTCGTGCATCATCTCCTCGTCCTGCCTGCTCGGCCACACCGACTACAACGCGCGCGGCATCGCCGAAACCCCGCTCACGCTGCTCGCCCTGCCGGTCGTTGAATTCGGGCGATTATTGGTCGACCACGCGCCCTTCCGCGACTTCGTCTTCCACCTGTTTTCCGAGCGCATCGGCGAACTCATGCAATTGGTCGAGGAAGTCGCTTTTGCCCGCCTCGACCAGCGCTTGGCCAAACTCATCCTGGCTCGCCAGGCCGACACGCTGAACATCACCCACCAGCAACTGGCCGACGAGCTGGGCAGCGTGCGCGAGATCGTCAGCCGACTGCTCAAGGGCTTCGCCGCCCAGGGCCTGGTCAGCCTCGGCCGCGAGCAGTTGACGGTGATCGACCGCGACGGCCTGAACAAGCTTGCCGCTGTGTGACCAAGGTTACATACTGAGCAGCACGACGCGGTTACATTGGCATCGTCTACTCACCTCTTGGAGAACACATCATGAAAAGCAATGTTGGCGGCATCGACAAAATCCTGCGCATCGTGGCCGGCATCGCCCTGATCGCCTGGGCCCTCACCGGCGGCCCCGTCTGGGCCTGGATCGGCGTTGTTCCCCTGGCCACCGGCCTGATGGGCTGGTGCCCGGTCTACCCGCTGCTGGGCATGAACACCTGCCCGATGAAGAAGGACTGAGGCAGCACAAGGCATTCCAGGCTTTAACGCAGAAGGCGGCCGGGGCAACCCGGGCCGCCTTTTTCATGCCGCCGCGTCGGGCGCGCGACGGCCGGCTTCCCAGAGTTGCAGGGCGAGCTTGCGTTCCTCGCCCCAGCGATAGTTGCCGCTTTCGCCGCTGTCGCGGATCACCCGGTGACAGGGAATCAGGAAACCGATGGCGTTGGCCGCCAGCGCCGAGCCGACCGCGCGCTGGGCGCGCGGCGCATCAATCCTGCCGGCGAGTTGCCCGTACGACAGCACTTCGCCCGGCGGCACGCGGATCAGGGCTTCCCAGACCTTGAGCTGGAAGTTGCTGCCGCGCAGTTGCAGGTGCAGCGGCACGCCGCTCACCAGTTCGCCGAAGACGCGCTGCAGCATCGCCGCCGCCCCTTCGTCCGAACGCCGCAATGCGGCGCGCGGCCATTCCTCGGCCAGGGTCGCGAGCGAGGCGGCGCCGTCGTCGTGCACGAAGGACAGATGACAGATGCCGCGCTCGTTCCAGGCCAGGAAGGCCATCCCGAACGGCGTCGGGCCGCTGCCGCAGTCAAGCGTGACGCCCTCGCCGCCGCGCTGGATTTCGCCCGGCGTCATCGCCTCGCCGACGATCATCAGGTCGTGCAGCCGGCCGTTGCCGCTGAGGCCGGCGTCGAGCGCGACGCTCAGCGTATCGGCGGCAGCGCGCAGGCGGCTGCGGGCGTATTCGCGGGTCAGGTGCTGGACGAAGCGCTTCGGCGAGATGCCCGCCCATTCGGCGAAAACGCGCTGCAGATGGGCCGGGCTGAGGCCGACGACGGCGGCCAGTTCGGCC
>DILW01000097.1 GCA_002425245.1 Betaproteobacteria bacterium UBA5582 | reverse complement strand
TTACCGGCTTTGCGGTGAAGGCCGCAGGGAGAGAGAAAAATATGACACCGTTGCGCATCAACCTCGAAAAAGAAGAAATCCCCACCCACGGGTACAACGTCGTCGCCGACATGCCCAACCCGCCGGCGCCGCCGCTCGGGCCGGATGGTAACCCGGTGCCGCCGGAAGCGATGGGGGCGATCTTCCCCGACCCCATCCTCGAACAGGAAATGAGCGCCGAGCGCTGGATTCCGATTCCCGAGGAGGTTCGCCAGATTTATGCGCAATGGCGCCCGGCGCCGCTGTGCCGCGCGCTGCGTCTGGAGCAGATGCTGGGTACGCCGGCCAAGATCTTCTTCAAGTACGAAGGTGTCTCGCCGGCCGGTTCGCACAAGCCGAACTCCGCCGTGCCGCAGGCCTTCTACAACAAGCTGGCCGGTACCAAGAAACTGACCACCGAGACTGGTGCCGGTCAGTGGGGCTCGTCGATTTCCTACGCCGGCCAGATGTTCGGCCTGCCGGTGCGCGTTTTCATGGTCAATGTCAGCTACCAGCAGAAGCCTTTCCGCCGCTCGATGATGCAGACCTGGGGCGCCGAAGTTTTCGCCAGCCCGACCAACCTGACCAACGCCGGCCGCGCCGCGCTGGCCGCCGACCCGGACTGCCAGGGCTCGCTCGGCCTGGCTATCTCGGAAGCCGTCGAGGAAGCCGCTGCCGACCCCAACACCTGTTACACGCTCGGCTCGGTGCTCAACCATGTGCTCCTGCACCAGACCGTGATCGGCCTCGAAGCGAAGAAGCAGTTCGCCAAGATCGGCCTCTACCCGGACGTGATCTTCGGGCCCTGCGGCGGCGGTTCCAGCTTCGGCGGCATCGCCTTCCCCTTCCTCGCCGACAAGGCGGCCGGTGACCCACGTGCCAAAAACCTGCGCTGCGTCGCGGTCGAGCCGACCTCCTGCCCGACGCTGACCAAGGGCGCCTACACCTACGATTACGGCGACGCCTCCGGCTACACGCCGATCATGAAGATGTACACCCTCGGCCACGACTTCATGCCGCCCGGCATCCACGCCGGCGGCCTGCGCTATCACGGCGCCTCGCCGCTCCTGTCGCAGCTCTTCCACGAGAAGCTGCTGGAAGCGGTGGCGGTGCCGCAGGTCGGCACCTTCGAGGCCGGCGTCCAGTTCGCCCGCGCCGAAGGCATCATCCCGGCGCCGGAATCCTGCCACGGCATCCGCGCCGCGATCGACGAAGCGTTGCGCTGCAAGGCGACCGGCGAGGCCAAGACGATCCTCTTCTGCCTGACCGGCCACGGCCACTTCGACATGGCATCCTACGACAAGTATTTCGCCGGCAAGCTGGAGGATTACGAGTACCCGGCCGAGGCTATCGTCGAATCGCTGAAGCACCTGCCCCAGGTCGGCTGAGATCGTGAAAATCCTCGTCTTCCTGCTGGTTCTGGCCAACCTGCTGTTCTACGCATTCTCGGTGGGCTTGCTCGGAAGTTCGGGCAGCGACGAAAGCACCCGGGTCGGGCAGCAGTTGCATCCGGAGCGCATCCGCATCGTCGGCAACGGTGCAGCACCAGCGGCGACCGCCGAACCGGCAGCGGCCGAAGAGCCGGCGCCAGCAGCTGAGCCGGCCGCGCCGGCCGAAGATCAGGTCTGCCTGCGCTGGACGGCACTTTCCCGAGTCGAGGCCGAGCGGGTCGGTCGTGTGGTCGGCAGCACTTTTCAGGCCTTCTCCGTGATCCAGAACAGCGCGGCCGAGGGCGGTGGCTGGTGGGTGCATATTCCGCCCCTGGCCAGCCGCGAAGCCGCCGACAAGAAGGCTCGCGAGTTGAAGGCGATGGGGGTGAGCGATTACTTCGTGGTTCAGGAGGGGGCTTTGCGCAACGCCATTTCGCTCGGCATTTTCAGCACCGAGAAGGCCGCCCAGGAGCATCTGGCGGGCCTGCAGCCCAAGGGCGTGCGCTCGGCGCGCGTGGGCATGCGTCCGGACAAGGAGGGGAACCTGCAACTTGAGCTGCGCGGCCCGGCCAAGGACAAGGATGCCTTGCTCGCGGCGCTGGCCGAAGCCCTGCCGAAGAATCCGCCGAAAGACTGCCAGTGAGCGATTACGTCGTCGGCCTGACCGGCGGTATCGGTAGCGGCAAGAGCACGGTCGCCGAACTGTTTGTCGCCCAGGGGGCGGCGCTGGTCGATACCGACCGCATTGCCCACGAACTGACTGCTGCCGATGGCGCGGCCATGCCCTTGCTCCGCCAGGCTTTCGGTGACCTCGTCGTTGCCGCCGACGGGGCGCTCGACCGGGCGGCGATGCGCCGACTGGTGTTTGCCGATGCATCGGCCCGGGCGCGCCTCGAAGGCATTCTTCATCCGATGATCCGCGAACTGTCGGCCGAGCGTTGCCGGGCGGCGAACACGCCCTACGTGCTGCTGGCGGTTCCCCTGCTGGTCGAGTCGGGCAGCTACCGCGAGCGCTGCCAGCGCATTCTGGTGGTCGATTGTCCGGAGTCGCTCCAGATCGAACGGGTGATGGCGCGCAGCGGTCTCGCCCGCGCCGAGGTCGAAGCGATCCTGGCCAGTCAGGCCACGCGTCAGCAGCGTTTGGCGGTTGCTGACGATGTCATAAACAACGATGGCGCACCCGCCGAACTCGACCGCCAGGTTGCCGTTCTGCACCAACAGTATCTCGACAGGCTACCGAAAGTACCTAAAGCAAAGTGTTGAGATTTGCGTGCAAATGCTTCAGAATCCAGGAAAATTTTCCGATTTTCCGGAACCAGGCCGAGTGATCACCTACGAATACCCGTTCAACGAGCGCATCCGCACGCTGTTGCGTCTCGAAGACCTCTTCGAGAAGACGGCCTACTTTGCCCGGGCGGACGGTCAACACGAGCACCACGCCGCCCTGATCGCCCTGTTCGAGATTCTAGAGGCGGCCGGTCGCGCCGATCTCAAGATGGACCTGATCCAGGAACTGGAACGGCAGCGGCAGACCTTGCTGGCCTTCCGCAACAATCCCGACATTTCCGAAGAAGCGCTGTCCGGCGCCCTCTACGAAATCGAGCAATCCTCGGCGGCGCTGCTCGGCATGAGCGGCAAGATCGGCCAGTACCTGCGCGACAACGACTGGCTGATGAGCATCAAGAGCCGGGCGGCGATTCCCGGTGGTGTCTGCGAGTTCGACCTGCCTTCCTACCACTGGTGGTTGCACCGCGACCCGGAAGCCCGGCGGTCGGCGCTGGAGGCCTGGAGCAAGCCGATGTTCGCGCTGCGCGACGCCTCCGCCATCGTCCTCCGCCTGCTGCGCTCCAGCGGCCGGCCGAAACAGCACTGCGCCACGCTCGGTCAGTTCCAGCTCAACCTCGGCGGCACCTCGGCGCAGATGGTGCGCGTCGAACTGGCGGCGGAAGAAACGGCGGTGCCGGAAGTCAGCGCCAACAAGTACTTCCTCAACATCCGCTTCACCAAGCCGCCGCTCAACGAGTTGAAGGCGCGCGGTTGCGACCGCGATGTCAATTTCGCCCTGACCTTCTGCAATCTCTGATCACCCGTCGATGAGCAAGCCGCGTCTCGTCCGTTGCCCGCAGTGCGGCCAGGATGCCCTGTGGGCCCCGGAGAATGCCTGGCGTCCCTTCTGTTCCGAACGCTGCAAGCAGATTGACCTGGGTGCCTGGGCCAGCGGCAGCTACACCATTCCCGGTCAGCCGACCGACGAGGAAACTGCCGCCCCCGGCGTCGATTTCCTTGACCGCACGCGCTGAGCTACCAGCCGCGCATCAGGGCAATGCCGTGGGCGCCGTGGAGTAGGGCACTTTCCCGCAAGGTTTCCCGCATGCCGCCGAGTGCGAATACCGGCATCGGATTGCCTTCCCGGTAGTCGGCGAAACGGCGCCAGCCGATCCCCGGGTCATGCGGATGTGTCGGTGTTTCCATGACCGGCCCGAGCACTGCGTAATCCAGTTCGAGTTCGCCAGCGCGGGCGATTTCCGCCGCCGTGTGGCAGGAGGCGCCGACCCAGGTGAAATCCGGGCGCTCGCTGCAGGCGGCCAGCGCCGTTGCCGACAGGTGGATGCCATCGGCGCCGCAGGCGCGTGCCAGTTCGGGATCGTCGTTGATCACCACCGGCGCACCGTGGCGGTGGGCGAGCTCGACCACCGCCCGGGCGAACGCCGCCCGTTCGGCCACTGCCAGGGTCTTGTCGCGGACCTGGATGAGCGGCGGCGGACCCGCTTGCAGGCGTCGTTCCAGGCGTTCCAGCCAGGCTTGCGTGCCGCTTTCCGCGGCCATCGAGATGAGCAGGGTGTCGGGCAGAGACAGCCCCTTGAGGATGGGGCCATTGGCCGGCAGTATCGGGGCGACGGTGGCCGGTTCGCCGCGCGCCTGCCAGGCCACGGCGCTGTGTTCCAGCGGTGCGCTGATGCCGATTTTGCCGGTCCATGCGGTAACTCGCCAGAAATGCAGGCGCACCGTCGCATGCGGGTAGGTGAACACGCGGGTCAGCCAAGGGTAGCAGGCAGTGACGGTGATGCCCATTTCTTCGTGCAGCTCGCGCACCAGCGCGTCGCGTACGCTTTCGCCGGGCTCGACCTTGCCGCCGGGAAACTCCCAGTAGCCCGCATAGACCTTGCCCGGCGGGCGCTGGGCGAGCAGGAACTGGCGGCCATCGGCGCGCAACATCACGGCGGCGGCAACTTCGACGAACTGGCTCATTCCTGATCGTCCCCGCCGTTCTGGCGGCCGGCCAGATCGCGGGCGAACTGCCAGGCGACCCGGCCCGAGCGCGAGCCGCGCGACAGTGCCCAGTTCAAAGCCTCGCGCTCGCAGCCGGCAATCACCGCCTCGGCGATGCCGAACTGCCGTGCCCAGTGGGCGAAGACCGCCAGGTAATCGTCCTGGGAGAAGGGGTAGAAGGAAATCCACAGGCCGAAGCGCTCGGACAGCGAAACTTTTTCCTCGACCGCTTCGCCTGGGTGGATTTCGTCGCCGACGCGCTGAATCTCCAGGTTTTCCGCCATGTATTCCGGCATCAGGTGGCGGCGGTTGGAG
>DILW01000073.1 GCA_002425245.1 Betaproteobacteria bacterium UBA5582 | reverse complement strand
CTCTGTACCGTTCATTAATCATTCCCACTGTTTTCTGTGCCGGGGTCATTGGCCCATCCCTCGTTAAGGGAATGCGGCTAGGGACTTGGTGCGAGCCAGTGGTTACGGCACAGGGGATAGAACTTTGCAAGAACAGCAATTTTTATATCGTGCAGCATTGAAGGATGCAGCAGTAGGCCTCAGCAAAGAGCAGCTACGTCAGAAATATGGTGCTGCCGCTGATAGAGCAATAGCGGACCTCAATAGTCAAGCTCCGACCGCACAGCAAGCCTTCACGAAGTATCAGCAACAGGTGCTTGAAGCTAAGCGAGAACTCGGAAGGGGGCTAGCTGCGGCTAGTACTCCGATTTCACGTCACAGCGTCAAAGATTACACGCACGTAATTGTTACTCAACTGGACCTGTTCCAAGATGGGGGAACCCCCAGCGTCAGCGCGGTAGTTAATGCTGCATTCCCAGATGACCCCAAGAAGGCCACGAGTATCATGAACAGCCAACACGGTAAGCGACGGAAGCAAGCGTGGGACTCGCCTGCGATTATGAATCACCCAATGGAGAAAGCTATGCAAGCGACGCATGGTAGGGACTGCATGAACCGGCGACACAGTGCAAGAACCTTCGGGCAGAGCCTCAGCATTAACCGTGCGATGTTCAAGAGTTGCGACAGGATCACTAAGCTAGAAGCCCGTGTGCAGTTGCTTGAGCAGCAGATGCGGGAAACTAAGGCTCGGGAATCTCTTTCTGATGCTGGATGTACTTCTTCACGCGAGAAGGTGCTAGCTCTGTACTCACAAGAGAAGGGGCCAACGGCAATCGCTAGTGAACTCGGGATGAATCGGGATACTGTGAAATCCATCATACGACGATCTAAGGTGGGCTGAGCAAAATGGAAGCCGGGTGCAGGGAGGGTGCAAATGCACCCGCTTTCAATGGTTGATTTCCATTACTACGTAAGTAGTTCTATTGAAATCTCGCGCATCTTCTGATCCGCACAAAGCACCTGTATTTGCATTTGCTAATTTAGACCCCAAGCGCCCCAGAGGTTCTAGCCCTCGGGCACACTCTCCCCCCACCCCCGGCACGAAACCCCGCCCAAGGGCCTCGCAGATGCCTTGCTGGGGATTCCCCATCGACCTCCTGATTCGTCCTGAAGCAGCTTTCAATGCCATTGCCAAGCCCCTCCTGAAATGGTATAAATCCGCCTAACGCTCATTAGTCAGTTTTATACCCTCGCTAGGAAGCCATGCCATGACAGCCAAACCAAGCCCAAAGCTCGTTGCTTACCATCGTGTCAGCACCACCAAGCAAGGCAATTCCGGCTTAGGATTGGAAGCCCAGCAAGCTGCGATTCAAGCGTACGCGGACCGCACCGGGGCTTGCATCATCGAGTCATTCACCGAGATTGAATCCGGCAAACTGAACGACCGCCCCCAGTTGTCGAAGGCTCTGCACCATGCCAAGGTTACTGGCTCCGTCCTAGTCATTGCCAAGCTTGATCGCCTCTCAAGAAATGCCGCCTTCCTTCTTACTCTTCAAGACTCGGGAGTCCAGTTCGTTGCCGCCGACATGCCAGAAGCGAACAACTTCACTGTTGGCATCATGGCCCTTGTCGCCCAGCAAGAACGAGAAGCGATAAGCAAGCGTACCAAAGAGGCACTGCAAGCCGCCAAGGCCAGAGGCCAAAAACTCGGAAACCCAAACGGCGCCGCACCACTGCTTCGCGCAGCTAAGGGGAATAGGGCCGGGGTAGAAGCCGCCAAGGCCAAAGCCAACGAATACGCCCAAGAAATGCGGGCTGTACTCGCGAAGTTTCAGGCACAGGAAAAAACATCCTTAGGCGCATTGGCAGAAGCCTTAAACGCAGGTGGGTACAAAACCCCTCGCGGTGGAGTTTGGCACAAGACATCCGTTAAAAATCTATTGGCAAGGCTCGCAACCACTGAAACCTTGCTCACAGCGACTTAACGAGTTACCCAGTTTTTAGGAGAAAAACTCACCTCGGGCTGCCAATTCTCCTCTGTTAAAGCGCTAAACAAGACGTTCCACGCGGAGAAACCATAACGATTATTTGCATCCGCCCAACACTCTGTCGTGGATTCAGCACGGTTAGAACCTCTGTTAAAACACTCAGATCGTAAGTAAGCAGACATCTTTTCAACCTCACTTAGCAATATGGCTGATTTGTTGTCCACAACTTTTGAAATGCACGCACCGAGCACCATCTCAGTGTAAACACCATCACTACCCCAACGATATGTGCGAACCTCCCGATCCCAGCAATCAGCGAAATCCTTTTCCCTGTTCCCGCTCCAAGTCATCAGGTGCTCTGCAACGACCTCCACTTGCTGCGTCGCTTCTGCGCTCAAACCATACATTCCGCGACTAGCTTCCCTGAGTATAGTTATGCCAATTGAGAGACGACGATTTTGTTCCTTTATCTCAGAAATCTGACTTTCAAGATCAACAACCTTGGCATCAGAAAGCGCGACGTGCGATCTCAAAGTTTTAATCTCTGCAAATTGGGAATATGCAAAGTAGACCGCAACTACCCCAATGACAAAGACCATTGAGGTTCCGATGATTTTTCTCATCTATTTATTCCCCCTTACACGGTAACCGTCCGGCGACCACCGTATTTCCGAGTTAATCGGAATCAGGCAGCAACAGCGAGTTCGGTCTTGGCGATCTGTCCCTCGCCGGTATTTACTTTATTCAGGAAGCCCCAGCCAAAGCCTTTACAGCACTAGAGTGCTTGAGCGCTGTAACTCCCTTATCCTCGCCCGATTTTTCTGAAAAGGCTTATTCTCCTGCCCCCGGTTAAACACATTTGAATTGAAGGGTCACATTCCCCAGCGAGCCTGCGCGGCCCGGAACTAGCTGAAGATCAACCGTTTCCATTTTCTTCCCCTGCTTGGAGCAGAAGTCATTCGCCTCTTCGTGAACCTCGGAAGCGGCAGAGGCTGAAATTCCGCCTCCAAATTTTGCCGAATTTTTTGAAATCATAAACTTGTCTGCTGTTAGCGGAACCACGCCAGAACTCGCGCACCCGGTGAGCAACAGAGCCAGTGCAAATAATGTGTACTTCAAAAGTCATACCCCCAAGAGTGATTAATAGAAGCAGCATCGTACCGCATAGATAAAAACCGTAAGCTTAAGAACATCGTACTAGCTCTCGGCATCTGTTTCTTTTGTCGCCGCAAAGAGCACAGAGCGCACCGCCTCAATAGCATCCAGCCCAAGCCCCAATGGAACTCCCGAACCATACACCGCTGCAACACCTCGCACCCGATGCCCAATCAAGCGTTCGCGTATCTCAAAATCAATGCCCCGGCGAACAGCAATGTCTTTCCATGAGTGCCGCATCTGATAAAGCGTATAGCCGTTCGTCATTTTACTGAATCTTGTGCTCATCGACGAAACCGCCCCGTGTAGCGAACGCGGGTTGTTCTCTTGCCAAGCCAGCATGGCCCGTAACTTATCGATGTCTAGCACAGCGCGAGCACCGTCACTAATCGGTATGTCTCTTTCCGCCGCCTTGTTCTTCCCACTGACAACCCTGAAATACCACCCCTTCACGCCAAAAACGTCGGTCTTTTCGCAAATGGCATCGCTCTTGGCCTGCATCAATTCCCGTGGCCTCATGCCAAGCACGGCAAGCGTCTCGACGGCAATCGCATCGAACTGTGAAGCCCCGCCCCCATAGCCTTTCCTCACCTTGACACTCGCCGGACGCTGCTTGAACCCCTCTATTGCCTCCCGGATGGCTTGCACTGGCATAGGTTCCCGATCATCCACTCGTGGCTGCATTACCCCCTGAAGTTCCTTGAGACGCGGCATAGGCAACTTAGGCAACACGCAGCGCAAGGCCGAAACCATGCCGTCAAGCTGAGTTTTCACCGTCCGCGGGGTTACATTGCGCAGACGCTCCCGGGACCATTCCAGCAAGCCCGCCTCGACATGGGCTAGCGTAACCGTTGTCACCTTGATTTCGGGCAGTCGCCGTTGTGCCATCTGGTATCGGGAATCGCCGACACGATCACGGTACTTCGCTAAAGCGCGACGGCATACGCTCGCCCACGACTCACCCGCCACTGTCGCAGGATGCGCCTCTTCACCCCCTCCCACCGCCACCGTTTCGGCTGGCAAGGGCTTCCCCTGTATTGCCAACTCGATGCCGTTTAAAACCGCCTGAGCCTCGATTGCGGGCCTTTGTGCCACGGGGGGCACTTGACCGACCTTCATCGCTTCATAGAATGATTGCCAGCCCTTGACCACATTTAACCAGTCTCTTGGATTGCGCTGCTGTTCCTCGATGACCCGAGACGCGGCTTGCCGCATCAAAGCAGGAATACGTGCAAGCAACTCGTCTGCACTCGCAGATGAATCCGCCCCAGCACCTTCGACGGCTTGCGGCAACGTGGCCTCAGCAACGGCCAGATCACGCTTTAGCCTCGCCTCATGGCAAATGGAATCGAACTGCACAGACACGCTTCTGGACAGCCTCTCCGCATCCCGCTTTACCGCCGTCCTCAGGCTTTGCATGTACGTCGCCTTGCCCAGCACCTTGGCAACGTCCTGCGGATAACGCCGCCGGTAATACCAGAGACTGGAGCCTGATTTTTTGTGTAAGAATTCCGCCAATGTGTCACCCGCCCGTGTTTCTGAATTTTGCTTGCCTGTGTCACCTGTAGAGACAGACAACAACCTCTACAAACCCCTGTATACGCAAGCATCTTGAGCGATCAGGCTACCACGAAAAGGAACGAAAAATGTGCCAGTTGCTCGGCATGAATTGCAACGTGCCCACCGACATCTGTTTTTCCTTCTCCGGCTTCCAGGCGCGCGGCGGGGCGACTGACGTGCATTCGGACGGCTGGGGCATCGCCTTTTTCGAGGGCCGCGGCGCACGTCTCTTCCTCGACCCGCAGCCCTCTGCCAGCTCGCCGGTGGCCGAGTTGGTCAGCCGCTATCCGATCCGCTCGATGAATGTCATCGCGCACATCCGCAAGGCCACTCAGGGCACGGTCGCGCTGGAAAACACGCATCCTTTCATGCGCGAATTATGGGGCCGCTACTGGATTTTCGCGCACAACGGCAACCTGCTCGACTTTCAACCGCCGCTCGACGGCAGCTTCCTGCCAGTCGGCAATACCGACAGCGAGCGGGCCTTCTGCTGGCTGCTGCAGTCATTCCGCCAGCGCTTCGGCGACACCATGCCGAGTACCGACACTTTGTTCCCGGTGCTGCACGAACTGACCCTCGACATTGCCGGACACGGCGAATTCAACTTCCTGCTGTCGAACGGCGACTGCCTGTTTGCCCACGCCTCGACGCGGTTGAGCTATATCGTGCGCCAGGCACCGTTCGCTGAGGCCCATCTGAAGGACCAGGATCTGAGCGTCGACTTCCGTGAGGTAACTGGCGCCAGGGACCGGGTCGCGGTGATCGCCACCTTGCCGCTGACCGACAACGAGCAGTGGACGACAATGCCGGCCGGAACCCTGTGGCGCTTTGCCGATGGCGCGCCGACCGGGCAACTGACCACCCGACCGGGGCCGGCACGCAACTAGGATTTGCCGTCGAGCTTGCGGAATTCGGCCTCGGCCTGTTCCAACTCCGCATCCAGATCCGCGTCACCGGTAGCCGACTGACTGGCCGCAGCAGCATCCGCTTCGGCACGCGTGGTCGTTTTCGACACCAGGCTCGCTGCCAGGATACCGAACTCGTAGAGCAGGCACATCGGCAGCGCGAGCGCCAGTTGCGAAACCACATCCGGCGGCGTGACGATGGCGGCCACGACGAAAGCGCCGACGATGAAGTAGGAGCGCCACTCACGCAGTTTCTCGACCTTGACCACCCCGAGTTTGACCAGTACGACAAGCGCCACCGGCACCTCGAAGGAAAGGCCGAAGGCCATGAACATGGTCATCACGAAGGACAGGTAGGCCTCGATGTCCGGCGCCGGCGTGATGCTCTTGGGCGCGAAGCTGGCGATGAAATGAAAGACCTGGCCAAATACAAAGAAATAACAGAAGGACATGCCGAGCAGGAAGAGCACCGTGCTCGAAATGATCAGCGGAATGCCCAGACGACGTTCGTGCGCATAGAGCCCGGGGGCCACGAAGCCCCAGGCCTGAAACAGGACATAGGGCAGCGCCAGAACAAAAGCCACCATTGCTGTCACCTTGAGCGGCACCATGAAGGGCGTCACGACGCCGATCGCCACCATCTTCGTCCCTTCTGGCAGGGCACTGGTCAGAGGTGCCGCGAGCAGGTCATAAATCGCGCCCGGGCCCGGGTAGAGGGCCAGAATGCCCATCATGACGGCGATCGCGATCAGGCTGCGCAGCAAACGGTCGCGCAACTCGATCAGGTGAGAGACGAAAGACTCCTGCTGCCCGGTTTCTTCGCTCATACCTTGCCGCCATCCTTATCCTGAGCCGCAGGTGCCGCGGTGGCTGGCGCCGGGGTAACCACTGCAGCAACATCCTGTTCGATCTTGCGGGCATTCGCTTCGAGATCGGCAACCGCTTCCTGCACCGGCGATTCGAAAGTGGTACGTACGGAATCGTATTCCTTGCGCACGCTATCCTCGAGCGAACGTGCGGAATCGGCCACCTGCGCCTGCAGTTTCTTCAATTCGTCGAGCTGCATCTCGCGGTTGATGTCGGTTTTGACATCATTCACATAGCGCTGCGCACGGCCAAGCAGGTGGCCGAGCGTACGCGCCACCTTGGGCAGACGCTCCGGACCGATAACCAGCAGCGCAACGATGCCGATCACCATCAATTCGGAAAAACCGATATCGAACATGGATCTTTTTCATGATCGGGCAGACAGCGCGCCTGCCCGGATTATCAGGACTTGGTCTTTTCCTTGACCTCGACGTCGATGGTCTGACCGCCAACCTGCTGGGTCGGTTGAGCGCCGTCGGCAGGCTTGTCGCCACTGGCGTCCTTCATGCCGTCCTTGAAGCCCTTGACCGCCCCGCCAAGGTCCTGCCCGACGTTACGTAATTTCTTGGTACCGAACACGAGCAGAACGATGACCAGAACGATCAGCCAGTGCCAGATGGAAAAAGAACCCATGATGATGTCTCCTTAAATTCGCTTGAGCATGGGGCCGACCGGATCGGGTCCGCCCACGATGTGCATGTGCAGATGGGGCACTTCCTGCTGCCCGATCTCGCCGGTGTTGATGATGGCACGGAAGCCGCCGGGACTGCCCTCGGCAACCGCAATCTCGTTGGCCTTGACCAGCATGCGGCCGAGGATTTCGGCATCCTCCGGAGCAACTGTCGCCAGGGACGTAATATGTTTCTTCGGGATGACGAGAATATGAACCGGTCGCTGCGGATGAATGTCGCGGAAGGCCAGGATCAGATCGTCCTCGTACACCTTCTGCGCCGGAATCTGTCCGGCGACGATCTTGCAGAACAGGCAATCGCTCACTTGCCAGCGCTCCGCGAGGCCTTTTCATCGATGCCGGAAATGCCTTCGCGACGGCGCATCTCCTGCGACACGTCCTCGATCGACAGGCCGTAGAAGGCGAGCAGGACGAGGATGTGATAGACGACGTCGGTCGATTCGCGAACGATGTTCAGGCGCTTGCCGTCCTTGCCGGCCATGATCAGCTCGGCACATTCCTCGCCGATCTTCTTCAGGATCGAGTCCGGACCTTCGGAGAACAGCTTGGCCGTGTAGGATTTTTCCGGGTCGGCGTGACGGCGCGACGCCAGGGTCTCGGACAGGCGATGCAGAATGTCGTGCGTGCTCATTTATAAATGTCCTTCGGATCTTTCAAAACCGGATCGACGGGAACCCAGCGTTCCCCTTGCAACTCGTTGAAAAAACAACTGGCTCGGCCGGTGTGGCAGGCAATGCCGCCAACCTGCTCGACCGTCAACAGGAGCACGTCGCCGTCGCAGTCGGTGCGGATGGCGCTGACCTTCTGCCAGTGCCCCGATTCCTCACCCTTGCGCCACAGACGAGCCCGCGAACGCGACCAGTATACCGCGTTGCCGCTACGCACCGTTTCCTGCAAGGACTCCCGGTTCATGTACGCGAACATGACGATACGCCCGGCAGCATCCTGGGCAATCGCCGGAATCATGCCGTCGGCGTCCCATTTGAGTGCGTCCAGCCAGTCGAGGGCGTGATCGAGATCGGCCATTACAGTCGCACTTCGATACCGCGCGCGGCCATGTACTCCTTGGCCTGGCGCACCGTGTATTCGCCGAAATGGAAGATGGAGGCGGCGAGCACTGCGTCGGCGCGGCCTTCGCTGACACCGTCGGCGAGGTGCTGCAGGTTGCCGACCCCACCCGAGGCAATGACCGGAATCCTCACCGCGTCGGATACGCCGCGCGTCAGCGGCAGGTCGAACCCGTTCTTGGTGCCGTCGCGATCCATGCTGGTCAGCAGGATTTCGCCGGCGCCCAGCGCCTCGACCTTCTTCGCCCATTCGATGGCGTCCAGCCCGGTATCGTTGCGGCCGCCGTGCGTGAACACGTGCCACTGGCCGGGCGCGACCTGCTTGGCGTCGATGGCGACGACGATGCACTGCGAGCCGACCTTGGAGGAGGCGTCGAAAACCAGATCCGGGTTCTGCACCGCGGCGGTATTCATCGATACCTTGTCGGCGCCAGCGTTGAGCAGACGGCGCACATCTTCCACCTTGCGCACGCCGCCACCGACGGTGAGCGGAATGAAGACCTGCTCGGCGCAGGCTTCGACGATGTGCAGGATGATGTCGCGCTGGTCGGAGGACGCCGTGATGTCGAGGAAGGTGACTTCGTCGGCACCCTGCTCGTTGTAACGGCGGGCGATCTCGATCGGATCGCCGGCGTCGCGCAGGCCGACGAAGTTGGTGCCCTTGACGACCCGGCCGGCGGTGACGTCAAGACAGGGAATGATGCGTTTGGCGAGCATCAGGCGCCCAGCTCGTCGGCAAGGTCCTGCGCCGCCTTGAAATCGAGCGAGCCGTCGTAGACGGCACGACCGGCGATGGTGCCGATGACACCCTCGCCTTCGACCGCGCACAGCTTGCGGATGTCGTCGAGGTTGGACAGGCCACCCGAGGCGATCACCGGAATGGTCAGCGCCTGCGCCAGGCGCACAGTGGCTTCGATATTGATGCCGGAGAGCATGCCGTCGCGGCCGATGTCGGTGTAGATGATCGATTCGACGCCGTAGTCCTCGTACTTCTTGCCCAGATCGACGACATCGTGGCCGGTCAGTTTCGACCAGCCGTCGGTCGCCACCTTGCCGTCCTTGGCGTCGAGGCCAACGATGATGTGGCCGGGGAAGGCGGTGCAGGCGTCGTGCAGGAAACCGGGGTTCTTGACCGCGGCGGTACCGATGATCACGTAGGACAGGCCGCCGTCGAGACAGGCTTCGATGGTATCGAGATCGCGGATGCCACCGCCGAGCTGGACCGGAATTTCGTCGCCGACTTCGGCCAGGATCGCCTTGATCGCCGCGGCGTTCTTCGGCTTGCCGGCAAAGGCGCCATTGAGATCGACCAGATGCAGGCGACGGGCGCCCTGCTCAAGCCAGTGCCGGGCCTGTTCGGCGGGGCTCTCGGAGAAGACGGTGGCCTCTTCCATCAGGCCCTGTTTGAGGCGGACACATTGTCCGTCCTTCAGGTCAATTGCGGGAATGATCAGCATGGGAGAATCAACGGGAAAAATTACGACAGACGCGAATCAGGGGCGCCACTCGACAAAATTCTTCAGGAGTTGCAGGCCGTCGCGAGCGCTTTTCTCGGGATGGAACTGGACCGCGAAGATATTATCCCGGCCCACCGCACAGGTAAAGGGCAGGCCGTAAACGGTCGTACCGGTGGTCAATGCCGGATCGATGGTCTGCACGCAGTAGCTATGCACGAAATAAAAGCGCGAGCCGTCGGCAATCCCCGACCACAGGGCGTGCGGCGCCTGCCAGACTTCGTTCCAGCCCATGTGCGGGACCTTCAGGCGGGCACCGCTGGCATCGACCATCTGCGCGTCAGGGAAACGCTGAACGATGCCAGGGAAAACACCGAGACCGGCAACATCGCCCTCTTCGCTGCGCTCGAACAACATCTGTTCGCCAACGCAGATACCGAGAAAGGGTTTGTTCCGGGCCGCCGCCAGCACGGCATCGCGCAGATTGCGGGCGTCGAGTTCGCGCATGCAGTCGGGCATCGCGCCCTGGCCGGGAAAGACCACCCGCTCGGCGGCGGCGACCACGGCCGGATCGGCGGTGACGACCACGGCTTCGCTGCCGGCGACATGCTCCAGCGCCTTCGACACCGAGCGCAGATTGCCCATGCCGTAATCGATGACGGCGATGGTCACAGCGTTCCCTTCGTCGACGGCATGCAGCCGGCCATGCGCGGATCGGGCGTCACCGCCATGCGCAGCGCCCGGCCGAAGGCCTTGAAGATGGTTTCGGCCTGGTGATGGGCGTTCTTGCCGCGCAGGTTGTCGATGTGCAGCGTCATCCCGGCGTGGTTGACCAGACCGTGGAAGAATTCGGAGACCAGGTCGACATCGAACTGGCCGATCATCGCCCGGGTGAATTCACAATTGAGTTCCAGCCCGGGCCGCCCCGACAGGTCGATGACCACGCGCGATAGCGCTTCGTCGAGCGGCACGTAGCTGTGGCCGTAACGGGTCAGCCCCTTCTTGTCGCCCCAGGCCTTGGCCAGCGCCTGCCCGAGCGTGATGCCGATATCCTCGACCGTGTGATGGGCGTCGATGTGCAGATCGCCCTTGGCGTCGATATCGAGGTCGATCAGGCCATGGCGGGCTATCTGGTCGAGCATGTGATCGAGGAAGGGAACACCAGTGGCAAACCGGCCCTGGCCGGTGCCATCGAGATCCACCTTGACGGTGATTTGGGTTTCCAGGGTATTGCGGGTGACTTCGGCTGGTCGCATGGACTTGGCGGAAAACGTTGAAACGGAGGGGCATGATACCATTTCGCCTTGTTTTTACGCCTCCCATGGAATCCCGATGAGCCGCTTCTGGAGCCCGGTCGTCCGCGACCTCACCCCTTATGTTCCGGGCGAACAACCCAAGCTCGCCAAGCTGATCAAGCTCAATACCAATGAGCTGCCTTACCCGCCCTCACCCGGCGTCGTCGCCGCGATCCGGGCCGAACTCGGCGATGACGGCGCCCGCCTGCGCCTCTACCCGGACCCCAACGCCGATCTGCTGAAGAACGCAGTTGCCGCGTACCATGGCGTGAAACCGGGCGAGGTTTTCGTCGGCAACGGCTCCGACGAGGTCCTTGCGCACATCTTCATGGCCTTGCTCAAGCACGAGGCACCGATTCTCTTCCCGGACATCACCTACAGCTTCTACCCGGTCTATTGCGGCCTCTACGGCGTTGCTCACCGTACCGTACCGCTCGCCGCCGATTTCTCGATCGATCCGGCCGACTACTGCGGCGTCGCCAACGGCGGCATCCTGATTGCCAACCCGAACGCCCCGACCGGTCGCCTGCTGCCGCTCGATGCCATCGAGCAGATCGTTCGCGCCAACCCGGATTCGGTGGTGGTCATCGACGAGGCTTACGTGGATTTCGGCGGCACCAGCGCCATTCCGCTGACCCGGCAGTACGACAACCTGCTGGTCGTGCATACGCTGTCCAAGTCACGCTCGCTGGCCGGTTTGCGGGTCGGCTTCGCGGTCGGCCACCCGGACCTGATCGAAGCGCTGGAGCGGGTCAAGAACAGCTTCAACTCCTACCCCCTGGATCGTCTGGCTATAGTCGGCGCCGTTGCGGCAATTGAGGATGAAGCGCACTTCCGCCACTGCTGCGCGGCGGTGATCGCGACCCGCGAAGCGCTGAGCGCCGATCTGGCCGGCCAGGGATTCGAGGTTCTGCCGTCCGCTGCCAATTTCATCTTCGCCCGCCATCCCGGCCGCGACGCCGCCGAACTGGCCAGAGCACTGCGCGAACGCAGCATCATCGTGCGCCACTTCAAGCTGCCGCGGATCGACCAATACCTGCGCATCACCATCGGCAGCGACGCCGAGTGTCAGGCACTGAGCGCCGCGCTACGCGACATCCTCGGCTGAAGCGGCCGCCTCAGACCAGACCGAACAGGCCCAGCAGGGCGCCGGCGGCGATCAGCCACAGCGGATGCAGCTTCGTCTTCAGGTTGGTCAGCATTGTCGCCGCCAGCAGCGCCCAGGCAGCGACCCCCAAGCCCGCCGACTGGGCGATCAGGGTCGCCCCGGAGAAGATCAGGCCGACTGCAAGCGGCGCCACGCCGATACTGATCGCCTTCTGCCAGCGCTGGCCGGCAAAACTTTCCCAACGGTCCATCAACAGATAGATCAGCACGCTCATCGGCAGACACATCGCCACCGTCGCCGCCAAAGCGCCGGGCAAGCCGGCGACATGCCAGCCGATCAGGGTCACCACCAGCACATTCGGGCCCGGTGCCGCCTGGGCGATGGCGTACAGGTGGGTGAAGGTCGTGTCGTCCAGCCACTGGTGGTTTTCGACGACGACGCGGTGCATCTCCGGCAGCAGCGCAGTCGCGCCGCCAAAAGCGACGAAGGAGAGCAGCGCAAATTCGCGGAACAGGTCGACGACCAGGCTCATCGCCGCCCCAGACGCCAGTAGGCCAGACCACCCGAGAGCAGCAAGCCGGCCAGCATCACCCACAGCATCGGCCAACGCAGCCAGGCAATCCCGAACACAACCAGCGCGGCAAAAGGCAGGAAAGCCGCCTTGTCACGAATCGCCATCCCCATGCGCCAGGCCATGGCGAACAGCAGTCCGGCACCGACCGCAGCCACGCCGCGCAACATCGACTGGGCCACCGGCAGACTGCCGTAAGTATCGTAGAGCACGGCCAGTAGCAGGACGATGGCAATCGGCCCGGCCAGCAGGCCAACCGGCGCGACGATGGCCCCGGCCAGCCCGCGGTAACGCTTGCCGACCAGCACCGCCAGATTGACCACGTTCGGCCCCGGCAGGAACTGGCAAAATCCGAGCTGGGTATTGAATTCCTCGGCGGTCATCCAGCCGCGCTGCTCGACCAGCATGCGCCGGGCAAAGGGCAGCACGCCGCCGAAACCGGACAGGCCGACCGACGAAAAGCCCAAAAAAAGCGCCCGGAGATCCGGGCGCGCTTGATTCGGCTGATGCGGGGTCATGAAAGCTCAGTCTTCCAGCCGGAATTCCGCCGATTTCGCATGTGCCGGCAGGCCCTCGCCGTGCGCCAGCGTGGACGCGATGCGGCCCAGGGTCTGCGCGCCGGCCTGCGACACCTTGATCAGGCTGGTCCGCTTCTGGAAGTCGTAGACGCCGAGCGGCGACGAGAAGCGCGCGGAGCCGGAGGTCGGCAGCACATGGTTCGGGCCGGCACAGTAGTCGCCGAGCGATTCCGAGGTGTAGTGGCCGATGAAGATGGCACCGGCGTGGTGGATCTTTTCCACCCACGGGTCCGGGTTGTCGAGCGCCAGTTCGAGGTGTTCCGGCGCGACGCGGTTGGCAATCGCCACCGCTTCGTCCATATCGCGCACCAGGATGAAGGCGCCGCGGTTGCTCAGCGAGGTGCGGATCACTTCCTGGCGCGGCATGGTCGGTAGCAGCTTCTCGATGCTCGCCTGGACGCGCTCGATGAAGGCGGCATCGGTGCAGATCAGGATCGACTGCGCCAGTTCGTCGTGCTCGGCCTGCGAAAAGAGGTCCATCGCCACCCAGTCCGGATTGCCGGTACCGTCCGAGACGACCAGGATTTCCGACGGGCCGGCGACCATGTCGATGCCGACGATGCCGAACACCCGGCGCTTGGCCGTCGCCACGTAGGCATTGCCCGGGCCGACGATCTTGTCCACCTGCGGCACGCTCTCGGTGCCATAGGCCAGCGCGCCGACCGCCTGGGCGCCGCCGATGGTGAACACGCGGTCGACGCCGGCCAGGCAGGCGGCCGCCAGCACCAGCTGGTTGTGCTCGCCACCCGGCGTCGGCACGACCATGATCAGTTCCTTGACACCGGCCACCTTGGCCGGGATCGCGTTCATCAACACCGACGACGGATACGCCGCCTTGCCGCCCGGCACGTAGAGGCCGACGCGGTCAAGCGGGGTGATCATCTGGCCGAGCAGCGTGCCGTCGGCTTCGGTGTAGGACCAGCCGTCGAGCTTCTGCTTCTCGTGGTAGGCACGCACCCGGCCGGCGGCCGCTTCGAGCGCGGCACGACGGTCGGCGGGCAAGCCGGCAAGTGCCTTTTCCAGTTCGTCGCGCGACAGTTCGAGGTCGGCCATCGAGCTTGCAGCCAGGCGGTCGAAGCGGTTGCTGTAGTCGACCACGGCGGCGTCGCCACGCGTCTTGACGTCGGCCAGGATGGCGGCGACGGTGCGCTCGATGTTGTCGTCGGCAGCCGCTTCGAAGGCGAGCAGCGTCTTCAATTGCGCCGGAAAATCGGCGTCTACCGTGGACAAACGCTGGATGGCTATCGTCATTTACTTCTCCACCGCCTGCGCGAAGGCGTCGATGATCGGCTGCAGGATTTCGCGCTTGACCTTGAGCGCCGCCTGATTGACCACCAGGCGCGAGGAAATGTCGAGGATGTGCTCGACGGCGACCAGCTTGTTGGCCTTGAGCGTGCCGCCGGTCGACACCAGGTCGACGATGGCGTCGGCCAGCCCGGCCAGTGGCGCCAGCTCCATCGAACCGTAAAGCTTGATCAGGTCGACGTGCACGCCCTTGGCGGCGAAGTGCTCGCGCGCCGTCTTGATGTATTTGGACGCCACTTTCAGGCGATTGCCCTGACGTACGGCATTCTGGTAATCGAAGCCTTCCGGCACGGCGACCATCATCCGGCACTTGGCGATCTTCAGGTCCAGCGGCGCGTACAGGCCTTCACCGCCGTGCTCGATCAGCACATCCTTGCCGGCCACGCCGATGTCGGCGGCACCGTACTGGACATAGGTCGGGACGTCGGTGGCACGGACGATGACGACGCGCACTTCCGGCTGATTGGTCTCGATGATCAGCTTGCGCGAGGTTTCCGGATTCTCGGTCGGGACGATGCCGGCAGCCGCCAGCAAGGGGAGGGTTTCGTCAAAGATGCGGCCCTTGGACAGGGCGATGGTGATACCGGTCACGGGGAATGTCTCGCGGGTAAAACGCCGATTTTACCGCAAAGCAGCATGGCTGCCGAAAGCGGCGGCCAAAAAGCAAAAAGCCCGGCAAGCCGGGCTTTTCGATACAGGCGTATCCGGGCGATTATTCAGCCGGGCGGATATTGGCAGCCTGCTTGCCCTTCGGGCCATTGACGACGTCGAAGGTCACCTTCTGGTTTTCGGCCAGGGTCTTGAAACCGTTGCCTTGAATTGCAGAGAAGTGAGCGAAGAGGTCTTCACCACCTTCGGACGGGGAGATGAAACCAAAACCCTTGGAGTCGTTGAACCACTTGACGGTACCAGTTGCCATGAATAGCTTCCTTGGAAAAAATTTAAAAAAATCGAGAATCAAGACCGAGGAGCTGACAAACCGAAACCGGTGCAGGAACAACACACTGCCTGGAAATCCCGTATCGACGAGTATGGGGCAGAGACGGAATAAAGCAAAGCATTTTTCAAACTTTTTTCCATCGCCGGCCGAAAAAGCCCGTCATTCATGCCGAAAACAACATCAGCGCAGGCGTTCGACGCTGGCGCCGAGGGCAGCGAGCTTCTGCTCGATGCGCTCGTAGCCTCGGTCGAGGTGATAGATGCGGTCGATCAGGGTTTCTCTCTGAGCGACCAGGCCGGCGATGATGAGCGACGCCGAAGCACGCAGATCGGTGGCCATCACCGTCGCCCCCTGCAACTGCTCGACACCGCGGACGATGGCGTTATTGCCTTCGATCTGGATGTTGGCACCCAGGCGCATCAGTTCATTGACGTGCATGAAACGGTTTTCGAAAATCGTCTCGCGTATCGTCGCCACCCCGTCGGCAACACAGTTCATGGCCATGAACTGGGCCTGCATGTCGGTCGGAAAAGCTGGATAGGGCGCCGTACGCAGGCTGACCGATTTCAGCTTGGCCGGTGCCGTCAGGCGGATCGCATCGCGTTCGACGACGATCTCGCAACCGGCGTCCATCAGCTTGTCGACGACGGAATCGAGGTAGGCAGCCGACGTCCGGGTCAGGCGGATATCGCCACCGGTAACGGCAGCCGCGCACAGATAGGTGCCGGTCTCGATGCGGTCAGGCATGATCGAATGGCGGGCACCGTGCAGTTTTTCCACGCCCTGGATGCGGATGATGTCAGTACCGGCGCCGGAAATCCGGGCGCCCATCGCCACCAGGCAGTTGGCCAGGTCGACGACCTCGGGCTCGCGGGCGGCGTTCTCGATGACGGTTTCGCCTTCGGCCAGGCAAGCGGCCATCATCAGGTTTTCGGTACCGGTCACGGTAACCATGTCGGTGCAGATGCGCGCGCCCTTCAGGCGGCTGGCTCGGGCATGGACGTAGCCCTGCTCGACGGTGACTTCGGCGCCCATCGCCTGCAGGCCCTTGATGTGCTGATCGACCGGCCGGGCGCCGATGGCGCAGCCGCCCGGCAACGACACGCGGGCTTCACCGCAGCGGGCGACCAGGGGACCGAGCACGAGGATGGAAGCGCGCATGGTCTTGACCATCTCGTACGAGGCGACCGGATTGTTCAAGCCGCTGCCGTCGAGCGTCAGACCGTCGTCACCGTCGCGGCGGATGCCGATGCCCATGTCACCAAGCAGGCGCAACATGGTCGAGATGTCGTTGAGCTGGGGCACATTGCCCAGCTCGAGCGGATCGGCCGAGAGCAGCGAGGCGCAGAGGATGGGCAGCGCCGCATTCTTGGCCCCGGACATGGCGACTTCGCCCTTGAGGACGCTACCGCCCCGGATCAACAGTTTATCCACGCTGTGCGCTCCATTCTTCGGGGGTCAGGGTCTTGAAGGACAACGCATGCAGTTCGCCGGTCGCCAGCTTGTCCTTGAGCGTCTGATAAACGCGCTGCTGGCGCTGAACGCGATTCTTGCCGGCAAATTCGGCACTGACGACGAGCGCTTCGAAATGCTGGCCGTCGCCATCGAGTTCAAGATGCTCGCAGGCCATGCCGGCGAGGATGAGTTGCTTGATCTGGTCGGGGTGCATGCTGGGTCAGGTTCTCAGTTTCCAGCCCCGCTTGAGCAGGGCTAGTGTCAACAGGCTGGTCAGGGCGAAGCAGGCGACGACGACCGCCAGACTGCGTACCGGTGACACGTCCGAGACGCCGAAAAAGCCGTAGCGGAAGCCGTCGATCATGTAAAAAACAGGATTGTAATGGGACAGTTGCTGCCAGAATGTTGGCAATGTGTAAATCGAATAGAAGACGCCAGAAAGCATGGTCAGTGGCATGATCAGGAAGTTCTGAAAGGCAGCCAACTGATCGAATTTTTCCACCCAGATACCGGCAATCATGCCGAGTGCACCAAACAGCGCACCGCTGAACAACGCAAACAACAGGATCCAGACGGGCGCCACCACCTGCAGTTCGACGAACCAAACCGTCGCCAGCAAGACGCCGGCACCGACCATCAGCCCGCGCAGCATGGCGGCCAGCACATAGGCGGCGAAAAAGGCGCTGTAGGGCAGGGGCGGCAGCAAGACAAACACGATGGAGCCGGTGATCTTGGCCTGAATCAGGCTGGACGAGGAGTTGGCAAAGGCGTTCTGCAGCACCTGCATCATCACCAGGCCGGGAATCAGGAAGCTGGTATAGCCGATCCCATGCACCCGGACATGGTCCTCCAGCACATGACCGAAGATCATCAGGTAGAGCATGGCCGTCAGCACCGGCGCCGCCACGGTCTGGAAGGCGACTTTCCAGAAACGCAGCACTTCCTTGTAGAACAGGGTCCAGAAACCGATCATCGCTGCATCGTCCGCAGAAAAACCTCTTCCAGCGACGCCCCCGGGGACGCAGCCATCAGATTGGCGGTGGTGTCGAGCGCCAGCAACCGCCCCTGCTTCATCAGCGCGATGCGGTTGCACAGGGCCTCGGCCTCTTCCAGATAGTGCGTGGTCAGGATGATGGTGTGGCCCTCGCTGTTGAGCCGGCGAACGAACTGCCATAAGCCTTGGCGCAGTTCGACGTCGACCCCGGCCGTCGGCTCGTCGAGGACGATCACCGGCGGCTTGTGCACCAGCGCCTGGGCAACCAGAACGCGGCGCTTCATGCCGCCGGACAGCCGACGCATGTTGGCGTCGGCCTTGCCGGTCAAATCGAGGTGATGGAGGATTTCGTCGATCCAGTCGTCGTTGCGTCGGATGCCGAAATAGCCTGATTGGATGCGCAAGGTCTCGCGCACACTGAAGAAGGGATCGAAAACCAGTTCCTGCGGCACCACGCCGAGCAGGCGCCGGGCCTGGCGAAAATCGCGGACAACGTCGTGACCGAGCACCTGAATGCTGCCCGAGTCCAGGCGCGCCAGACCGGCCAGGGCAGAAATCAGCGTCGTTTTGCCGGCGCCATTCGGCCCGAGCAGGCCGAAGAACTCGCCTTGCTCGATCGCCAAGGAAAGACCGTCCAGCGCCTTCAGCGAAGCAAAGGACTTGACGACGTCAACGACGGAAACTGCAGGAATCATGAGCGGCCATCAGGCCAGGGGAAGAAGGTCGGAAACGCCGTAGAGCTCGGCCAGCGAAAGCACTCCGGCAGGCACCCCGGCGAAGCGGATCACCGCTCCATTCAGCGCAGCATGGCGCAACCAGCCAAGCATGACGGCCACCGCCGAAGAATCCGCATCGCTGACCGCCGACAGGTCAACAATCTGTTCGCCGGAGACGATCTTAGCCCGCCCCAGATCCAACAGTCGGCGGGCATTGTCGGTAACCATGGCACAGTCGACGCGGAGCCGACCGTTGGCGCTGTCGATCATCAGCGGCTGGCCCGGTTGCCGGCAGGGCTTTCCAGCGACTTGTTCTTGGCCGCCAGGCTGGCGATCAATCCGTCAATACCGCCATCGCGCACTTCACGGGCGAATTGCTCGCGATAATTGGTGACCAGACTGATGCCGGCAACCACGACGTCGAACACCTTCCATTGGCCGTCGGCAAACTCCAGCCAGTAATCGATCTGCACCGGTTGGGCACCGGGCTGGACCACTTCAGAGCGCACCAGCGCCTCGGTATCGCCATCGCGCATGCGGAAGGGACGGAAAACGATGCGCTGATTGCTGTAGTTAGTCAGGGCATTGGCATAGGTACGCACGAGCAGGAGCTTGAACTCGGCCGCCAGCCGGGTTTTCTGGGCCGGCGTGGCGCTACGCCAGTCACGCCCCACCGCCAGTGCGGTCATGCGCTGAAAGTTGAAGTTGGGCAGGACCTTGCTGTCAACCAGGGCCAGAATCTTCTGGATATCGCCATTGCGGATATCCTTGTCCTGGCGGACGATTTCCAGAACTTCCCCGGAAACGCGCTTGACCAGTTCATCGGGCGCCTCCGCGGCAACGGCGGAAAACGACAGGAGGACGGAAAGAAAATAGGCGGACAGGTATTTGATCATGGTCATTCCATCGATTTCAGTCGTCCGTCCTGGGCGGACGACCATCATGAATCAGGTTGTTCCGGCGCTGCAGGTAGGCGTCGCGAATGTAGGCGTACTTGTCGAGCGCGGCTTCCTCGATGATACGATCAGCCGGCAGGAGGCCGGCACGGATATCGACGAAACGGACCACGCTGGCGCCCACCCGCACGGAATCCGGATTGACGAAGGAAACCGGGTCAACATAGGTATCCACCGCCCAGCCAGCCAGATCACGCGTCGTGCGCGGCCCGATCACCGGCAGGAAGACGTAGGGACCGCCACCGACCCCCCACACCGCGAGCGTTTGACCAAAGTCTTCGTTATAACGTTCCAGGCCCATTTCGCTGGCGACATCGAAAAGACCGAAAATACCCACGGTGGAATTGATCAGCAGACGGGCAAAACCGGTACCCGCATCGCCCACCTTGCCCTGCATGACATTGTTGGCGCCAACCCAGACCTCGCCAACGTTGCCGAAGAAATTACCGACACTGGCCTTGACCGGCAAGGGGACTGCGGCATCGTAGGCCTGGGCAACGGGGCGTGCGGCATATTTGTCCAGAGCTTCGTTGGCCGAAAACATGGCGCGATTGAATCCCTCGTAAGGGTCGCGCGGATTTCCCTGCGCCGCCGCCTGCCCTCCCAAGGCAAACAAGCTACCGAGCAGCAGCAGGCGAACCAGTCGCCGAATCGAACCCCCTGCCTCAAATCTCATTTGTTTTCCTGTCCTTCAGCCGCCTTGTTGAAGAGGAACTGGCTGATCAATTTTTCCAAGACCACGGCCGACTGGGTCATCCTCACCGTCTCACCCGCCTCCAGCATTTTCTCGTCACCACCCACATCGAAGCCGATGTACTGCTCCCCCAGCAGACCGGCCGTGTAAATCGACGCGAAGGTGTCCCGCGGGAAGCGATAACGCCCGTCAATATTCATCGTCACGATTGCCTGATAAGTCTTCGGATCGAAACGGATGTCGGCAATCCGGCCGACCAGCACGCCCGCGCTTCTCACCGGTCCCCGCACCTTCAGGCCGCCGATGTTATCAAACCTGGCTTGCAGCACATAGGTTTCGGACAGCGCCGCGGCGGAAAGATTGCCGACCTTGAGCGCCAAAAACAACACTGCCGCCAGTCCCAGTGCCACGAAAAAGCCGACCCACAGGTCGAGAACGGTACGGTTCATGAATTACCCCTGAACATGAACGAAGTGAGCATGAAATCCAGCGCCAGGATGGTCATCGCCGACGTCACCACGGTGCGCGTGATTGCCCGTGACACGCCTTCGGCGGTCGGCGCTGAATCGTAACCTTCAAAAACGGCAATGAGCGAAACGGCAAAACCGAAAACGATACTCTTGATCACGCCGTTCATGATGTCGTAGCGAAAATCGACGCTCGACTGCATCTGCGCCCAGAACGCGCCGTCGTCCACACCGATGAAGACGACCCCGATCAACCAGCCGCCGAACACGCCCATGGCCGAGAACATGGCAGCCAGCAGCGGCATCGAAATGACCCCCCCCCAGAAACGCGGCGCCACCACCCGGGCCAGCGGATTGACCGCCATCATGTCCATGGCCTTCAGTTGCTCGGTGGTCTTCATCAGGCCGATCTCGGCCGTGATCGACGAACCGGCACGCGAAGCAAACAACAGACCGGCGACCACCGGCCCCAGTTCGCGGACCAGGGAAAGCGCGACAAGAATCCCGAGCGCCTCGGTCGAACCATAGCGCTGCAGGGTTTCGTAGCCCTGCAGACCCAGCACCAGACCGACGAACAGCCCGGAAACCAGGATGATCAGCAGCGACATGACCCCGCTGAAGTAAATTTCGCGCAGGGTCAGGTGCAAACGCCGGAAAGCGGTACCGGAGTGCAGCAGGATGGCGAAGAAGAAACGCGTGGCAAATCCCAGTCGCCACACCCACTCGACCATCCCGTGTCCGAGGCGACGTATCGGTTCAAGCAGCCCCGGCATGCGCACCTCCCGGCAAGAAATCCTGCAGCGCGCTGGGTGCGGGATAATCGAAATGCACCGGACCGTCGGGCTCGGCATGGACGAACTGATGCACAAATGGGTCGGTCGAGGCGCGGATCTCGTCCGGGGTGCCGGCCGCCACCACCTTGCCGCCATTCAGGAAATAGATGTAATCGACGATCAGCAGCGACTCCTGCACATCGTGCGTGACCATGATCGAGGTCGCCCCCAAGGCATCGTTGAGCGTGCGGATCAAGCGCCCGATCACACCGAGCGCGATCGGATCGAGACCGGTGAAGGGCTCGTCGTACATGATCAGCATCGGATCGAGCGCGATCGCCCGGGCCAGGGCCACCCGCCGCGCCATCCCCCCGGACAGCGAAGCCGGCATCAGCGCCTGGGCTCCGCGCAGGCCGACCGCCTCAAGCTTCATCAGCACCAGATCGCGAATCATCTCCTCGGACAGATCGGTATGCTCGCGCAAAGGGAAAGCGACATTGTCGAACACCGACAGATCGGTGAACAGCGCGCCAAACTGGAACAGCATCCCCATCCGGCGGCGCAGACGGTACAACTCGGCCTCCGACATCCGGCAGACCTGGTGTTTCTCCAGACGAACGCTACCGCCGGTTGGCTTCAACTGCCCACCGATGCAGCGCAACAGAGTGGTTTTGCCACATCCTGAACCGCCCATGATGGCCACCACCTTGCCGCGCGGAATCTGCATGTCGATGCCCTGCAGCACCGGCCTGCCGTCGTACTGGAAATGGAGATTCTGGATGTCGACCAGGATGTCGTCCGTCAACGCTCACGCCTCAGAAAAAGTTAGCGAGCATTCTATCAGAACTGCCTGCTGCGATTCTGGGCCGGGGGTTTCCAGCGCAAAACAATTCTTTGATGACAAAAGAATAAAATGAAATTAGCATAACGACTTTCGTATGTCGTTCGCATTTTCATGCACCGAGCCATGCTGATCCTGCCACTTATTGCACTGGTGATCGCAGCCTGCGGCAGCTCGCCGACAGCGGGCAGACCCGGAGCGCATCTGCGCCTGACTCACCCAGCTGGCGACATCCCCGCGATCATCGATCGCTTCGCCGCCATGCCGGCGCCAGCCGCCACCGATGCGGTTTACAGCGTAACCGTCAGCGATGTTCCCGTACGTGACCTTCTGCTGGCCCTGGCCCGGGACGCCGAGATCGACATCGACATCGCCCCCGAAATCACTGGCAAGATCACCTTGCGGGCCAGCAAGAAATCCCTGCCCAGCCTGCTCGAACGAATCGCCAGCCAGGTCCCGCTGCGTTTCGAGTTCACCCGCGACAGCCTGCTGATCCGCCCCGACGAACCTTACTTCGAGTACTACCCGGTCGATTACGTCAATCTCGGGCGCACCGTCAGCAGTTCGATTGCCAACAACATGCAGATCGGCAGCGCCGGCAACAATGGCGGCGGCAGCCTGTCCAATACCCGGATCGAGAATGCCGGCGCCCACCAGTTCTGGACCAGCCTGGGCAGGAACCTCGACCTCCTGCTCAAATCGCCCGGCCCGACCACCGACAAGGCCGCGCCGGCGCGCCTGATCATCGACCCGGAGGCCGGCCTGGTGGCGGCCTATGCCAGCCAGCGCGAACATCGGCGGATCCGCCGCTTCATCGACCGGGTACTCGCTGCCGCCCGCCGGCAGGTCCTGATCGAGGCCACCATCGTCGAAGTCACCCTCAACGACGGCTACCAGCAAGGCATCGACTGGAGCGGACTGGTCCGCGGCGGCATCCTGTCCTACCTCGGCAACGCCCTGAAAGGCGGGGTCAACCTCAGCTACGAGCGGAACGACGGCCCGCGGGCGCTGATCAGCCTGCTCGAACGCTTCGGCAGCAGCCGGGTGCTGTCCAGCCCACGCCTGTCGGTACTCAACAACCAGATGGCGCTGCTCAAGGTGGTCGAGAACTACGTGTATTTCGAGGTCAAGGCAGACACCACCAGCACCGCCAATGTCGGCAGCAAGACCACCTACACGACGACACCACAGACCGTCTCCGTCGGCCTGGTGATGGGGGTGACGCCCCAGATCGCCAGCGACGACTCGGTCCTGCTCAACATCCGCCCTAGCGTTACCAGCATCGACCGCGAAGTCCCCGACCCCAACCCGGAACTGCGCCGCAACGGTATCGAGAATCTGGTGCCGATGATCCGGACCCGGGAAATCGAATCGGTGATGCGCATCAGCAACGGCCAGACTGCCGTCCTCGGCGGCTTGATGGAAGACCGCGCCGAATATCTGACCCAGCGCCCACCGCTGCTCGGCCAGATGCCGCTGGCCGGCGAAGTACTTACCAACCGCAACAATCGCACGCACAAGACCGAGTTGGTCATCTTCCTGCGTCCCCAGGTCATCCGCGACCCCGGTCTGCGCGGCGACTACGCCGCGCTGGCCGAGCAACTGCCGGAAGCGGACTTCATGGCGGCACCGGCTCACGCCCGTCCGTTCAATCAATTTCCCGGCAAGGCGCCCTGAATGCGCGGCCGCATCATGCTCACCCTCTGTTTCGTCGCCACCCTCGGCAACGCGGTCGAGCGCGGACCCCATGCTCCATTTATCGACGCCGCCCTTGCCCGTACCCACGAAAACGGCGAGCACGAGCACGTGTTGCGCGAGTTGATCGCGGCCCATCCCGGGCAGGCTTCCGTGCATTTCCGGCTCGGCGTACTGCTGGCGGGCGAACGGCGCTGGCCCGAAGCCCGTCAGGCCTTTGCCCGCGCCGAGGCGCTGCTCCCCGGACAAGCGGATATCCTCTACAACCTGGCCGTCTGCCTGGACCACCTGGAACAGACCGCCGCCGCCAGCCAGCATTACCGCGATGCCCTGGATCTCGCTGGCAGCCAGCCGCACCGCTTTCCCGTCGACGCGGCCCGCCAGCGGCTGGCGCAACTCCAGGCAACCCGACCATGAACCGCATTCAGCTCGGACAACGGCTACTCGCCGCCGGCCTGATCAATGAAGATCAGTTGCGCATCGCCCTGGTCGAGCAGCAGAAGAATCGCCAGCCGTTGGGGGCGCTGATACACACACTGGGTTTCGCCGACGAACCCAAGGTGTGCGACGAGTTGTCGCGCCAACTTGGTTACGAACGCTTCGATCCACACCGCCACACCATCAGCGCCGACGCCATCCGCCTGCTCCCGGCCGACACGGCCCGCCGCCACCGCATCCTGCCGATCACGCTCGACACCGAACAACGCCGCTGGCGACTGGCGATGGCCTCGCCGCAAGATCCGCAGGCGCAGGCCAGCGTTCGCACGCACACCCCGAGCGGCATGGGCAACGAAATCCTGCTCGCCGCCCCTGGCGAAATCGAGGCTGCGCTCGACCAGCACTACGGCAACCCCCTGGCCATCGACGACATCCTTGAGCGCTTCGAAGGCAAGGGCAGCCTTAGCCCCCAGTCCGGCGACTCACCGGCAGTCCGCCTGGTCGACGCCCTGCTCGCCGATGCGGTCAGACGACATGCCTCGGACATCCACTTCGAGCCCGAGGTTGCCAGCCTGCGTATCCGCTACCGGATCGACGGCCAACTCGAAACCATCCGCATCCTGCACCGCTCGACCTGGGCCGCGCTGGCCAGCCGCATCAAGGTGATCGCCAGCATGAACATCGCCGAAAACCGCCTTCCCCAGGACGGCCACCTCGGTCTCACCATCGCCGGACGCAACATCGATTTCCGCGTCGCCAGCCAGCCAACGATCCACGGCGAATGCATCGTCCTGCGCATCCTTGACCGCCAGAAAGGCATCGTACCTCTGGAATCGCTGGGCATCGATCCGCCCCACCAGGCGCTGCTGGCGCGCATGCTGTCGCGCCCCGACGGACTACTGCTGGTCACCGGCCCCACCGGCAGCGGCAAGACGACCACCCTGTACTCGCTGCTCAACCGCGTTCGCGACGACAGCGTGAACATCATGACCCTGGAAGACCCGGTCGAGTATCCGCTACCACTGCTGCGCCAATCCTCGCTCTCCGACAACATCAAGATGGATTTCGCCGAGGGGGTGCGCTCGATGCTGCGCCAGGATCCGGACATCATGCTGATCGGCGAGATCCGCGACGCCGACACTGCGGCCATGACCCTGCGCTCGGCGCTCACCGGCCATCAGGTATTTGCCACTTTGCACGCCGGCAGCGCCATCGCCGCGCTGTCCAGGCTGGCCGAATTCGGTATCAGCCCGCGCATGCTGCACGGCAACCTGACCGGCATCGTCGCCCAACGCCTGCTCCGCCGCCTGTGCCCGGACTGTCGCAGCGAACGCCCGACGAGCAGCGCCGAACGAGCCCTGATCGACCGCCCGACGCTGCCCAAGGCGACCGGCTGCCCGGCCTGTCGGCAACGCGGCTACCGTGGGCGCCTGGTCGTGATGGAAATCCTGCGCATCGACAGGACCCTGGACCTGATGCTAGCCGCCGACGCCGACCCGCCAGCCCTGCATGCCCAGGCCCGGGCACAGGGCTATAAAAGCCTGGCCGAGAATGCCCTGGCGGCGGTAGATAGAGGCGAGACGACGCTGGAGGAAGTCGCACGCGCCGTCGACCTGAGCGAGTGGTTGTAAGCATGCACTATCGCTACCAGGCAATCGATGCGGGCATGCGGCGGGTTTCCGGGGAGCTCGAAGCGGACTCGCTGCAGGCGCTGGAAGACAGGCTTCTGGCCGACGGCCTGGAACTCGTCAGCGCCCGCGAACAACGACCGGGGCGCACACCACCGCCGACCCGCAGTGAGTTGGCCGATTTCTGCACTCAGGTCGAGCAACTGCTCAATGCCGGCATCCCTCTCGTCGAAGCGCTGCAGGCATTGGCCGACAGCGGCGAAGGCGCCCGCCTGCCGGCCCTGTGCCGACGGCTGGAAAGAAAGCTGGTCGGCGGCCAGGCGCTGTCGCAGGCACTGGCCGAGGAAAGACTCGACCCGGCCCTGACCGGTGTGGTGCAGGCTGGCGAGTTCAGCGGTCGCCTGCCGGACAGCCTGCGCCGTCTGAGCGACAACCTGAACCAGCGGGAAGCCCTGGCCCGAACCACGAAAAAGCTCCTCCTCCAGCCGCTGCTGGCCGGCAGCATGGTACTCGCTGCCAGCCTCTTCCTGATGCTCTACCTGGTGCCGCAAATCCGCGACTTCCTGGCCGAAACCCAGCAATCCCTGCCGCTGGCCAGCATCCTGCTATTCGCCAGCGCCGACCTGCTGGCCGCGCACTGGCCCTGGCTCGCCGCGCCGCCGCTACTGCTGGCCCTCACTCTGCCGCTCATCGCCCGCCGTCCGGGCGGCGCCCTCGAACTGTCCCGGCTCGGCCTGCGCCTACCCCTGATCGGTGGCATCCGCCGCCGGCTGCTCATTGCCCACCTGGCTGAACTGCTCGCCCTGCTCTACGGCAGTGGCATCCCGCTGCTGACCGCTCTCGGCAGCCTGCCAGCAACCATGGGCAACCGTGCCGCCGCCGACGTCGTCGGCCACATCGCCCGCGACGTCGAACAGGGCAGTGGCCTGGCCGAGGCCTTCGCCCGCCACGACCTCTTCCCGCCCCTGCTGATCCGCATCCTCCACGCCGGTGAACGTAGCGGCACGCTCGAGCAGGCCTTGCTCAACATCGGCCGGCGCTGCGCCAGCGAGGCCGCCGACCACATCGCCGTCGCCCAGGCTCTGCTTGCCCCGACGCTGACCCTGCTGATCGGCGCCCTGCTCGGCTGGATCATGCTGGCCACCATACGCCGCTCTACGGCCTGATCGATGCGGGTATGCGATGACCCGGGACCTGCGCTTCTATCTCGACCAGGACGGCATGTCCGTCTGGCGCCGGCGCCGGGGACAGGCCGAACGGATCGCCGATTTTCCGGAAACGACAGCGGGTCGCGAAGCTTTCAGCCGCTTCCTGGAGGGCACTCGCAAATGCGCCTTGCGCCTCCTGGTCAACCGCGACGAGGAGCGCTACCTGAGCGAAACGCTTCCGGCACTGAAACGCAGCGAAACGCGCCGTCTGGCCGAAGCCAGAAGTCGCCGCGCTTTTCCCGACTCGCCCTGGCGCTGCGCGCACACCACCCGGCGGCGAGCGGCAAACGAGACGACGCTCAGCCTGATGGCGCTGGACAACAGCGCTTCGCTGGTCGACTGGATCGCCCGCCTGCAGCAAAACGACAGCGCGCTGACCGGCATTCACAGCCTGGCACAATTACTACCCGCACTGTATCCGGGCGGGCGCAAGTTGCCGGCGCAACTGCGGGTCCTGACCAAGCACCGCCAGCGCTGCCGCCTGACCGAGCTCGAACATGGACTACCGCGCTCGGTGCGCTGGTTTGCCGACGACGATGCCGCTGCCCTCGACGAAATCGGGCACCTGCTCGCCGCGCCTTCGGCCGATGGCAACGAAGGCGCCACATGCTGCATCGTCGGGCCCGCCGACTGGCCGCAGGCGCTGGCCCCGAACCACTACCGCCTGCCCGGCGGCGACGACGCCGCCACCCTGATCCTCGGCCTGCCTGACCGCTGCTGGCCAGGAGAACAATTCGCCCCGGCCAGCATCCGCGCCCCCGCAAGGCAACGACAAAGCCGCCGCCGCTGCTGGCAACTGGCGCTGCTGGCCTGGCTGATCGGACTTCCCTGGGCGCTCGAACGCCAGTTGAACTGGCAGGAACTGCAGGCAGCGTCCGAGCGCGAACAAGCCGCGCTGCAACAAAACCGCCAGGCACTCGCCAGCGGGCTGGCCAGGATTGCCGGCAGCGGCATGACAGCCGGCCAGTTGCTGGAATTTGCCGAAGAGCACGCCGGCCTGCAACGCCAGAAGCCGGCGTTTGCCGACAGCCTGAGCGCGCTCGGGCAGATGCTCGATCGGGCGCCGGATATCCGCTTGCAACGCCTGGACTGGGCCGTGCCGACAAGCCAAGGACTGCCCCGGGGCACCGGTCTGCTCGTCGTCAGCGGCAGCATGGCAAGTACGGACGCCGTCCAGGCTGGCCAGCGCCTGCACCAGTTCATACAGACCAGCGATCGGTCATTGCGCATCCTGGATGCACCCCAGCCGGGCGCCCCCGGCGAATTCCGCTTTGTAGTGGAGATCGGAGCGCCCTCACCATGAAGCTGCGCATATCCGTCCCCGTCGCGACGCGCCCGGCCCTGGCTTGCTGCCTCCTCTCCTGGCTGGGCTCGACCACACTGGTCGCCTGGAGCATCGAGCGCGCCGCCGACCAGGCCGGTCAGCTCGCCGGACTGCAGCACGAACGCCAGCTCAGCGAGCAACATCTTGCCGAACATCGATCCCAGGCGGCAGCGCTGGATCGGGCGATGTTGCTGCTGGAAGGAATCCGCCCCCTCGCCGCCGACGAAACCCTCGGTGGCCATCAGCAAGGCGACGAACACTGGCGTGAATACCCGATCAATCTGGACAGCGTCGTGCTGCACGAAGTAGCGGCCCTCGAACGCCTCGCCGCATGGCAGTCGCGCTCGCCCGTCCAGCACCAGATCCGGGCCTGCAGCATGGAGCGCGACCGCGATGGCCAGGCGATCCATCTCAGCTGCCGCCTGGCGGCCCTGGCGCTGATCCGATGAAGTCCTGGATCAAGATTTTTCTGCCCCCGCTGGTCAGTTTGCTGACCAGCTTTTCCTGCCCGGCGGAGGCGCCGGGCAGGCTTTTTTTCACCCCCGAACAACGTCGTCAGCTTGACCGCAGCGGCACGCTCGAAGCCGAACCCGTCGCCGACGAACGCAACGACGGCTTTCTCCAAACCCCGGACGGGCGCCGCATCCAATGGATTGACGGCCAGGCACAGACTGACCGGCAACTGGAGCACGGCGTCGGCGACACTCGCCTGAGCCCTTTGCTGCCCCCGGGCAGCCTGCAGATCGTCGCTCCGGAGCTGCGCCGATGAACTGCCGGCAAGCACAGGCTGGATTCGTCCTCCAGGCGCTGTTGTTCGGCCTGCTCGGAGTTGGCGCCGCGCTCAACGGAACGACCGGGGATTCACGCCTGGCCAGGCTGAAGGCGGCACAGGCACAACAACGGGCACTCGCCCAGGCGCGCGAGGCGCTGATCGCCCGCGCGGTCAACGATGCCAGCCGGCCGGGCAGCCTGCCCTGTCCGGCGCTGCTGAAGCAATACGATCCCGCCGCCCCGCGCCCGGGTGACGGCCGCGCCGAGCTGATGGCCGGCAACCGCTGCCCCAGCCTGATCGGCCGCCTCCCCTGGAGCACTCTGGATCTGCCGCAGCCGCTCGACGACAACCTGAACACCCTGTGGTACGTGATGGCCCCGGGCCTGCGCGACCACCGCAGTGCCAGCCCGATCAACAGCGATACCCCGACCGGACTGTCGCTCAACGGCGAGCCGGAGGTCGCCGCCCTGATTCTCCTGCCCGGCCCCCAGTTGCCCGGCCAGCGACGCCCCTCGAACGATCCCGCCGACTATCTTGAAGGGAATCTGTCCACGGCGCATCCGGCTGACTTCAGCAGCCGTCCCGGGCAGGGCAACGACCGCCTGCTGAGCATCACGCGCCACCATTTGATGGCGGCGGTGGAACTCGGCGTCGCCCGCCGCGTGCGCCATTGCCTTGCCGCGCACAGAAAGCACAGCGGGCGCCAACCGTGGCCGGCGCCGCTTGCCAATACCAGCGGGGAAGCGCATCCCGGCAGCCGCTTCGGCCGCATTCCGCGCTACCACCCCGACAATGCCGGCGCCCTGCTCACCGCCATTGGCCTGGCTGCCGCCGACGAAAGGCGGGCCCTGACCGATACCCAGGCCTGGGCCGGCAATCTGGCGACGGTGCTGATCCAGGCCGCCGACATTGTCGGGAAAGCGGTCGACGCCGCCCGCCCGGAACTGGCCCGCGCGCTCGCCGGCAACGGCCAGAGGGCAGCGGCACAAGCCGCCTTGGCGCCGTTGGCCGAGGCGCTGGCCGCTCACGGTTTCGACCCACTGCGACTGCAGGCTGCCCCGCTAACCGATGACAGCAACCTCAGCCGCGAAGCCCTGCAGGCGGCGCTCGTCTCTCTGCCCGCCAACGCCGCCAGCCTCGACCAGCTCACCACGACCATTGCCGGCCACGCCCAGGCGGTCGCCGAGGAAGCCGCCTCCCTGCGCAGAACGCTGGCCGGCAAACCCGACCGTCGGCAGTTGCAGACGGCCCTCGCCGCGATGCCGCAAAGCCGGCTGATGACCACCGGCAAGGCGCTGCCCATGGTCTGGGCCGCCGCTGCCTGCGACTTCCTCGCCCAGACCGACAGTTGGTGGCAGGAGGGCAACTGGTCCGATGGCATCTTCTTCCAGCTCGCCGCGGGCGATGCCGGGGAAGTGGCGGTCATCGCCGCCGGCCCCCGGATCGGCAAACAGCAAAGGCCGAGCAGCCAGATCGCCGACTACCTCGAAGGCGTGAATGCCGATCCGGCGCGCAACGGCAACGCCGAAGCCGCCACCGGCACATTTGAACCCGCCCGCGGCAGGAGCGACCACAATGACCAGGTCGTTTACTGAACGCGGCTTCTCGCTGATCGAACTCAGCATCGTCCTGATCGTGTTCGGACTCCTGGCCGGCAGCCTGCTCGGGCAGAGCACCGGGCAACGCCGCCTGCTCGCCGAGCAGCGCGCCCGCGCCCAGCTCGACCTGAGCCTGGAAGCCCTGTACGGGTTCGCAATCGGCCAGGGGCGCCTGCCCTGCCCGGCCGATCCGACCCTGGACAGCAAACAGGAAATAGCCGGCATCGAGGACTGCAGCAAGGGCGACAGCGGCGTCCTGCCCTGGCGGACGCTGGCCCTGCCGGAAACCGATCCGTGGGGACAACGCCTGAGCTACAAGGTAAGCAACAAATTTACCGCCGAACCTGGCGGCGGCGCCCAAGCCGGCTTCACCCTGAGCGACCTGGGCAGCCTCGACATTATCCCCGGCAGCTACACCACGCATACGGTTGCCAGCAAGCTACCGGCAGTGATCGTCAGCCACGGCCGCAACGGTCTGGGTGGCTACAGAAGCAACGGCCAGCGCAGCCCTGCCGGACTCGCCGATGAAGCCGAGAACGCCGACGGCAAAACCCCTTTCGTCAACCGACCGCCGGATTCCCAGTACGACGACCTGACCGCCTGGATCGTCCCCACCGTCCTCAACACCCGGATGCTCGCCGCCGGGCGCTTGCCATGAGTTTTCCAACCCACCCAGAAGGAGCGCATCATGCAACAGCGGCAACAAGGTTTCACCCTGATCGAAATCGCCATCGTCCTGGTCATCGTCGGCATCCTGCTCGGCGGCATACTCAAGGGACAGGAAATGCTCACCCAGGGCAAGATCCGGGCAGTGGAAAAAGAGCTCGACAGCGTCGCGGTCGCCATCCTCGGTTACCGGGACCGCTACAAGGCGTTGCCGGGCGATGACTTGCAGGCAAAAGGACGCTGGGACGAGAACACCTATGGCAACGGCGATGGCGCCATAGGCAGCGACGAGGGCATCAAGGCATGGCAACACCTGCGCTACGCCGGCCTGATCTCCGGTGATCCTGTCACCGGCAAGCAACCGGTCAACGCGGTCGGCGGCGTAACCAATATCCAGGACGGGGTCGGCTCGCCGGACAAGCTGATCGAAGGAACAGTGATCTGCACCACGAACCTGCCGGCCAAGATCGCCACCGCCGTGGACGCCCAACTCGACGACGGCCTGCCCAACAAGGGCAGCATCCTCGCCTTTAACCAAAGCACCCCGAACACGCCGACTTTCGACAAGGCAAGCGAGAAATACGCCGACGACGGCAAACAGCAATACACCCTCTGCCGCGGCGTCTGATCCGCCGGGCATACGCGGCGCGGGCAGGTCGGAGAACTCGGGTATACTCGCCAGTTCACCCGACCTGCCCGCCATGATCGCCAGCCCCATCCCCGCCCGCTTCTCGCCGCAACGCGCCCTGGACCTCGGTCGCCAGACCCTGGCCATCGAAGCGGCGGCCGTCGACGCGCTCAAGGGCCGGCTGGACCAGGCTTTCGCCGACGCCGTCGGCCTCATTCTCGCCTGCAACGGTCGCCTGATCGTCAGCGGCATGGGCAAATCCGGGCACGTCGCGCGCAAGATCGCCGCCACCATGGCCAGCACCGGCACCCCGGCCTATTTCGTGCACCCGGCCGAAGCCAGCCACGGCGACCTGGGCATGATCACCCGCCAGGACATCCTGCTGGCACTGTCCAACTCCGGCGAATCCGAGGAATTGCTGCGCATTGTCCCGGCCATCAAGCGCCAGGGCGCTCGCCTGATTGCCATGACTGGCGTGCCGGATTCGACCCTGGCGCGCGAAGCCGACATCCACCTCGATGCCGGCGTCGCTCAGGAAGCCTGCCCGCTCAACCTGGCGCCGACGGCCAGCACCACTGCCGCCCTGGCACTCGGCGACGCGCTGGCGGTCGCCCTGCTCGATGCGCGCGGTTTCGGACCTGAGGATTTCGCCCGCTCGCATCCCGGCGGCTCGCTCGGTCGCCGCCTGCTGACCCATGTGCACGACGTCATGCGCCCGCTCGACAAGGTGCCCGTGGTCGCCCCCGAAACGGCATTCAGCGACGCCATCGTCGCCATGTCCCGCGGTGGCCTGGGCCTGGTCGCGATTGCCGACCCAGCCGGTCGGCCGCTCGGCATCTTCACCGACGGCGACCTGCGCCGCGCCTTCGAAAAGCGGCTGGACCTGCACCGCGGTGTAATTGCCGACTTCATGAACCCCGCCCCGCGCCTGATTGCCCCCGACCGGCTGGCGGTCGAAGCGGTCGAAATGATGGAGCGGCTGCGCATCAACGGCCTGCTGGTGGCAGAGGATGAAGGCCAGCTACTCGGCGCACTGAACATGCACGACCTGTTCACCGCGAAAGTCATCTGATCGCCAGCGCCATGAAGAACTGGTCCGGCCAAATCTTCCCGATCACCCTGCTGGCGCTGGTTGCCGCGTTGAGCTACTGGTTGCAGGCCAGTCTCAACGCCGAGGCTCCGGGCAGCAAAATCCGTAACGACGACGCGCCCGACGCCTTTGCCGAGAAATTCGAGATTCGCCGTCACGACGAGGACGGGCAACTGCGATACCGCCTGAGCGCCCCCTACCTCCAGCATTTTCCGCACGACGACAGTTCAGAGATCCGTCAGCCGGAGCTGACCGCCTACCGCAAGGACGGGCCGCCGGTCACCATGACCGCCGGCCAGGCCAGGGTGACGGAACAGGGCGCGAAAGTCGTGTTGAGCGACTCCGTGCGCGTGGTTCGCGCCGAATACGCCAAGCGGCCCGCGCTGGTTGCCGAAACCTCATTGCTGCATGTCAAGCCGGACGCCGGCCTGGCCGAGACTGATCAGGAACTCCTGATCACTTACGGCTCGTCGCGGATATCCGGCGTCGGTGCCAGAATCGACAACAATGCGTCGACCTTCGTTCTGAAATCGCAAGTCCGCGGCCAATACCTTGCCCCCCGAGCCAAACCATGACCACACGCCTAGCCACGCTCGCCCTTGTCCTTCTTGCCAGCCAGCCAGTTTTTGCCGAGCGGGCAGACCGCGACAAGCCCATGCTGCTCGAAGCCAACCGCATTTCCATTGACGACGCCCGCAAGCAGCAGATTCTCGAAGGCGACGTGGTCATCACCAAGGGAACGCTGGTCCTCAAGGCCGAGCGCATCATCGTCACCGAGGACCAATACGGTTTCCAGAAGGGAACTGCCTTCGCCACCAAGGGCGGCAAGGCGACCTTCCGCCAGAAACGCGAAGGCCGCGACGACTATGTCGAGGGCGAAGCCGAACGCATCGAGTACAACAGCAACACCGAAGTCGCCGAACTGTTCCACAAGGCCAGGGTTCGCAGTGGTGAGGACGAGGTTCGCGGCGACTACATCTGGTACGACGCAGTCAGCGAAAAATTCCTCGCCAGCGCCGACGAAGCACGCCCGGCGACAGGAATCACCCCGCGCGTCCGGGCAGTGATCCAGCCGCGGAACAAGGGTAGCGAAGCCGGACGCCCGGAGAAGCGTGGCGAGACACTGGAACTACGTGGCGCCAGCACGATCAATCTACAGTAAAACAAGCCACTGTTTTTAAAGGAAATTAAATTTTTTGTGCACTGCACAAAAAATTGTTGACAAGTCGACAAGCTCATCTATAATCAGGGACATGGTGCGGTGCAACATCACAATGGCAAGGCACCGCTGAAGGCATCCAACGTTCTGCATTCACTTTCTTTTCTGGAGATCACCATGTTCAAGACCCCCGAGCAACTCGCCGCCGCCAACAAGGCCACCGTCGATTCCCTGCTGTCCCTGGCCAATACCGCCCTGGCTTCCGCCGAGCGCATCGCTGCCCTGAACCTGAACACCGCCCGTTCGCTGATGGAAGATTCCGTCTCCGGCGCCAAGGCCCTGATGGGTGCCAAGGACGTTCAGGAAGCCCTGTCGATCCAGGCTTCGCTGGCTCAGCCGAACGTCGAGAAGGCCGTCGCCTACTCGCGTAGCGTCTACGAAATTTCCGCCCAGACCCAGGAAGAACTGTCGAAGATGGTCGAAGCCCAGTTCAGCGACTTCCAGAAGACTGTTGCCGGTCTGCTCGACCAGGCTGCCAAGTCTGCTCCGGCCGGTTCCGACGTTGCCGTCGCCGCCGTCAAGAGCGCCATCGCTGCCGCCAACTCGGCCTTCGACAACATGAACAAGGCTGCCAAGCAGGTTGCCGAGATCGCCGAAGCCAACGTTGCTGCCGCGACCAACGCCACCGTCAAGGCCGTCGGCGCCACCGCCGCCGCTTCCAAGAAAAAGTAATTCGCTGTATTCCGGCCTCCGCCCTCGGGCGGAGGCTTTGTTTCATCCGTACCACCAAAAACCATACTGGAGATGATGATGAGCAACCCGAATATCGAACAACTGACCGCCGCCCAGAAAGCCAACGCCGAAGTCATGACTGCGCTGATGCGCACTGCCTTCAATGGCCTGGAGCGCCTGACCGCCCTGAACATGGCCGCCTCGCGTGACTTCTTCAACGCCACCGTCGCCAACACCCAGCAACTGCTGGCTGCCAAGGACGCCAATGCCGTCGCCAAGCTGAACACCGAACTGGCCCAGCCGAATGTCGAGAAGATGATGGAGTACTCGCGCAGCGTGTACGACCTGGTTTCCGAAATGCAGAAGGAAGTGACCTCGGTCATGGAAAGCCAGTACAGCAGCTTCCAGAAGAACGCTGCCAGCGCCGTCGAAAAGGCCAAGGCCTCGGCCCCGGTTGGTGGTGACGTGTTTGCCGCCACCATGCAATCCATGCTCGGCGCCTCGACCAAGGCATTCGACCAGATGACCTCGATGGCGAAGCAGCTGTCGGACATCGCCGAAGCCAACATGCAGTTTGCCACCAAGTCTGCTGTCCCGGTCAAGAGCAGCGCCACCGCTGCCGCCCGCAAGAGCGCCGCAAAATAAAACAGGCGCCAGCCAACCCCAACCCCGAAAACCCGCGCCAGTCGCGGGTTTTTTATTGCCCGGAAATCAGTCCTGGCGGACGTCCTGCCAGTCAGCGGCGGTAATCGCGGCTAGCTCTGCCGGCGTCAGCGGAAAAACCGAATACGGCGTGCCGCCGGCCGCCCAGATCTGCGTAAAACGCTGCAGGTCACGGTCAAGCAGCAGGCGGACCGGTTGCGCGTGACCGAGCGGGGCGACGCCGCCGATGGCGTAACCGGTTGCCGCACGGACGAAATCGGCATCGGCGCGGCCGAGCTTCTCGCCAACCAGCGCCGCCACCTTGCGCTCGCAGACGCGGTTGTCGCCGCTGGCGACGACCAGCACCGCCTGCCCGCTTTCCTTGCCGCGAAAAACGATGGACTTGGCGATCTCGGCCACCGAACAGCCGATCGCCGCCGCCGCTTCGGCGCTGGTCCGGGTCGGCTGCTCGAATTCGACGACGCAGCCGGCCAGTCCGGCCTCGCTGAGCAATTGCTGGGTGCGCTGGGCGGTGGGATGTTCAGCCGGCTTCATGCGTCCCCCCGCCAGCGCCAGGTGATGCCTCGCTTTTCGATCTCGATGCGGATTTCCTCCATCGCCCGCTCGACCAGCGCCGGCGCGCCTTCAACGCCCAGCTCCAGGTGCCGGCGTTCCTGGCCCACCAGCGAGGGCAGCGAGAACAGGCGCAGGCTCGGGTAGGCGGCGACGATGCGCTCCATCAGGTCGAGCAGCGCGCTCTCGTAGGCGTTCGGCCCGGTCAGCAGGAAGGCCTTCTCGACTTTGTCGCCGACCGCGCTGAATTCGTCCCGGTAGAAGCTGTCGAGCGCCCACTCGATCATCGGATGTGCCATCTGCGGAAAGCCGGGCACGAAATAGTGGTCGTTGGCCATGAAACCCGGGATACGGTTGAACGGATTGGGCACGATGCGCACGCCGCGCGGGAAGGTGACCAGCAGCTTGCGCTGCTCGGTGATTTCCTCGTTGGCGAAGCGCACTTTCAGCTCCTCGAAACCTTCCGGGTGCAGTTCAAGATCGACGCCGAGCGCCGCCGCCACCGCCTGCCGGGTGTGGTCGTCGGGCGTGTTGCCGATGCCGCCGCAGGAAAAGACGACGTCGCCGGCGGCCATCGTGCGCTTGAAGGTGTCGGTCAGGCGCTGCCGGTCGTCGCCCAGGTATTCGACCCAGGACAGTTGCAGGCCGCGCGCGCCGAGCAGCTCGGCGATCTTCGCGAAGTGCTTGTCCTGGCGTTTGCCGGACAGGATTTCGTCGCCGATGATGACGGCGCCAAAAGTACGACTCATGCTTGTTCTCCCCGAATGCTGACGATGGCGCCGCCGCGCGCGCGGCGCAGGGCTTCCAGCCCGTAATGGACGAATGATAGCGCGGCCAGCGCCGGCACCAGCAGGCCGAGCACCGGCACATGGGCAAGCACCGCCATGACCAGGCCGAGCAGGAACAGCGGCAGCTTGTGCTGCGCCCGCAGGCTGGCCCATTCGGCGTCACTCGCGTGCAGCGACAGCGCGTCGTAGGCGAAGGTGCGCCGGTTGAGCCAGGCCATCAGCAGCAACGGAATGAGCAGCGACAGGCCGGGAATCAGCCACAGCGGAATGGTCGCCAGCCAGGCGACGATGAAGATCAGCGCCGCCCCCAGGCTGTTGACCGTGGCGGCGACGAAGCTGTCGCGCCCCATCGCGGCAAGGTCGCGGTACTCGGTTTCCGACAGATGCGTGAGCAACAGCGGCATGATGACGATCGCCGCGAGCAGCGAGGCACACAGGTAGGCGACGGCGAAGATCGCCAGCCAGCCGCCCAGCCAGGCCAGGAAGGTGGCCAGCCAGACCAGCCCCCAGGCGGCGAGCCAGGTCATCGGCGGCAGCACAAGCAGTTGCTCGGCCAGCCAGCCCAGCCCCCACACCGCCAGCGCGATGGTGAGCAGCAGGGCGCACAGCGCCGGCGTCAGCACGTACAGCCAGACCCGGCCGCTCCTCAGACTGGCGAAAGTTCTCGCCAGCGCCAGCATGATTTCAGCCATTGCGAATGCCCTCCCATTGCTTCTGCAAGCGTTTCACCGACACCGGCACCGGCGTGCGCAACTCCTGCGCATAGAGGCCGACGCGCAGCTCTTCCAGCAGCCAGCGGAATTGCTCGACCTGCGGATCGACCGCGCCCATCTTCGCCAACTGGATCGCGCGGCGTTCGAAGTTGGTCCATAGCGGCGCGTACTCGGCCATCAACTGCGCGTCGCGCGCCGGGTTGGCCTTCAGCTTGTCGAGCCGCACGCCAACCGCCTTGAAATAGCGCGGATAGTGCTGCAAACGCTCGAACGGCGTGTCGACGACGAAGGTCTTGCCGATCAGCCGCTTCAACTGCGCCTCGATGTCGGCGACGGCCGCCGCGTGCGCCTTGAACGCCGGCAGCTTCTTGACCGCCGCCTGCCATTCGGTCAGCACGGTGCCAACCAGACGGCAGACTTCCTGCATGATCAGCCCGAGCCGCGCCTTGGCCTCGGCACATCGCGCCTTGAACGCCTCCGGCGTGGTCGGCAGCGGCTCGGTCAGGCAGGCGCGTTCGAAGGTCAGCTCAACGATCTGCCGCTTCAGGTCGTCGCTGCTGCCCAGTGCCATGAACTGCATCGCCATCTGGGTCAGGCCGGGGACGTTCTTGTCGAAGTACTTCACCTGCTCCTTGAACTGCAGCATGAACAGCCGCGACAAGCCCTTGCGGTGTGCGTCGGCGGCTTCCTCGGCGGAGTCGAAGACTTTCAGGCTGACCGTTTCGCCGTCGTCGATCAGCGCCGGATAGCCGATCACGGTTTGTTTCCCGACCGGGACTTCCATCAGCTCCGGCAGTTCGCCGAAGGTCCAGTCGGTCAGTTGGGTGTATTCGGACGGCGTTTCGTGCAGGTCGGCGAATTCCTCCTTGGCTTCCCTGCCCCATTCGCCGCGCAGCGCGACCAGGCTGCGGTTCATGTCGAGTTGCCTGCCATGCTCGTCGATCAACTTGTAGTTCATCGAGAAGTGCGGCGGCAATGCGTCGGGGCGGAAGGCGTCGGGCGTCACCGCCCAGCCGCGCGCGTTCAGGCCGCGCGCTTCGAGGATGAATTCGATCAGCGGGTTGATGATGCCCTGGTTGAGCTTGCGGTCGTTGCCTTCGACAGCGGCCAGGAATTCCTCGACGAATTCCGGCACCGGCACCAGCTTGGCGCGGATTTTCTGCGGCAGCGTCTTGATCAACTGCACCAGTTTTTCCTTGATCAGTCCCGGCACCAGCCATTCCATACGCGCCGCCGGAATCTGGTTGAGCTGCGCCAGCGGCAGCGTCAGCGTCACGCCATCCCTCGGCGAGCCCGGCTCGAAGTGATAAGTGAGTGCGTACTCCACGCCGCCGGCCTTGAGCTTGTGCGGGAAGGCCTCGGTGGTGACGCCGGCCGCCGAGTGGCGCATCAGGTCGTCCTTGGCCAGGAAGAGCAGTTTGGGGTTGTCCAGCTCGGCGGTCTTGCGCCAGTGGTCGAAGGTGGCGCCATTGTGGATGTCTTCCGGGATGAGATGATCGTAGAAGGCAAAGATCAGCTCGTCATCGACCAGCACGTCCTGCCGGCGCTGCTTGTGCTCGATCTTCTCGATCTCGCGGATCTGCTTCTGGTTGTGCTGGAAGAAGGGCCAGCGCTTGGCAAAGCTTTCCTCGATTTCCTCGGCAACCAGCCCCTGACGGATGAAGATCTCGCGCGCCTCGGCCGGCGCCAGCGGGCCGTAATGGATACGCCGCTTGGGGTTGATGACGATCCCGTAGAGGGTCGTGCGCTCCCAGCCGGCGACCTGCATCGCCTTCTTTTCCCAGTGCGGATCGAAGTACTGGCGCTTGATCAGGTGAGCGCCCACTTTCTCGATCCAGGCATCCTCGATACGGGCGACGCAACGACCAAACAGGCGCGTCGTCTCGGTGATCTCGGCAGCCATGATCCACTTGCCGGCCTTCTTCTGCAGCGGCGACGACGGGTGGATCAGGAAACGGATGCCGCGCGCACCGAGGTAGTAGCCGGATTCGTCCGACTTGCAGCCGATGTTGCCGAGCAGGCCAGAGAGCAGCGCCATGTGGATGGCGTCGTAGGTGCCGGGAAGGTCGTTTTCCTTCCAGCCCAGTTCGGCGACCATCGCGTGCAACTGGCCATGCACCTCGCGCCATTCGCGCAGGCGCAGGTAGGAGAGGAAGTGCGCGTGGCAGGTATCGACCAGCGACTTGTTCGATTTCTTGTGCTCGACGGCGTTCTGGAACCACTGCCAGAGTTTGACCCAACTCAGGAATTCGGACTTCTCGTCGGCGAACAGCTTGTGCTTCTCGTCCGCCGCCTGCTGGCGTTCCTGCGGCCGCTCGCGCGGGTCCTGCGTGGACAGCCCGGCAGCGATGACCAGCACTTCGCTCAGACAACCGAGATCGCGCGCGGCGACCAGCATGCGGCCGATGCGCGGATCGAGCGGCAGTTTCGCCAGCGCCTCGCCGACCTTGGTCAGGCGGTTTTCATCATCGAGCGCGCCGAGTTCCTGCAACAGCGCGTAGCCGTCGCTGATTGCCTTGGCCGGCGGCGGCTCGATGAAGGGGAAGCTCTCGACATCGGTCAGGCGCAGCGACTTCATGCGCAGGATGACGCCGGCCAGCGAGGAACGCAGGATTTCCGGATCGGTAAACGGCGGCCGGGCGTTGAAATCGGCCTCGTCGTAGAGGCGGATGCACACGCCCGCCGCCACCCGGCCGCAGCGGCCGGCGCGCTGACGTGCCGCCGCCTGCGAAATCTTCTCGACCTGCAACTGCTCGACCTTGTTGCGGTAGGAGTAGCGTTTGACCCGCGCCAGGCCGGTGTCGATGACGTAGCGGATGCCCGGCACGGTGAGCGAGGTTTCGGCGACGTTGGTCGCCAGCACGATGCGCCGCTGGCCGCCCGAGGGCTTGAAGATGCGGTCCTGCTCGGAAGCCGACAGGCGCGAGAAGAGCGGCAGGATTTCCGGCGCATGCGCGGTGCTCAAGCCCGGACGAGCCAGGGCATGCTTGCGCAAGGCCTCTGCCGCCTCACGGATTTCGCGCTCACCGGGCAGGAAGACCAGGATGTCGCCGGAGCCAACGCGGGCCAGTTCGTCGGCGGCGTCGACAATGGCGTCGTAGAGGTCGCGCTCGTCATCCTTCTTGTCGATGTCCTCGACCGGGCGATGGCGCACTTCGACCGGGTACAGGCGCCCGGACACCTCGATCACTGGCGCACCGTTGAAATGCTGCGAAAAGCGCTCGGCGTCGATGGTCGCCGAGGTGATGATGAGCTTGAGGTCCGGCCGGCGCGGCAGCAACTGCTTCAGGTAGCCGAGCAGGAAGTCGATGTTCAGGCTGCGCTCGTGCGCCTCGTCGATGATGATCGCCTCATAGGCGTTCAGGTAGGGATCGCTTTGCGACTCGGCGAGCAGGATGCCGTCGGTCATCAGCTTGACCCAGCTCTCCGACGTCGATTTGTCGTGGAAGCGGATTTTCACGCCGACACCGGCACCGACCTGGGTCTTCAACTCCTGCGCGAGGCGCGTCGCCACCGAACGCGCGGCGAGGCGGCGCGGCTGCGTGTGGCCGATCAGGCCACGGGCACCGATGCCGAGATCGAGGCAGATCTTCGGCAACTGCGTCGTCTTGCCCGAACCGGTTTCGCCGCAGACGATGACCACCTGGTTGTCGGCGATCAGCCTGGCGATTTCGTCGCGCCGCTCGTTGACCGGCAGGTCGGGCTGAAATTCCGGTTGCGGCAGTTTGCCGCGCCGTTCGGCAACGGCGGCCTGTGACGTGGCGAGCAACTTCTCCAGATCAGCCTGGAGTTTTTGCCGCTTGTCGCCGGTCGACCGTGGCAGTTCGCGCTGCAGCGCGCGCAGGCGGCGGGCATCGGCGGTCAGGGTGGACAGGGAAACGTCGTCGCGCGACGCGGGCTTGCGGAAGTTGGCAGACATGGGGGCGAATTATATTCGCCCGGCGGCGACGTCTGGCCGGCACAAGCCGCGTCATTTGCCGGACACACCCTCTAAGTAGCATCACTTATAGACAGGTTAATTGGGAGCTCATACTCTGGCCTCCAGAAAACACAATGCTGAAAAATCAGCAACATAACGGAGACAAAATCATGAATTTGTTCAGCTTTTCCAGCATGAAGGGACGACTCACCCTGTCCGTCCTGGTCGCCCTGCTCGGCCTGATCCTGCTCGGCACCTTCCAGGTCCTGCACCTGCGCGCACAACTGCTCGAAGACCGCAAGGCAACCCTGAACGCCGCCATCGACATCGCCACCAGCACGATCAAGGCGTTCCAGGAGCAGGAGGCCAAGGGCGAACTCAGCCGGGAACAGGCTCAGAAGCATGCGAGCGATGCACTGCGCGGCATGCGCTACCTCGGGCCGGAATATTTCTACGTCTATGACAGCAAGGGCATGGGCGTGATGCACCCGATCCGCCCCGAGTATGTCGGCAAGAGTCACTGGGACCGCCAGGACAAACAGGGCAATTACACCGTCCGCGATCTGGTCAAGACCGCGCTCGACAAAACCGGCTTTACCGAAACGCAGACCGCAAAACCGGGTAGCGAAGCACTGGTGCCCAAACTCCAGCGCGTCGAGCACTTTGCTCCCTGGGACTGGGTGATCGGCACCGGCTTGTACATCGACGACCTCGATGCGCTGTTCTACCAGCAGTTGCGCAACGCCGGCATCGTCATCACTCTAATCCTGCTGGTCGTCGGCGGCATCACTTGGTGGGTGGCACGCTCGCTGCTCGCCCAGATCGGCGGCGAACCAGCGGTGGCGGTGGCTACGATGAGCAAGGTCGCAGCCGGCGACCTTACCGTCTCGATTGAGCGCACCGTGCCCGGCAGCCTGCTCGGTGAACTCAACCAACTTGTCGAGAGCTTGCGCCGGATGATGGCCAACATCTCGCAAAACGCCACCCAGGTGGCAGGTGCTGCCCAGGAAATTTCCGACACCTCGGCCCGTGTCGCCGACGCCGCCTCGGCCCAGACCGACGCGACGCAGACAATGGCGGCGGCGATGGAGGAGCTGACCGTCTCGATCACCCATGTCTCGAGCAATGCCGGCGAGACCGAGGAGCACGCCAGCGGCGCCGCCGAACTCGCCAGCCAGGGCGAACGCAGCGTCGAAACCGTCGCCGCCAATATCGCGACCATGGCCGGAACCGTCGGCGAAGCCGCTGCAAAGGTCCGCTCGCTGTCAGCCAACACCCAGGAAGTCGCGCGCATTGCCTCGGTGATCAAGGATATCGCCGGCCAGACCAATCTGCTCGCGCTCAATGCCGCCATCGAAGCCGCCCGTGCCGGCGAACAAGGCCGCGGCTTCGCGGTCGTCGCCGACGAAGTCCGGGTACTTGCCGAACGCACGGAAAAAGCAACCCTGGAAATCTCCGGCGTCGTCGACCGGATTCAGAGCGAAACGCTGAACGCCGCCCGGGTCATGGACGCCGCCCTGCCGGAAGCGGAACAGGCGCGCGTCACCGCAGGCGAAACGAGCGAACTGCTGCACCGCATCGCCGAAGGTTCGCGCGCAGCCCAGGGGCTGGTCCGCGATGTCGCCGCCTCGACCCGCGAACAAAGCGAAGCCAGCACCTCGCTGGCACAACAGGTAGAGCGCATCGCCAACCAGGTGGAGAACACCGGCGACAGCATGCGCAGCACCGCCCAGGCCGCGCAATCGCTGCTCGACACGGCCCGCAGCCTGAGTGCCGAAACAGCCCGCTTCAAGGTCTAGCTGCCTCCCCGGCAAGGAAAGACCGATCCCGGCCTGGGGGAAGGCCGGGGTGCCCCCTTTTTCGCCCGATCGTTGAACTTTTCCGCCGGGAAAATGCCAATGCCTTCAGCGCCAGGACTTGAAACAGGCATACAGCATTCCCATGCATAATCAATCAAGCAAGGAAAGACAGCCATCGTGCCGGACCTTCAGCTCACCCCACTGCGCGTCTATCACGCTCGCACCAAACACCGTTTCGAAGCTTTTGCCGAAGGCCCCGGCCTGCTCGACTGGGATGCCCAGCCCGCCGCTTTCCGGCACTATCCCGGTGCCCCGCGACTTGAACTACCGCTGAGCGCTGACCGTTTCGAGCGACCTTTCGCCGAACTGCCGACGCCCCCCGCCAGAGAGGTCGCCGCCGACCTGAACGGCCTTGGCGCCCTGCTTGAATTGTCGTTTGCCATCTCCGCCTGGAAACGCTGGGGGTCGAGTCGCTGGGCACTGCGCTGCAATCCTTCGTCGGGCAACCTGCACCCGGTCGAAGCCTGGATCCTGGCGGGCGGGTTGCCCGGTGTTCCCGACGGCGTGCACCATTACGACCCGGAGCGCCATGCGCTCGAAGGACGCGCGCTGACCCCGCCAGCGATGGGACAACCCCGGCTGGCAATCGGACTGAGCAGCATCATGTGGCGCGAGGCCTGGAAATACGGCGAACGCGCCTTTCGCTACTGCCAACTGGATGTCGGTCATGCCCTCGGCGCACTGGCCTACGCTGCTGCCGTACTGGGCTGGACGATCAAGCCACTTGCCGTCAGCAGCGAGAACCTCAGCCACCTCCTCGGTCTGGACCGAGGCGACGATTTTCCGCCGTCGCGATACGCCTTCACCGAAACGGAAGAAGCTGAAATCCTGGTGACCATCGACGCCCCCGGGCTCGATCCACATCCGTCGCTGGCAAGTTTGCGCCAGGGCCTTGAGCGGGTGGCCTGGCAGGGGCGACCAAGCCGTATCGACCCCTCCCCCGGCTACCGCTGGCCGGTGATCGATCAAGCGGCGGCGGCCAGCCGCATCCAGATTCCGGCCCACGCGCCCGCGCAATTTCACCCGCTGCCCGCGCTCACCCCCCACCCGGGTGACGGCGGGGCCGTCCGGATCATCCGCCAACGGCGCAGCGGCCAGCGTTTTGATCCGAAGTGCAGCCTGCCCGAGGCAGCCTTCTTCCGCATGCTGGATGCCGTGCTGCCGCGCCCGATGCCCCCGTTCGGAGCCCAGGAAGGCCCATCGCGCATCCACCTTCTGCTCTTCGTGCTGCGTGTCGACGGACTCTCTCCCGGCATTTACCTGTTACCGCGCACCCCGACCGCGGCCCGGGAACTGCCTGAAGCAGTTCGCGCCCGCTTTCCCGAGATGCAATCAGAAACAAGGGCGCCCGAGCATCTGGGCCTGATCCGCCTGACCGAACTCGGATTGATGGAAATGCAACGCCTGGCCCGCGGCCTTTCCTGCCATCAGGACATCGCCTCGACCAGCGCCTTTTCGCTCGGCATGCTCGGCGAGTTCGACGACCAGGCGATCGACGGCTACGGTTACCGGGAATTGCTGCGTGAAGCCGGGCTGGTCGGCCAGGCGCTATACCTGGAGGCGGAGGCGGCAGGCTTCAGGGGCACAGGCATCGGCTGTTTCTTCGACGACCCGGTCCATGAAGCTTGCGGCCTGAGCGGCTCACGCTGGCAAAGCGTCTATCACTTCACGATTGGCACGCCGCTGGTCGACAGCCGGATCGAGACCCTGCCCGCCTACGAACGCTGAACGACTCAGCTCCAGATACGGGTCGCGCCGACGCTGAGCAGGCCAAGCCAGGTCGCCGTCAGCGACCCCAGCAGATGCACCAGGGCCAGTCCGATGGCCAGGGCCGGCTGATTGGCCAGCAAACGCTCGACGACCTCGGCGGAAAAAGTCGAAAACGTCGTCATCCCGCCCAGGAAGCCGGTGATCACGAACAATTTGAGCGCCAGGGGCAAACCGGAATTGAGGTGAAAGATGCCAACCGCAATGCCGATCAGGTAACCACCGAGCACATTGGCCACCAGGGTGCCGAGCGGCAAGGCAAGGAGCAGCGGGTTGAGCGCCAGCCCAAGCCCCCAGCGCACCCAGGCGCCCAAGGCGGCACCGGCACCGACAGCAGCAAATCCGATCGCGTTCATTCCTCCTCCTGTGCCGGGGATTCTACCGCGATCATCGGCCAAGTCGGGCTGGCTGCGGGCCACCGATAGAGGTAACAAAAATGAAACATCGGTGCCACAATAGCGCCTTTTGCAATCAAGCGTCGTCGGTTTTCCTGAAACGGCGCCACAAGAACAAGGCTCGCGGCCAGTGCGAGCCGGGAGAAACGCATGGAACTCAAGGACTTCAACGATATCGAGAAAGCCACCAAACGTGGCCGGCGCGAGTTTGCGCGCCTCGGCATGGGGCTCCTGTTCGTCGTCTGCATCATGATCTACACCGCCCTCGGCGTCGGCGTCACCGGCACCCAGGGCATCATGCTGGTGGTGGCCGCGATGATCGGTGGCTACATGGCCATGAACATCGGCGCCAACGATGTCGCCAACAACGTCGGCCCGGCGGTCGGCTCGCGCGCCATCACGATGACCGGCGCCATCATCATCGCTGCCGTTTTTGAAGTCATGGGCGCCTTGATCGCCGGTGGCGACGTGGTGTCGACCATCCGCGGCGGCATCATCCAGCCCGGCGTGATCGCCGACAGCAACCGTTTCATCTGGATGATGACGGCAGCCCTGCTCGCCGGCGCCATCTGGCTGAATTTCGCGACCGCCGTCGGGGCTCCGGTATCGACCACCCACTCCATCGTCGGCGCCGTGCTGGGGGCTGGCGTTGCGGCCGGCGGCATGGGTGCCGCCAACTGGAGCACGATGGGCGGGATCGCCGCCAGCTGGGTCATTTCCCCGGTTCTGGGCGGGCTGATCGCCGCCGGCTTCCTGTTCTGGATCAAGCGCGCGATCACCTACAAGACCGACATGGTCGACGCCGCCAAAACCACCGTGCCGCTGCTGATCGGGCTGATGGCCTTTGCCTTCAGCACCTATCTGATCCTCAAGGGCCTGAACAAGATATGGAAGGTCGACTTCTGGACCGCCTGTGTCATCGGTGCCGGCATCGGTGTGGCCACCTGGTTCCTGACCGGCAAGTCGATCCGTCGCCGTGCCGCACACCTGACCAACAGCAAGGAAAGCATCAATTCGCTGTTTACCGTGCCCCTGATCTTCGCCGCTGCCCTGCTCAGTTTCGCGCACGGCGCCAACGACGTCGCCAACGCCATCGGGCCGCTGGCCGCCATCGCCGACACCGTCACCCACGGAGAAGTGCATGGCAAGGCCAGCATACCCCTGTGGATCATGCTGGTCGGCGCCATCGGCCTGGCCATTGGCCTGGCGCTCTACGGACCCAAACTGATCCGTACCGTCGGCAGCGAAATCACCGAACTCGATCAGATGCGCGCCTTCTGCATCGCCATGTCGGCCGCGGTCACCGTCATTGTCGCCTCGCAGCTCGGGCTGCCGGTCAGCTCGACGCACATCGCACTGGGTGGCGTCTTCGGCGTCGGTTTCCTGCGCGAATTCCTCAAGAGCAACTATTCGCAAATGATCGAGGAAATCAAGGAACATCATCTGGGAGCCGACAAGGAAGTGGTCGAAACCTTCCTCAACCGCTTCACCAAGGCCAGCGTCAAGGAAAAGCAGGAAATGCTCGACCAGCTGAAGGCACGCACCGCCCAGGCCGACCTGTCGAAGTACGAACGCAAGCAGATGCGCAAGGTATACCGCCACGAACTGGTCAAACGCTCGGCAGTATTCAAGATCGCCGCCGCCTGGATCATCACGGTGCCGGCATCGGCGCTGATGGCGGCAATGATCTACTTCATGATTTTCGGCATCGTGCACGCCTGATCCAGGGTCGGTGGCTGGTAAAATCGGGGCTTTGTGGCTCTGCACACTGCCCCTGACCCGATTCCATGTCCGCCGATAACAAGACTCCCGCACCCGCCGCCAATTTCATCCGCAACATCGTCGACGCCGATCTCGCCGCCGGCAAGCACGCCCAGCGCCGCTGGGCCGGCCAGCCCGGGCTCGCCGCCGAG